>PLLM01000090.1 GCA_003141275.1 Phycisphaerales bacterium
TCAATCATCACGGTGATTCCGTTATCTTTGCACCACTTAACGGCATTGGCGAGGTCTTGTCTTGTATGCCTCTGGTGATAGGCCTTGAGCATCACTTCGCAGCCGGAATCGCCGGTAAAATCGATGCCGACGCAGCCGGCCTTTCGCATAATCGCCGTCAACTCTGCGTCGAAGGGCACGACCGCCATATAAGCGTACCATTTCAATCGGTTGCCTAAACCTCGTCGCACGAATTCCTCGCAGACCGCGTATGCGTGGTTGCGAGAAACGTTGAATTCAGAATCGCAGATGTGCAGCACGTCGATTCCTTTGGCCAGGAGTGCTTCCGCTTCGTCGGCGACTTCCGCGGGCTTACGCACACGCACGAAAGTCCCTTTGCTTATCCGGTCAGCACAGTAGATACAATTGTGGCCGCAGCCGCGTTTGGTCTCGATGCCGAGTTGTCCGCCGCGATTGAAGTAGGTTACATTATTGACTGTGTCCCGACTTGTGGACAGCGACAACGGCTCAGGCCAGAGCGGCTTATTGGTGCGAACGTGTTCATCTTCCCACCAGGTCAGGCCCGCGACCTTTTCGAATTGCCATCGTCCCTGCAATTGTCCATATAGGTCGATTATTGCCTGCTCGCCGTCACCGCGGATGCCGAAGTCGGCTTTTGTGTATTCGACTATCTGCGGTGCGAAAATCGAAAAGCCCACACCGCCGAGGACAATTGGCGCATTGGTGAGTTTGCGAATTGCCGCTATCTGTTCAGCCAGTTTCGGCACAAACCACTGGCAGCTTGGCCAGAAGCAGTCATCGACGTTGCGGAACGATAACCCGATGAGTTCGGGATTGTGTTTGCTGAAATAATCCCGCAGCGTCGCATCTTTGTTATCGGCTAAGCACAAATCGACCAGGTCAACTTCGATACCTGCCTTTTTGGCAGCCCCGGCGATGTAATCCAATCCCACCGGGGCAATCGCCGGCTGCATCGTATTGGTATTTATCAGCGTCAGCATATTATCGTGTTATTCGTCCTGCTTGTGTTCCCTGGCGTGTTTCTCGGAGAGCCAGCTCAAAAATAGTCCCAGCTCGAAAAGGAGATATACCGGTATAACCATAGCGAACAGCGAAATCGGGTCGCTGCCCGGTATGACGGCTGAGGCGATTATGACGACCGCGAGAAACACGTATTTTCTGGATTTTTTGAAAAACTCGGCTGACATTATGCCTGTCCTGATAAGGACGAATATGGCTATGGGCGTCTGGAACGACAGACCGAAAATAAGCATCATATTTGCCATAAAGGATATGTAGTTGGTAAACGTGAAATTGGAGCTTACCTTAAGAAACGCTTCGTTGAAATAAACAAAGAAGCGCAGCGTGGCCGGCGCTATTACGAAGATGAAAAGCAAGGCCCCGGCGATAAAAAGTGCGGAGCACATAGGGACGGCGATATAAACGTATTTTTTTTCGTGAGGGTAAAGCCCGACCGAGACGAATTTCCACAACTGGTAAAAAATCCACGGGGAGGAGATTACCAACGCCGCAATCATCGCTATTTCCATATAGCTCATAAAACCTTCGGCGGGGTCTATGCTTTGCAGGCGGGCGTTTTGTCCCATTGCCTGAATATAGGGCACCTCGATAAACGCTACCAGGTAATTGCCGAAGAACATGCAGATTGCGGCCACTATGCCGAACCCCGTCAGCGCGTAAATAATTCTGAATCGCAATTCTTCGAGGTGGTCCCCGAGGGACATTGTAGTATCCGGAATAGTCGATTTATCGGCTTTGCTGTTCATCGAAGGCCTGGAAATGAACGAACGAATTTTTGGCCGAGTCAAACGGTCTTTTTGGAATCGTCGTTAGTTGGGGCTTTTTTTATCTCGTTGACGATATCATCTTTTGTATTCTGGACATCGTTCTGGACCTCGTTAAGACCTTTCTTGAACTCACTCAAACCTTTGCCGAGATTCTTGGCGAGGTCCGGCAATTTTCTTCCGCCGAAGATTACCAGAACGATTAAAAGAATCCATACCCAGTCCAGGCCCTGCGGCATCGAGATTGCCATAATGTTTTGCGCGTATTCGATCATTTTGTTTTCCCTTTAAATTTTATGCGAAGCCCACAGAAACAGCATAATAAGTAATAAATCGACACTTATCAATCCCAACATCATTATTATACGCCTGCGAATCGGCAGGGTGCTTATTTTGTTGCTGTTATCGGCACGATTTTTACGTCTCTGTCGCGGTCTTTAGCAGTATCTATTATATTGCCCATTTTGTCAACGGCTACACTTTTACCGCCATAGACCCTGCCTGACCACGGTCCTCTGCTTATCCTGCCCACAGGATTGATTCCCAAAACCGACGCGCCGGTTCGCTTCGCGGCTTCTGTAACCACCTTATGAAACTCCTCGCTGTGTGCAGGCCAGTTTTGCTCCTCTTCCGCATAGCCATAAGGCACTAAAAGCAGGTTCGGCTTCAGTGCGGCCATCCGGTCGAGAATGTCCTCACGGTGCGTATCTGCGCATATAAGCAGGCCAATCTTGCCGAATTTGGTGTTCACTGTGGCGATATCGGATTCGTTTCCTGCCGTATAAGGAGGGGACATCAATTTTTGCGGGATGTTTACCTGGCGGTATTTTAGCAGAATCTGTCCCCGGTCATCGATGAGAAGGGCGCTGTTGAACAATCTTCCCATTTCAAATTCCTCAAGGCCGATACAGAGGTATATCCCGTATTTTTTCGCGAGTTCACAAAGCTGCTCCGAATCCGGCCCCGGAATTGTGCAGGCCCTCGTATGGGCATCGGAATTGAGCCAGCCAAGCATTGTCGCTTCCGGGAAGCATATCAATTCTGCACCTTTCGGTTTGGCCTCGGCTATGGCGTTTTCAATCCGGACGAAGTTGCCGCTCCTGTCGCCGTCGAGGATGACTATCTGGCACATAGCTATTCCGGCGCTTTTATGCCCCTTCAGGAGGTGGACTGTTGCTCCAATGACAATAATTGCCAGCAAAAAAACGCCCCAAACCGTTGCCCCGTCGCTTGTGCATAATATGTTGGACATTTCGCCTTGTTCCCCAAACCAGATTGATAAAGGATTACTGATTATTATGCCATCTGCCGGCAAATAATCAATCACCATTTTTTCCCTTGACTGTTATCGGTGTTTCATCGCAGTTGAATTGTCGATTGTGATTGCGCGGAGCGGCGGGCGGCGCAAAGAATTTCTGTGACTATCATATTATTTTCGAGAGACGCCAGCTCCTGAGGCGTAACGCCGCCATTAACTATCGCGGCCAGATAAGTCAAAGAATCACTGTAGGGCGACTCGACAGGTTTGGCGGCAATTTTTTCTTCTGGTTTGCCGTCGATGCGCAAAGTTACATTTCTGCCGTCGGCGGTTTTAATTGAACCGGCTGTTCCGTAGATTTCAATATCGTCTCTGCCGTATGGCCACGACCACGAGGCCATAATAATGACTTGCGCTTTTGGATAAGCGATTACGACGGTTGCGTCATCATCTACTTTCGGATAGATGGCCGGTTTTGTCTGCCGGCTGACGGCGGTTACGGATAACGGCTTTTGATTATTCAAAAACCATGTTGCCATATTTGCGCCATAGCAGCCGAAATCAAAAAGAGCGCCGCCGCCGTTGAGTTTTGGGTCGGTCAGCCAGTTGAGGAATTCAGGCGAGCATTTGATTTCCTTCGGACCTTGATGGCCTTTATAGAAGACGATTTTGCGAATCTCGCCTATTGCATTCTGGTCGATGAGGTCTTTCATCTGAGTATTGGCGGGCTGCCATGTCGTAGAGTAATTTACGAGGACGTGAATATTACCTTTTTTCGCGGTTTGTTCAATAGCGGCTGCCTGTTCGGTGCTGACGGCCAGCGGTTTTTCCATCATCACATTGATATGACGTGCGGCACAGGCCTCGACGACCTTTAAATGTTCGAAGGTGCTTGTATAGATAACCACGGCCTGCGGTTTGGTTTCATTTAACATTTTATTGAGGTCTGTGTAAATTATCGACGGTGGAAGGTGGTACTTTTCGGCAAGTTTGGCGTTTGGCTCGGCAATGCCGACAAGAGTAATGTCCTTGCGATGCGGAATGTCTCTCAGCAGACCGGTAACGTGGTCGTGGGTGAGGCCGGCAATCGCGAGCCGAAAGGGCGGTTTGGCGTTAGCGTCCGCTTGCTGGTTTGAGCCGGGTGGTGAGGCAGCAATCGCATCTATATTAACAAAACCATTGGTTTTGTTAATATTGTTGTTATCGTTGCGACAACTTGTTGTTATCATTGCGACAGCGAGTAGCAATATAAAGGTTCTTGCGGACATAATTTTGACTCCCATATTTTGAAGGTTTCTAATTGGGCGTTTTCCATTTAACTTCAAACAAGGTATGATACCACGGCCTCTCCAAATCGCAACCATCCGCTGCCCTTCCTTTCCGCAATTTGACATAAGCATCGGCGAGGGGTATAATCATTGGCTGTTTTTAGGGGCAATCCCGATAAAAGCGGGATGCGGAATTTTATGCATCTATATTCCGGTCGTGCGAGAACAATTGAATCCGTAGTTGGCGTGCTGATTTTGCTTATTATGATTGCCACAGCAGTCGGCATCTATATCATTTCGCAAGATTACAATATGGCCCGGTTCGGCATAGCGTCGCAGGAGGAATCGCAAGGCGATTTTACGTCTGTCGGCAAGGCCGAAACGTATAATAATGATAACCTTTACGAGAAAATCGACGGCAAGGCCCCGATGTATCAGGAGGCCGGCTTTATAAAACTCGACACGCAGCGGTTCGCCGCCAAAAGCAATTCTGAACTTGGATTCGAAATTTACATTTACGATATGAACAACGCCAAAAACGCCTTTTCGGTTTACAGCAGGCAAAAAAGGGCGGATGCGACCGACCTGGGTGGCCTCGGTGCGCCCGCCTCGCCTGACTCGTTGGTGAGTCGAGGCGGGTCGGCATTTGGCTACGTGGCGGGCAATGCGATTTGTTTATCGCTTGGCAAAAACTATGTCGAGATGATTGGCTCAGCCGAATCGAACGAGCTTGTTGACGGAATGAAAGGTATTGCTAAAGACCTGTCCGCCAAATTTAAGCCGACTGAAAAAGACAAGATAGCCGAACTGGGATATTTCCCGGTCGTAGACACGGTGGCCGGAAGCTGGAAATTACAGATTGATAACGCCTTCGGATTTGATGGCCTTACCGATGCTTACTCCGCACTATACAAATCGGGCGACAAAACGGTATCGATATTTTTCAGCAAACGCAGGAATGCTGATGAGGCGAAAACAGTCGCGAAGAATTATTATGATTTTCTCATAACTAACGGTGCTAAAGCAATCTCGGTTGACAGCGAAATCCTTAAATCCGCCGGCGCGTCGGTCGTGGATTTTTACGGGAGTTTCGAGATGGTCTTTTCGACGGGTATATTTGTCGGGGGCGTTCACGAAGCGAATGACAAACAGGCGGCAGAAAAGGCAGCGGAAGTTTTAATCGGCCGGTTGAAGGAAATAAATGACTGAACCAAACTGGAGAAATATCGCTCGAAGGCAATTGCTTATACGCGGGGCGAAAGCGGCGGCCTCAATTGCCGCTACCGTTGGTGTCGCTCGCTGGCTTTATGACCCCAAAGGGCCTGGGGCAAAAAAAGAGGAAGCGGGTTTTTCGGGGACTTTTGCGAAGGGATTGCCTGATTTTTCGGTGCCGCGTAAAGACGGGCAGGTGCTCAGCATCGTCAAAGGCGAGGACAGGGCAAAAACCGTAAACAAAGCGATTGAACTTCTCGGCGGTATCGAGCGATTTATCTCGCCAGGTGACGTCGTCGTAATAAAACCAAATGTCGGCTTCGCGACGCCGCCGATTCTCGGCGCGACTACGCATCCCGATGTTATCACCGCGGTCGTAAAATTATGCTACGCAAAAAAGGCGAACAGGGTCATAGTAACCGACAATTCAATAAATGACCCCGCGAGTTGTTTTACAATAAGCGGCATCAGCAAAGCCGCGTCAGCGGCGGGCGCACAGGTTGTTATGCCAAAGGATTCGTATTTCAGCCCGCTGACGCTTGAGGGCGGGTCGCTGATTAAGGATTGGCCAGTGTACTGTGCCCCCTTTGCCAAAGCCAACAAGCTCATCGGCATAGCTCCGCTGAAAAACCATCACAGAAGCGCAGGGTCGATGACTATGAAAAACTGGTATGGCCTTCTTGGCGGCAGGCGTAACGTGTTCCATCAGGATATCAATAACATAATCGCCGAGCTTGCCATGCTCGTAAAACCAACGCTGGTCATACTCGACGGCACGGTTACGATGATGACTAACGGGCCGACAGGCGGTTCGGTATCGGACCTGAAAAAAACAAATACGATGATTGCCAGCTGCGATATGGTCGCTGCGGACGCATTCGGAAGCACATTGCTGAATCTCAAGCCCGCTGATTTGCCTTATCTGTCAATTGCCGAAAAGGCAGGCGTCGGGACAGTTGATTACGAATCACTAAAACCATTAAGGGCCGAAGTAACCTGAAAATAATATGAAAATCACGACGGTTCGAAGAATAAACCAGTTGTTCTTTTTTACTCTGTTTGTGTGGTTTTGCATTGTTGCCACGGTCGGGGAAAAGTTCTGGCAAATCCGGAACTGGCCTGTTAACTGGATTTTGCAGTTAGACCCGCTTGTCGCGCTGGGTACTATAGTATCAACCCGCAAATTTTACGGGCCTTTGCACTGTGCGATTGGGGTTGTAATCCTGACGATTATCTTCGGGCGGTTCTTCTGCGGCTGGATTTGCCCGTTTGGCGCAATACATCAATTTGTCGGCTATCTGGGCAATCGAGGCAAAAAAGTCGCCGAGAAAATATATCTCAATAAATATCGCAAGGTCCAGAGCATAAAATATCTGATTCTGGTTTTCTTCCTCGGAATGGCGGCGTTTCCCTCGCTGGCAGGCACTTTACAAACAGGATTGCTCGACCCAATCCCGCTGGTAACCCGTTCGTTTCAGCTTGTGCTATTGCCGATTTTTGACAGGGGGACGTATTTAACCTCGGTCAACGCTCGCTACTATGAGTTTGGCTGGCTGATATTCGCTGTGTTTGCAACAGCGGTACTGCTGAATCTCGTCATACCGAGATTTTACTGCCGATTTATTTGTCCGCTCGGTGCGTTTTTAGGAATCATAAGCAGATTTTCGATTTGGCGCATCGGCAAGACCAGAAGCGCATGTATCAACTGCAAGATGTGCGAAAAGGCCTGCGAAGGCGGCTGCGAACCGAGCGGCAATATCAAAATCGCCGAATGTGTGCTTTGCTTCAACTGCCGGGATGACTGCAAGCACGACCTCATCACTTACCAGACCGTTCCCTCTCTTGCGGGTGAGACGCAGGTCGATGTTTCGAGAAGGGGAGTTGTGTTATCGTTTGTTAGCGGCGTATTGGCAGCTCCGGCGATTCGACTAAGCGGCAAGGTCGCCTCGAACTGGTACACCGGTGTTGTTCGCCCGCCGGGAGCTTTGGCTGAGCCGGAGTTTCTGAAACGATGCCTCAAATGCGGCCAGTGTATGCGGGTTTGCCCGACGAATGTCATTCAGCCCGCTGGTCTGGAAGGCGGACTCGAAGGATTATGGACGCCAATACTGAATAACCGCATCGGCTCAAGCGGCTGTCAGTTGAATTGCGTCGCATGCGGACAGGTCTGCCCGACTTCGGCAATCAGGCCGATTACTCTCGATGAAAAAAGAGGCCTCGGTGAATTTGTGTCCGCCGGGCCAATCAAACTCGGAACAGCATTCGTTGACCAGGGCAGGTGTCTTCCCTGGTCAATGGATAAACCCTGTATTGTCTGCCAGGAGAATTGTCCAGTCAGCCCCAAGGCGATTTTCACAAAGGATGTTTTTACTACGGCCAGAGACGGCGTAGTTTCGATTAAGCAGGTAACGGGCAGCACAATCGAGATTGACAGAGGTATCCCCGCGGATAAATTCAGCACAGGCGATTATTATGTTCTTTTTGAGGATGGCAGCCGGTGTAAAATCTCCTCAAATACCGCTACTTCAGTAGGGATTTCCGAAGGCAAAATACCTGCTGCTGCTGTGGGTAAAATTGAAATACAGGTGCGATTGCAGAGGCCCTGTGTGGATATCGAAAAGTGTATTGGATGCGGCGTCTGCGAGCACGAATGTCCCGTAAGCGGCAAAAAGGCGATAAGAGTTACCGCTGAAGGTGAAACCAGAAGCACAGACCGAAGGTTGTTGTTATAATAACAGAACAAGGTGAACAGAATAGGGGTAGATATTAGTTGAACCTGTATTTATAACCTGAACTAAAAATGAGTTTCTTATGGAGAGTTGGCGATGAGCAGCGGATTTAACAGAAGGAATTTTTTGAAGACAATCGGAGTGGCGGGTTTAGGTTCGGTTTTGGCGTCGAAAGCCAAAGCAGATTCACCTGCCACGAGCAAAGTCGAGGGGAATGAGCCAAATGCCGCAGGGCAAAAACAACAGAGTGAAACCCCGCAGGTCCCAACGCGAAAGTTCGGAAAGACCGACACGCAGGTGTCGGCGCTGTGCCTGGGCGCAATTGACATCACTGAACAGCAGGTCGTGCTTCACGCCTGCAACAAATGGGGCGTAACACACTGGGACACCGCGCCCGTTTACACGGGCGGCAACAGCGAGACCTGTATAGGCAAGTATTTTGCCGCCAATCCCGATATGAGGAAGAAGGTATTTCTTGCGACAAAGGCATCCGGAGCGCATGACGCGGCAGGTCTCGAGGAAAAACTTCAGGCGTCGATGAAAAAGATGAATACTGATTATATTGACGTATTCTACGGTGTGCACGGATTAAACGACGCCTCGCAGCTTACAGATGAGCTGAAAACCTGGGCCGAGAACGCAAAAAAGAAGGGAGTTATCAAATACTTCGGCTTCACCACGCACGGGAATATGGCGAAAAGCTGCTTCGAAGCGTCGAAGCTCGGCTGGGTTGATGCGATACTTACGACTTATAATTTCCGTCTGACCAAGGACCCGCTGATGCAAAAGGCGATTGATGCCTGCTATAAGGCGGGAATTGCGATTACGGCGATGAAGACGCAGAAAAGTGTTTCGGTCCAGACCGATGAAGACAAGAAACTGATTGAGCATTTCTCGGCGAAGGGTTTCACCGAAGGACAGGCGAAGATAAAGGCGGTTTTTGAAGACGAGAGAATCGCTTCGGTCAGCGTCGGGATGAACAGCGTAGCGATTGTAAACCAGAATGTAGCCGCGGTCCTTGACAAAACCACACTGGCACAGGACGACAAAGATGCCCTTGCCGAATACGCAAGCGCAACGTGCAGCGGTTATTGTGCCGGCTGCGCTCATATTTGCGACGCCGCTGTTGCCGGCGTGTCAAATATCAATGATGTTATGCGGTCGCTTATGTATCACAACAGCTACGGCAACACGCAACTGGCAAAACAGACGTTCGCGGAAATACCCGCCGATGTAAGGTCGAGGTTATCGACGGCCGATTATCGCCTCGCTGAACAGCGTTGTCCACAGCATATGCCGATTGCCCGGCTTGTTAATGAGGCAGTCGAAAAACTTGCCTGATTAGCTGTTTACACGAGGAGAGTTGAATGAGTGAAGCAAACAAGAACGTCAGCAGACGTGGATTCCTTAAATTTGCCGGTACCGCCGGCATCGGTTCGGTAATTGGTTCGAAAGTTTTCGCGGAACCGAACGACCCCAATGGGCCAAAAGAACAATCAAATCAACCGCTTGAATTGCCAAAACGAAAACTCGGCAAGACCGGCGTTGAAATTCCCTGTCTTGCATTAGGCGTCGCCTTTAACGCAGTCGATAACCAGATTATCCTGCGAAAGGCCGTTGACTGGGGCGCAACCTGCTGGGATACCTCGCATTTTTATGAGAACGGCAACAGCGAGCTTGGTATAGGCAAGTTCTTCGAAAAAAATCCCGACGCGCGAAAGAAAATTTTCCTTATTACCAAGGCCTCTATTGCCAAGAGTGTGGAGGACGTTGAAAAACTATTGCAAACAAGCCTGGAGCGGATGAAGACCGATTACATCGACTTGTATTTCGGAGTTCACGGCCTGAGTAGTCCTGCACGATTAAACGATGAAATGAGGAAATGGGCCGAGAAGGCCAAAGAGCGAAAGGTCATCAAATACTTCGGCTTCAGCACTCACTACAATATGGCTGATTGCCTTATGGCTGCGTCGAAGCTCGACTGGATTGACGCGGTGATGCCGAGCTATAATTTCCGATTGATGCAGGATAAGAAGCTCATCGACGCCGTGCAGGCCTGCTATGACGCCGGTGTGGGCGTAATAGCGATGAAGACGCAGGGGGAAGGAAATCTCGCCAAACGAAGCGGATAAGAAACTGATGGAGCATTTTTCGGCCAAAGGATTTACTCCGGGCCAGGCGAAAATAAAACTCGTTCTCGATGATAAACGTATTGCAGCCGCCTGTGTCGGCAGGGGGGATATAACGCATCTTAAACAGAACGTCGCTGCTGTCCTCGATAAGACGGAGCTGACGCAGCTTGACAGGGAAGTGTTTAAGAATTACGCGGCCCAAACCTGTTCGGGCTATTGCGCCGGCTGCGCAAATATCTGCGATTCAGTTGCCGCGGACATTCCCGTCAGCGACGTTATGCGATACCTTATGTATTACAACAGCTTCGGCGATACCCAAACTGCTCGCCAGCTTTTCGCTGAAATTCCGCAGCAAATACGCGACAAAATGCTCACGGTTGATTACGCCGCCGCTGAGTCGCGCTGCCCTCAACGATTGCCTATCGCCCGGTTTGTGAATCAGGCGGTCCGCACGCTTGCCTGATTGCGGAAAACGCTTGTTCAGGGCTGTTTTGTACCCACCGGCACACGAAAAAATATTGCCGTCTCGCAAATCGTAACTATTTACGAATAAAGCACTTGCGATTTATTGCCCATTTTTTCTTTGGTTGTGGTTGTCCCTTTGGCTATAATACGACAATAGAGAGGTAGTGGTGTTAGAGTTTTGGCTTCGGCGAAGCTGGTGTGATGAGAAGGTTTTATTACAACGTGTGGTATCCTTTCACGGTTAATAAAAGAAGGATACTTATCCTTACAATCGCGACGTATATCGCGTTGTGTTAAAAAGGGTAAAATCTTTTCGGCTTTTCTCCGACCGCTCTTGTTGAGCGGTTTTTTTTATGCGCACAATCCCCAATGTTGACATCAACCAGTCCCCAACTTAAGCTTTAGGCAATTGTTTGATTGGAAAGGGACTGCGAATGATAGTTGTAACCGGCGGGGCGGGCTTTATTGGCTCAGCGTTAATCGCGGCTTTGAATAAACGCGGCATCGACGATATCCTCGTTGTTGACCGGCTTGGAAGCGACCAGCGATGGAAGAACCTTGTCAACCTGCGATTTGCCGATTACCTGGACAAAGAGGAATTCCTCGAAATGGTGGCGGAAGACATTTTGCCTTTTTCCGCTGAGGCCGTCTTTCACCTCGGCGCCTGTTCCTCGACAACCGAGACAGATGCGTCCTTTCTTATGGAGAATAACTTCGAGTACACTCGGCAACTGGCCCAGTGGACGACCGAAGAAGGCATCAGGTTCATTTACGCCTCCAGCGCAGCCACCTACGGCGACGGAGAAAACGGCTTTGCTGATGACGAAGAAAAGCTCGAAACACTCAAGCCCCTCAATCCCTACGGCTACTCAAAGCAGTTGTTTGACCTGTGGGCGAAGCGCAATGGCCTGCTTGATAAAATCGTAGGTCTCAAATACTTCAATGTCTTTGGCCCAAACGAATACCACAAGGCCGATATGCGTAGTTTCGTTCTCAAGGCATTCGAGCAGATAAACACAACCGGTAAGGTGCGTCTTTTCAAGTCGCATAGGCCCGATTACAAAGACGGCGAGCAGAAACGCGACTTTCTCTACGTCAAAGACGCAGTCGATATGACGCTTTTCTTTTTTGATAACCCTGATACATCCGGTATATACAATCTTGGCGCGGGCGTCGCCCGTTCCTGGAATGATTTGGCAAAAGCGGTATTTGCCGCGATGGGCAAAAAGCCGAACATCGAATACATCGATATGCCTGATTCCGTCCGTAATCAATACCAGTACTTTACCGAAGCCGACATCACCAAGCTCCGTGACATTGGCTACGACAAGCAAATCACCTCTCTCGAAGAATCTGTTATGGATTATGTTACACAATATCTTGAGCAGTGCGCATACCTGAGCGGAACGTAAAATTATATGCCGTTTACGCCTTTTCATTTTGGGCCGAGTGCTTTGATTGGGCTGCCGTTAAAGCGGTGGATTGATATACCTGTTTTTGTCCTGGCCAATGTAGTAATTGATTTTGAACCGCTGGCGGTGATGGTTTTTCGGCCCAATTATCCGCTGCACGGGTATTTTCATACGTTTTTAATTGGTGGGATATTGGGATTGCTGTGGGGACTTGTCGCGTATCCTTTGAAACCGGTATGGCGGTTTCTTATGGGGCTTGTTGGTTTATCCTATCAGCCGACGTTGCCCAAAATGATGATTTCAGGCATGCTCGGTATCTGGCTGCACGTTATTATTGATTCGATGTATCATAACGGTATGAATCCGTTCTTCCCCATAACTGGCGATCCATTTTATGGAATCATCAGCTATTCAAAGGTTTTATTCATATGCAACATATCCTGTGTTGCGGCGTTAGTGATTTATGCTTTTCTGGCACTTTACAATATGGGAAAGCTGGGCGAAAAATGAGGCAAGGAGATAAAAAATGAATCGGCTTACAAAGTATTTTCTTAAGGGTTTGCTTGTTTTTGTTCCAGCGGCGCTGACGATTTTTGCTTTTTTATGGGTTTTTACCAAGCTGGATACGGGTTTAAGAAGCATTTTTGATATATCGATTCCCGGCCTTGGTATTATCGTGACAATCGTGGTGATATTTGTCGTCGGCTTTGTGGCGTCGAGCTTACTGGGTAAAAAATTATTTGCTCTTGTCGAAAGTGCGTTCACCAAAACACCCTTAGTGAAGATGATTTACTCATCGGTCAAAGACCTCGTCGGGGCTTTTGCCGGCGATAAGAGGAAATTCGATAAGCCGGTCGTGGTTGAGCTTGTGCCCGGTGGGGCAAAGGCGCTTGGCTTTGTTACGAGGGAGTCGCTTGGGTTTCTCGGTCTGCCGGGACATATGGCTGTGTATTTGCCGCAATCATACAATTTTGCCGGCGTAGTCCTGATATTCCCGTCGGCACAGGTCAAGCCAGTAAAGGTTGACAGTTACGAGGCGATGCGGTTCATTGTATCAGGAGGAGTTTCAGGCGGCGGTCAATCATAACAGGTATAGGCGTTGCAAATACCCTACGGCAGGCGTATAATCGCCCCGTTTTATTATTTTTATGAGGATTATTTGCAATGCAGATTCCGGAACAATTGAAATTACTCAAACGCGGCACGGTAGAGGTTTTCACAGAAGCAGAACTGGCTGAAAAGCTTACCAATGCCGCCAAAGATAAACGCCAACTCCGTATAAAGCTCGGCCTTGACCCCACAAGCCCCGATATTCATCTGGGTCATACCGTTGTGCTTCGCAAGATGCGCCAGTTCCAAGACCTCGGCCACAAAGCCGTTTTGATTATCGGCGACTACACCGCCCGCATAGGCGACCCAACAGGCCAGAATACTACCCGTCCGATGCTCTCGCCTGAGCAAATCGATAAAAATGCAAAGACATATTTCGACCAGGCGGGCAAAATCCTCGATACTTCATCCGATAAACTTGAAGTCCGGCACAACTCCGAATGGCTCGAAAAATTGACCCTGATGGAGCTTATTCAGATTGCCGCTAAAAAGACCATCGCCCAGATGCTTCAACGGGACAGCTTCAAGCTTCGTCTCGAAAAAGGCATCGATGTTTACGCGCATGAGTTTATTTATCCTCTGATGCAGGGTTATGATTCCGTCGCGGTCAAAAGCGACGTGGAATTAGGCGGAACAGACCAGACGTTCAATAATCTTGTCGGTCGGGATATCCAGAAGGCCTATAACCAGCCGCAACAAGTTGTTATTACCGTTCCCATTCTCGTCGGCTTAGACGGCAAAGAGAAGATGAGCAAATCGAAGGGCAACTACATAGGCGTTACAGATGAGCCCAACAATATGTTCGGCAAGGTGATGAGTATCTCCGACGATATGATGGCAAATTATTTTACCTTGCTTACCGATTTACCTGCCGAAAAAATCGCCGAGCTGACCAATTCGCAGAAGACACATCCCAAAGAAGCAAAAGTCCTGCTCGCAAAGACGATTATATCGCAGTTTTACGATTCAGGGGCAGCCGATTCCGCTGCGGAACAGTTCGAGAAGGTCTTTGCGCAAAAGCAATTGCCTGATGAAATGCCTGAGTTTACTTTGTCTGTAGAACCGATTTCAGTAAAGCAGCTGCTTATGAACTGCAAACTTGTCGAATCGGGCGGCGATGCAAAGCGTATGTGCTCGCAATCAGCCGTGACTATCGATGGTCAGAAAGTCACTGACCCGAACGCTCAAATTACTCCCGCAAACGGGATGACGATACAGGTCGGCAAACGCAAATTCGCGAAAATCAAAGTGAATTAAACTTCGGCGAAATGAAAGTATCGAGGTTTGGTCAAAAGATAAAACGCAGGTCAGGAATCAGCCAGTTGATGGTTGATATGGGCGAGGGGCTAAAGGCAGGCGTTGATGTCCTGATGCTCGGAGGAGGCAACCCGTCGCATATACCTGAAGTGGACAGGGCTTTTCGACAGTGTATGAGCGGGCTTCTTGCGAAAGAAGGCGCATTCGAGCGGGCGGTCGGTGATTATGACCCGCCGCAGGGTAATAAAGAGTTTATTGAGGCAATCTGCGAATTGCTGCGAGCTGAGTGCGGGTGGAATATCAAGCCGGGCAATATTGCTCTTACGGCTGGCAGTCAGTCGGCATTTTTCATACTCTTCAATATCTTCGCGGGCGAGTTCGAAGACGGCTCGAAAAAGAAAATCTTACTTCCTCTTGCCCCCGAATATACCGGCTACTGCGACGTGGGTTTTACTGATGGGTTATTTGTGGCGAATAAACCGGATATCGAGCACATCGATGAACACACCTTTAAATATCATGTCGATTTTGACCGGCTTAATGTGGACGAGGATATTGGTGCGATTTGCATCTCAAGGCCTACTAACCCCACGGCAAATGTTCTGACTGATGCTGAAGTTGCCAAGCTCGATTCGCTTGCACGAGCCAAGGGTATCCCACTGATTATCGACAACGCATACGGCTCGCCTTTCCCGAATATAATCTTCACCGAGGCAAGACCGCTTTGGAATGAAAACACGATTGTATGTATGAGCTTGTCGAAGTTCGGGCTTCCCGCTACACGGACGGGTATTGTCATCGCCAGAGAAGAAATTATCGAAATGGTCTCGGAGATGAACGCGGTGATGAGCTTGAGCACGGCCAGTATCGGCGCCGCGATTGGGACCGAACTTGTGCGAACAGGAGAACTGATTCGACTTTGTAAAGATGTGATAAGACCCTATTATCAGGACAAGGCAAAGTGGGCGGTCCGGCAGCTTTGCGAACTGCTCGACGGAATTGATTTTCATATTCACAAGCCGGAAGGGGCATTCTTTTTGTGGCTCTGGCTGCCCGAATTGAAAATTACCGATGCCGAATTGTATCGGCGATTGAAAAAACGTGGTGTTCTCATAGTTCCAGGCCATTACTTTTTCCCGGGTCTCGAAGACGACTGGGAGCACAAACAGCAGTGTATTCGCATAAGTTATGCTCAGGATATTGATAAAGTTGCAGCCGGCCTGAAAATTATCGCCGACGAAATCATGCTCGCCTGTAAAAAAGGTTAGGTCTGCCTGCTGTGCGCAAGATAAGCGACTACGCGTTTGTCGTAAAAATGTCGCGGGCGATGTCTTCCCCTGCGTTGCTTGCGTAGTAGTGTTCAACAGCTTTCTGTCCTTTGCTTTCGAACATCCTCGCTGAGGAGAATGTGCCGCTTTTCATCAGGACGGCGATGGCTATGCACGCGGCAACTTTGGCGAATGAATGTTTGTACCTGGAGCATCTTTCGATAATGCTCAGGTCTGGGCGGATGTTTCGGAGACGTTCAGCTTCGGCTGTTGTTCTCAGGCAGTGCTTGAGCACGCCGATTGCCTGGGTATTGGCCCGCATCAGCAAATCAAGATTATGCGGCTGGGATTTCAACAGGGATATTGCGAGTTCGACATTGCCGAGGTGCGCCAGTCGTCGCTGGCACCGCGGGCAGTTAGCGATGTGGTTTTGTATCCAGTGCTGGTCGGGGGTGAAACTATCGGCCAGCAGCCGAAGTACCCGGTCTCTAAGTTGCCTGCAACAGGTTTTTGCCTTCGCGGCCCACATATTATTACCTTGTTTCCTTTCTCATCCATACGGCTAAAAGCTGGACTGCTTTGCATCTGTAAACTCTCGCGGTCGCAGCCGTGATTCCCAATATCTTTCCGACCTGCTCATACGGCAGGTCTCCAAGGTCGTGCAGGGTTACGACGTCACGGAAATGCTCCGGCAGTTCTGCGATACCAACTCTTAACGCCTCAGTCATATACCGCGTATCAAGCTCAGTGGCGGGGGAGTTCATATTGCGCTGGGCGGTTATTCTCGGCGGAAGATTATTTTTTTCGACAAGTTTATGTCTCAGGATTGATATGGCTATGTTGCTTGCCGAGCGAAAGACATACGCCTTTACATTTTCCGGCTTGCATCCGTGCTCGTGGTGCGCGAGTTTCAGGAACGTATCCTGATACGTGTCGCAAACATCCTGCTCATTGCCGAGTATCCGCCAAAGCATATTGACCAGTTCCCGGCCGTGCTGCTGCATTGCGCAGAGAACCCACCCCTGCGTCTGTTCCAACGCCTTTGGGATTGGAATATCCCACAACAACTCGATGCTGACAGCCCTGCCAGTCATAATTTCTCCGATTATTAAGACGCGCTGCCTGACATTATGTTAACACTAATTCGGTGTTGAATGATTAAAAATCCGTTTTTTTTCTGAATAACATTTGCTCTGCCGGCGCGTCTGAATCTACAGGAGGGTGTCAGGGAAAACGGTAATATGTTTGTTAAGGGTGTGAAAAAATGGCTTTAACTCTTTATAGGGACAAAACTTACAAGCAAAAGGCACAGCCGGGCGATGTTGTTACCCTTGTGGACGAGTTGCTCACAAAGGCCGTGGATGTCGGTGCCAGCGATATTCATTTTGAGCCGACCAGCGCCGAACTGGTGGTAAAATTTCGTCTTGACGGGCTGCTGAACGTGGTTGAATCACTGCCAAAAACCATCTCGGACAACGTAATTGCCCGGTTGAAGGTTTTGGGCGGGCTTCTGACGTATCGCAATGATTTGCCGCAGGAAGGACGAATGGAAATCAACAACGGCTGTGAGAACGTTGTTGACCGACGGCTCTCAGTATTCCCGACAATATACGGCCAAAGAGCCGTAGTGAGAATCTTTTACAAGAACGCACAATTGACGGACCTTGAACAAGTGGGGTTCTCGCCGGCTATATACGCTGCGTTGAAACAAACCACCTGCGCTAATCAGGGCGTTCTGCTGGTGACCGGACCGGCAGGCAGCGGCAAAAGCACTACCCTGGCCGCCGTTCTGAGGCACATTCAAAAACAGTTCCCGGGTAAAAGCATCGTTACGCTGGAAGACCCCGTGGAGATTCGACTCGACGGCGTTACTCAGGTTCAAATCACCCCCTTCGGTCCGATGACATTTCCGACGGCCCTGCGTTCGCTTCTTCGCCAGGACCCGCAGGTACTGATGATAGGAGAAATTCGCGACGCCGAGACAGCCAAGATAGTGATTGAGGCGGGTCTTACGGGGCATCTGCTTATGAGCACGATGCACAGCGGCTCAGCTGCGGCGGCGATTCTGCGACTTCTGGAGATGAGTATCGAGCCATACCAGGTAACGTCGAGTATTTCGGCGGTTCTCAATCAACGGCTTGTCCGCCGATTATGCGGCAAATGTAAAAAACAAACAGCCGCCGGCGATTGTGAACCAGTCGGATGCGATGAGTGTTTTGGAACGGGATTCAAAGGCAGGATGTTAATAGCGGAACTGGTCCGGCTCGACAGTCCGCTGCGAAAGGCGATTCTTGCCAGGACCGATGCCGACGAGATTGAGAAAATTCTGAGTAATAGAGGTCACGCCGGCATGCTTGAAGACGGCAAACGATTGGTCGCCGACGGTCTGACCACGCGGGACGAACTGGATAAGGTGTGCGGTTCTGCCGGGGACATTTGACAGGTCGATATTAAGACGGGAGATTTAAAGATGGCGACGTTCGAATATAGTGCGATGACGGCCTCAGACCGGCTTATGAAAGGTATTATCGAGGCCGGGTCGGTGCAGGAAGCGACCGAATTGCTCGAGCAGATGCGTCTCAAGGTCAATTCACTCGAAAAGGCCTTGCCCGAAAGACCGAAAACGCTTATTGCCCGAACGGAGTTTTTACTTTTTAACCAGCAGCTTGCCTCGCTTACGAAGGCGGGAATTCCTTTGGAAAAAGGATTGCGAGAGTTGTCGAAGGACGTGGCTTCGAGGCCGATGCGCAAGCTGATAGATTCGATTGCTATCGACCTTGAAGCAGGGATGAGTATTGAGCGGGCCTTTGAAAAGAGGAAAGAGCATTTCCCGCCGCTCTATGGTCGAATGCTCAAGGCCGGCGTCGAGACGGGCCGGCTCAGCGAGATGCTGACAAGCTTGAACAGGCACATCGAGATTACCAACCAGACAAGACGGATAGTATTCGAAGCGACGGCTTATCCGGCGGTCGTATTTGTTATGGGTTCCGTCATTATGACTTTTATGATGCTGTTTTTGATTCCAAAATTCGAGGGCATTTTAAGAGAAATGCTGGGAGGCAATCAACTGCCTGCGTTGACACAGCTTGTTTTATCTTTGTCGGGGCACGTTTTGTATTTCTGGTTAGTGATTGGTTGTCTGGTTGCCGGGCTGGTTGCCGTAAATACGATTTTTCGGTCGTTCCCGGAAGGGCGGCGAATCAGGGAAGCGATAATTTTACACATACCCGCGTTCGGGGCTTTGTATCACAGCACCATATTGAGCAAAATGGCCGAGGCAATGGCGATGATGGTTGCGGCCGGCTGTGATATGCCGACGTGCCTGCGGCTTGGGCCCGATGCGACGGGCAGTGAAACGCTGAGAAAGGAAGGTGATATTATCGCCGGGCAGATTGAGAAGGGGGCTGGCATTCTCGACGCCGGGCAATTTTGCCGGGTTATGCCGCGGTTTTTCCTGTATTCGATTCAATTAGGTTCGCAGCGAAATGAGCTGCAGGACAACCTGCGAAGTTTAGGCGATATGTATGCCCAGCAGGTTCGCAGTGCCCAGACCCGCCTGCAGGGGTTGCTGTTGCCTGTTATGATTATTATTGTGGGTTTTTTCATAATGTTGTGCATCCTTGCTATGTTCCTGCCAATGATAAGAATAATCACAACTCTGAATGTAGGATGATTGGATTATGCTGATTGCTTTGGCGATTGTGCTGATGGTTGCCTCCGGTATACTTGCCTTTTACAGGCCGGGCCTGGGGTTTGTTACTGGCATTGTGCTTAGCATTGTTATGTTTGCCCAGGGCGCCGTATTAGAGCGAGTGGAGATATTTGGCGCTGCGCCTTTTATTTTTGTCGCTGCGATGACAATGACAGCTTTCGGTCATCGCAGGGAGGGTTCCCTGTGGGCGAGAACCTGGGCGAGATGGATTCTGACTGGTTGTGTTTTGATTTTGTTTACGATTGGCGCTTTTGCGTTTTTTGGTACTTGGGGCGGAATTGGACTGGCTTTTGTGCAGTTGTTTATAGGGGCGGTAATCGGCGCGTTTGCTACGTCGGAGCTGGCCAGGTCTTCTTACGTGATAACCACGATTGGTGCGAGTATGAGGCAGAATCTCCCGCTGCCTATGGCGCTGGAGATGGCTGCGGTCGGTCAGGATTACAAGCGGGCGGACGTACTTCGAAATGTGAAAAAGTGGCTTGTAGAAGGATACTCTTTGAGCGAATCGCTCAGGCGCGGATATCCGAAATGTCCCGGTCACGCCACAGCTATTATTGCGGCCGGTGAGCGTATTGGGCAGGTTCCACAAGCAGTTGCAGCTTTGGAGCAGGATTTAGTTGCAAAGGCGAACGCCAGCAAAAAAATCAGGCATACTCCCACGTTTTATCCGCCGGTAGTGCTGTTTTTTATGTTTATAGTTTTATCTTTTTTGATGGCATTTATATTGCCTAAATTCCAAGCGGTTTTGACAGAAATGAGTTATGGGGTGCAGCTCCCGGCGGCCACAATATTATTAATAGATATTTGTAGATTTTTCACAAGCAACGTTGCCGGAATCTTCGGCTTGTTTGTAATTCTCGCGATTTTGGTCGGCGGGATAATTTGTATTCGTGTAAAGTCAAGACCTCGCCGAGTTGAAAAACCGTATTTGATTTCCCGCATAGGCGATTTTTTAAAATGGCATCTGCCTTTTATTTGTCGGTATGAGTGGTGTATCGCAATGCAGCGAATTGCGGGGCTGCTTCGGCTTTCGCTTAATGCCGGATGCACTGTCAACGAGGCGATAGCCAATACGCTACGCATGGATGTAAATCAAAATTTCAAAAAGGGGTTGAAAGATTGGCTGGCCAGAGTTGAGCGAGGTGATGATATAGGCCAGGCCGCCCAACAGTGCGGCATGGGCGGCGCTATGGCGTGGGCCTTTGCTGATGTGCATAACCACCGAAATACTCTCGATATTCTTGAAACGCTTGAGACGTCGTATCGCTGGGGCTACAGCCGGGCAGCCGCATTGGCAAGGTTCATAATCGGCCCCTGTGAGACAATTTGCCTTGGGCTGATGGTTGGGTTCATTGCTTACGCTATGTTTTCTCCGATGATAGCAGTTATATACGCTACGGCGAATTCCATGACGCCCTGATTGGGTTGGATGAAAGACGAAATAATGACCACTAAACATGTCAGATACCGCGGCCTGATGATGACCGAGCTGATTGTTTCACTGACGGTTCTGGGGACGCTTATGCTTACCTTCGCAATATCATTGGATGGTTTCAGACGGCTGAACCACTACCAGTTCACAAGGCAACGCTGCGTGTCAGTGGCGCAGGCGACGCTCGATAGCATCGCCGTTACAGGCAAGGCGATTGATGAAGCCGACGCGAACCGGCTGTGGCCCGGCGTGACTATTAAAATTGACGAATCGGAGGGGACGGGCCAGTGGAAAGGATTAAAACTGATTAGCGTAACCGCCGGCGGCGCTGCTCTAAACAAAAAAGTAGAAGTTTGCTTATCGAGATATTTCTCGAAAGGCGATATCGCGATAAATAAAACAGGTGATATACCTGCTTTGCGGGAGCGTTAAGATGCGCAAGGGCTATTTGATTGTCGAAATGATGGTTGTCATTTTTATTATGGCAATGGTTATGGTAACGCTCGATCGTTTTTTTAGAACATTTACATACGACTTGCCGAGGAACTCACGGCTAATTCAGGAAAACCACACCCTTAGCAATGCGGTAAGCCATATACGGGCTGATGTTGCTTTAGCCAAAACCCTGTCACGGGCCGGCGGTGATTCTAACGAGCCAAATACGCTATTTGTGGAATTACCCAATGGCACGGTTTCTTACAAATTCAGTGATGGTCGAATTCTTCGCAGTTTTGCCGGCGGTGTTACAGATACGGCAGCAGGGGATATGATGTGGTCGGTTCCCCACGGCAGGATTGGGTGGCGGGTCTGGAGTAAAGACAATAAAGGATATGCTGTCGAGGTGAGCACCTGCATCGAGGACAAAAACTTCGGCCATATACGGAAAAAGATGGCCAACAACAATTTGTTTTTTGCCGGCGCATTAAGGGAAACTGCTGAATGAATACCAGAAAGACAAAACCCAATGGTTTCATTATGCTTTTTGTTATTGTTATCCTTGCGCTGATTGGGATGTATATGATTGTTTTGGCCTCCGATGCGAACATCTTTGGTTTTCAGGCCGACCGGGCATACCTTGAAGCGTGCCAGCAGAATCTTACCGCAAGCGGATTGAATTGGGCGAAGAAAAACGTAGGTGCCTTAAAACCAATGACCGGTTCGGTTGAACTTGATACTTCCGATATGAAGATTAAAAGTGCTGTCTTGAGAGTTAAATTGACCGCCGGAGAGAAGGGCAAACCACAAGTCGAAATAAATGCGTCCTGCAGTAAAGCCAGACAACGGCTCAGTTCTGTAAAGAAATTCACCCTTTAAACCAGACTGTGACAGTGCTTGTTCGCCGACAAGCGGCGAACGAAGAATGGAGACGAAGGGAATCGAACCCTCATTCCCGCGATGCGACCGCGGTGTGCTCCCGTTACACCACGTCCCCAATACTACTATGCTAAAACTGCCACTTATCGCGGCAGACAATACTCTTCATCGGCTCACGTGTGGTCTGCCTGCTGCCGTCAGCGGGATAACCAAGAGCCATCAACTCAATTATAGCAACATCTTCCGGGATTTCCAGAACCTGTCTTACCTTTTCGGCATCAAATGAGCCAATCCAGCAGGTCGCCAGGCCAAGCTCCGTCGCCATAAGGGCGATATGCTCCAGCGCGATGGACACGTCAATCGGGGCAATCCGCTGGCCGCACTTCATTGTCTCACCGCAAACGCTGCAGGCCGCGATAATCGCGCCGGCCTGCCCGAACGCATCCTGATGGTTCGTGCAGCCGGCAACCCGCTGCTTAATTTTTTTGTCGGTCGCGACAACAAATCGCCAGTCCTGCAGGTTCTTGGCCGATGGCGCCTGCCTGGCCGCCTCTAATATCTGGTCAAGCTTGTCCTGCTCAATGGGCTTATCCTGATAAGCCCTGCACGAGTATCTCTTTTTAATAACCTCAAATACCGTCATAATTTACCTCCGAGCAATCATTGTCTATACCGGATGGTAGTATAAACCATCAAGGATATTGACGCAAGCGGCTATAACCTGTATCCTGCCAATATTGGGGCGGTTAGCTCAGTTGGCCAGAGCGCCTGCCTTACACGCAGGATGTCACAGGTTCAAGTCCTGTACCGCCCATTTTTCGTTCGTCGGCAAACGGCGAACTACGCCTTGGCAAGCCGTTCAGGGATTTTGATAGGGCAGCGTAGAAAGTGCGGTTTGATTTGACTTTGCGGCCCTGCGTTTTACAATTTCTCTGTGAGCGGCGAAAATGTTCGTAGAGTGTTCGATAGTCAGGTCTTTTTCCCTCTGTGCGATATCCCAGTGCCATCTGGCGAAGGCCTTGGTCTGCTTATCAAGCTCGTTGGCGTCCATAAAATCGCCGCATTCGGTCTTTTGCTGTTCAAAATCCGCCAGCGATTTGGCGAAGAAATCCTTTTCCTTTCGCAGGTCCTCCAGTTGTTGAGTTGTCCTGCTGAGGTTCTCAATGGCGATATCAAATCGTGAAACAGGCGGAGGATTGCTCGGTGTTTTGCAGCCGGACAGTATAAATAAGCATAGAATGATAGCTGTATTTCTCATTGTTGAATCTCACCAGTATTTGAACCGTGTTCCTGTAACATTATATATTTTAGTAATCCTGAATCAAGCCCAAACTACGGTGTTTGACTGACCAGGTTCTGTCGGTTATAATCACAGTGATGTTTACGGCAATACAAAGCGTATACGTTTGAAAGGCGTATTAAGCTATGATTAAAAACACGGTTGTTGACGTTTTTCGGCCCGATGAAAAAATTTATGCGGTTCTGTATGACGCAATGGTTATCATTTGCGGGTCACTGATACTTTGTCTCAGCGCGCAGGTAAAAGTGTATCTTCCGATTAGTCCGGTCCCGATTACCGGCCAGACCTTCGCTGTTTTGATGCTGGCTGCACTGCTCGGCTCTAAGCGTGGCGTTCTGGCGATGCTCGCATATCTTATCGAAGGGGCTTCGGGGCTACCTGTCTTTGCCGGCGGGATTGGCCTGGCGGCTTTGATTGGTCCGACCGGCGGTTATCTTTTCGGCTTCATTGCAGTTGCGTATGTAGTCGGCAGATTAGCCGAAATGGGCTGGGACAGGTGTGTCAGCACGACCATACTCGCGATGCTCGCGGGTGAAATCGTGTTATACACGTTCGGTGTGTGTTGGCTTGCGATAATGACTAATATCAGGACGGCTTTAGCGGTTGGCCTTTATCCTTTTATCGTTGGTGATATTCTGAAAATAGCTCTTGCCGCGGCTGTTTTGCCGGCCGGCTGGAAACTGCTGGATTATCTGAAAATCAAGAGCACGCGATAACAGGCGGGAAAAGAGAAATCGGCTACTTCGCCCCTGCGTCGGAGTTTTGCCGATACAGGGTATCCAACTGGTTTTTGCTTTCGTTCAAGCTGTTCTGGATGCTTTCTATTTCGACTTTGGACAGTGATATTTGTCCCTGAATGCTGTTCAGTTCCGACTGAATGGCGTCGAAGTTTTGCTTTGTTTTGTTCAGGTCGCCCTGGATTTTTCCAATATCGGTCCTTGACGCCGCGATGCGGTTCTGGATGCGGGCGAATTCCGCTTTTGCGCCGGCAAGCTGTTCCTGCATCGTTTTTAAGCTTTGGTTTGCGCTGGTCAGGTCGTTATATCTTTTCTGAATGCTTGTGTATTCGGCGTTGAGGTCGTCTAACTTCGTTTTGGCGGACATATAAAGCCAGAACACGCTGACTACGATGACGATAAGCCCGGCAGTCAGGCCCGCGGTAAATAATTTCGATGCGGTTGTCACGCGAGGTTTGATGGTTTTGCCCGCGGCTTCCGCGAAGTCGTCAGTTTCAAATTCGCTCAACTGCTCGGCGGGGACATCCACGACGAACTTTTGCCCCTTGAATTTTCTTATCTGGATGACCCCGAGCTGACCCTGCTGTTCGATTATGTCGCTGGAAATTCCCTCCCGTGCGGCGTATTCATCGAGGGGAACGAGATTCCGCTTGAAATGAGAATACGGCTCGGTTTTTTGCGAGGCCGTATTGCCTGCGGCTGTTTCTTTATCAGGTGTTGAGCGAGAATTTAGCTGGTTATTATTCATACTTTCCGGCTTACAGCCCGTGGCTATGTAAGCAATGATAATCTACCAGCGATAAGCGCATAATGCCAGAAAAAAACGGCTTACCAAAAGCCGGCGTGTGGATTGTTTGCTCTCGGCTCAGATAACGAAGGTTTTCACGACGGAAAGCTTATTTTTTATCGGAACCGCCGTTCTGCAAATCGTCGAGTGTTTCAAGAACCATTGGCAGATGAACGTAAGCAGGCCCGCCCGCCATTACCACTGCCACCGACGCGGCTTCGAGAATCTGCTGCCGGGTAGCTCCGTGTTCCAGGCATTTCTGCACGTGGGAACGAATACAAGGCGGACAATGTATCGCTACGCCTATGCTCAGTGCGATTAACTCCTTTTCCTTCACGGTCAATGCGCCGTCTTTCATTACTTTTTGAAACAGCCCGCCGAATCCCTGCAACGTGTCGGGAATTTCGGTTTTTAATTTATCGATATCTGTTTTGAACTTCGCGAAAAATTCTCTTGTCTTGTCCATTCTAATCCTTGCAGCAGTTAGTAATTAAATTTTCTTAAACGCCTCGCCAAGCGACTCAATGATGTCCGTTGCGATTAAGCTTATTTGACCGAATTTCTTCGCGGCAATGTCACCGGCTAATCCGTGAACATAAACGCTAAGTATCGCGGCGTCGAAATTGGTCAACCCCTGGCCAACCAAGGCGGTTATTATTCCTGTCAGAACGTCGCCCGTTCCGCCTGTAGCCATACCGGGATTGCCCGTTTTGTTCACATATAATTTTTCGCCATCAGTAACTACAGTGCCTTTCCCTTTAAGTACGACGGTTGTCCCGGTTTTGTTTGCCATTTGTGTTGCCTGGATTTTTCTGTCTGCGGGCAGGGGGGTTCTGAAAAGTCCCGCCCAGAGCCGTTTCATTTCACCCGGATGAGGCGTCAAAATGATGTCAGCTTTGTTTTGATGAGGCCAATCATTTATTTTACTCAGGTTATTCAGCCCGTCGGCATCGATAATCAGACGCAATCCTTTTTGTTCCAGCAGCCGTTGAAGCACCGCACACACGCCTTGCGTAATACCAAGACCCGGACCGAAGGCGATACAATCATTGTCGGGGATTAAATTGAGAATTGTATTAGCGGCGCTTGCGGCGATTCTGCCCGCGTTGTCTTCGGCTAACGGGATGGTTGTGAAAGATGGCTCTATCGACGCGACAATCGGCAGGATGCTTTTGGGGGTTGCTACCCTTACTAATCCGGCTCCTGCCCGTAACGCAGCTCTTCCGGCCAACGCAGCCGCTCCGCTCATACCGATACTGCCCGCGATAATGCAAACCTTGCCGAAATCGCCCTTGTGTGCGTCCGCCGCACGTGGTTTTAGCCGGGGAATTTTTGTTGTTGTCCGCATAGTTGCCTCAGTGTGTTTTTTCGTCGATTTTTTTGTTTATTAGTGTGGCGGTAACAGCCGCCGAAAAGCCGTTATCGATATTCACGACCGTAACGCCCGAAGAGCAACTATTGAGCATTGTCAGAAGGGCGGAAAGCCCCTCGAAACTCGCGCCGTAACCGACACTGGTTGGCACGGCTATTACCGGGCAGCTCACAAGCCCTCCCACAACACTGGCAAGCGCGCCTTCCATTCCAGCTACTACGATTATGACATTGGCTTGTTGCAGTTTTGGCACATGAGCAAGCAGCCGATGAAGACCGGCGACGCCTACGTCGCAAACCAGTTCCGTTCTCTGGCCCATAATTTCCGCGGTAACCTTCGCCTCGGAAGCGACGGGTAAATCGGCGGTGCCCGCGGTTACTATCGGCAGGACCGACTTCGATGGCGTAAGTTGCTTCTGTTCGAGGACTATCGCTCTCGCTGCTTTTTCATACCGGGCGAGAGGAAATTGCCCCGTCTGGGCGATTGCTTCAAAGACATTTTCCTCGGCTCTGGTAGCCAGGACGTTGTTGCCCTTCGCCGCAAGCGCAGTGAAAATCTTGATTATCTGTTCGTTTGTCTTGCCGGGGCAGTAAATCACCTCAGGAAACCCCTGGCGAATATGACGATGATGGTCAATACGCGCAAAACCCAGGTCCTCGAAAGGCAAATGGCGAAGTTTCTCGACCGCCTCGTCGATGGTTACATCGCCCGTTTTGACCTGTTGCAGCAATTGTTTCAATTGTTCCGGCTGAATATGATTACTCCTTAACCGTTTGCATTTGGCTCGAGCGTCAGGTCCGCGAACAGACCAGCTTTATATTTATGATACGCAAGCGAAGCTACCATAACCGCGTTGTCGGTGCAATATGCTTTAGGTGCGACCAGCAGCTTTTTCGCTGGTGTATATGATTCGCACATCTTCGCAAGGGCGGCCCGAAGCGAGCTGTTTGCCGCGACGCCGCCGCCTAATAAAACGGTCTTTGCCCTCACGTTGTCGATTGCCCTTTGGGTTTTTTCTATCAGTACGTCGATAACAGCCGATTGGAACGACGCCGCGATATCGGCTATTTTCTGTTTGCTCATCGAATCGACTTTGGATTGTCCCTTCATTTCCTGCCCCCGGCAGTGATAAAGCACAGCAGTTTTGAGGCCGCTGAAAGAAAAATCCAGCGAATCGGCCCCAAGCATCGAGCGTGGAAAACCTATCGCTCGCGGATTCCCTGTTTTTGCCGCATTTTCAATCGAGGGACCGCCCGGGTAGGGCAACCTCAGAATCGTGGCGACTTTGTCAAATGCTTCGCCTGCCGCGTCATCGATGCACCGGCCAATCAATTTCAATTCGAGGGGTGATTCGCAGTCGTAAAGGCAGGTGTGCCCGCCGGAAACAATCAGCGCGATTGCCGGCAACTGTAAATCCTGCTCAGTTATCATCGCCGATTGCAGATGCGCGTGCAGATGATTGACCGCAATCAGGGGTTTATCCCATGCCATGCTCAGTGTCTTTGCCGCTGTTACGCCCACTACCAGCGCGACAGCCAGCCCCGGCTGGTTTGCGACCGCGATTGCGGAAATGTCGTCTTTGGTAACGTTGGCCATTTTGAGTGCTTCGGTTATTACGGGGTATATATTTTCGATATGGGCGCGGGAAGCAATTTCCGGTACGACACCGCCGTATTTTTCGTGCAGTTTGGCCTGGGATGTTACGATTGATGATTTTACGGTTTTGCCGTCAGCGACAACCGCCGCGGCTGTCTCATCGCAGCTTGTCTCGATACCCAGGATGTTAATTGTTTTTTCAGGCATAAAAGGGATATTAGCCCAATAGCAGGGGGCTGTCAACGCGGCCGGGCGAGCAGGAGGATTTGCTTGCAGATGCTTTTGCAGACGTGCAGCAGCGAAAACCGAATTGGAATCGGCTTGGCTAATACAAAGTCGGTGCAGACGGTTTTAGGAAATTGGTCGCCCGCAATTTCGATATCATCAAAAATCGAACAACCAAAACCGATTTGTTTGGCGGTTTTGATGATGGGCAACCTGTCGCAGTCGAGATTTATCAGTTTGCTGCATACCATTTCGCAGGCGATAGGTTCTGTTCCTCCGATAAGCCAGCCAAGAGGCCTTGCCCTGCCGCTGATTGGCCCCGGGCCGTCCATCGCGATTACGCCGTCGATAATGGTCAGAGCCGGGTTTAGTAATTTATATATTTCGATGAGCAGTTTGCAGAATTTCTTTTCATTGCCGCCTTTTGCGAAATGCCAATATGCCTTCCACTTGCCGCTTACACAGCCGAACATATTTTTCACCGCGAACGTCGCCACAAGCTGTTGATGCGTCTTGAATTTCGGCAGGTTGATAATTTTATCTGCGTCCAGAGCTGCCGAGCTGATACCTACATCGACGCCGGCTATCTGACGTTTTACCGGCTTATCTAACTGCCTGACGGGGACACCCAGTTTCTTCAGCGTCTCTTCGAGTCCCAGCGCATTGACGCATTTAAAGACATCTCCCCACGCGGGCGAATCACCAACAAAGGGCCTTGCGCCGAAATCTTTAAGTATCCTGGCGGTTTCGATGATGACCGCGGGGTCGGTTTGCGTTGCGCAATGGCGGGGCTTTGGGGCAATAAAGTTTGGCTTCAGAAGGACGCTGTCGTTTCTTTTCACGAATCGTCCGATTCCGCCGAGAAGTTCGAATTGTCTGGCGATTGCGTCGGCAACGACAGATTCTCCGTATTCGGTGCAGTGTGTCAGCGCTACTATCGGTTTAGTCGGCATGTTTAAAAAATTGATACACAGACCAGCAGGAAAACTCTTATGGCCGGTTTAGGCCCGGGCTTAGTGAAGAATCGGTCCGCCGCGGTTATTTCATTCGGCTTGTATTCGCGCGGGCATAACATGACAAAATCACCCGGTTTCATAATCGCGTATATACCCGCCGAATTAATTTGTAAGTCACTTTCCCTGATTCGTTCCGCCAGCGCCGGCGCAACTCCCTCGGTCTCAGCCAGAATTGCCGGGGTAATGCGAATACTTGCCAGTTGTCTTATGCTCACCGCTGATGAACTTGTTCTGTCTGTTCTGGGTGACATAGAGGAACTGATGATTTGCCCTGCTAATATCTGAAGCCCGATGATTCCGGGTCCGACCTCGGCGTTCTTGATGGCTCCTTGGCGGTCGATATATGGGATGATTGTCTTGTGCGGCATCCGGGTTATACGAAGCAGTTCTGGCTGGTTATCCGACATTAACAGCGAGGTGGCGGGCAGTTTTGTTGCGTTTGCGGATTTTAATATCTCGCTTACTTTATTAAATGTGGCGAATTCACCCATAGCTGCTCGCAATCCGTTTGCCGCGAAACTATTGGAGTCGTTGTATCGTAGCGAACCGGGGTCCAGCATTCGCCAGATACCGTCCAGAGATGCGATGTTTTCCGCCGGCAGCTCATAACTTATGACTTCGATATTGGTAGTATGCAGAACTTTCGCCTGAACCCGTTGGCCAGCCGGTGCCAAGTCGCTGATTTTGAGGCCCTTCATATTCGGCCCCTTCTGAGTTTCGGCGCAGCCCGCAGGCAGCATAATCGCCGAGCAGACAAACAAGATTTTGAGCAGACGAATCATAACTATAGGTTAGTCGGTCAGGAAATAACTGTCAATCGAAAGGAACCGGGCGTTATTTTCCCGAGAATCGCCGAATCCTGTCAAAAAACGGCGTACGTTTTTCTTCGACGCAGGCGACGGCGTAAAGGTACATCGTAGCCGACCAGCTTTGCCAGTCCTCGCCGTGAAGAACGCCGTCCTGCGCCTTTATCCATTCGTTGAATCCGAATTCCACGTCTGCTACCCTGGCCGGCCTTACCAGTTCAGTCAAATCAATCAGTTTCTTTGCCGCAAGCTCGTGTTCACCCGCGGCCACAAGCGCAGCAACATAAAACCCGCACACAAAAGGCCAAATTCCCCCGTTGTGGTATTCGCCCGGCTTGTTGTATTTCGCATATCTTGCGACCCAGTCGGGGTCTTCAGGTTTAATATACGGGAAAAAATTCGGCGGCATATTCACGGCCAGCTCACCGTTTTTTCTCATTGACCGGCATTCCGTCTCGACCCACGATATGATTCTGCGTGCCCTGGAAGTCGATGCCAGCCCCGTAAGAATCGCAATACTGTTGCCTAACAGGTCAAAGCGTTCGCTTCTATAGACCTTGTAAGCCCACATCGCGTAATACGGCTTATTCGGTAGGACAAGCCCCTCGTGTATGTGCCGGTTTTGCCTGTCGCTTCTGACGAAAAATCGTCCCATCTGCTCCTTAAGCTCCGCCGCTCGCTTGTGCTGCCCGAACAAATGCAAATAGGCATATACGAGGGTGTTCACATACAGACCATACCCCAATACCCACTGTTCATCCCGCCAGTCGCTTGTCGGCAGTTGAGCGACGAGGACGCGATTGGTGGGGCTTTGATGTTCCATCCATCGCATCGCTTTTCTGACTGTCTGCTCAAGAAAATTTTTCTTGCCCGTTACCTGTCTGAACAGGGCGGTCGCTATCAGGAACAGGGGGGTGCAGTCGCTTGAGCCGCGGTCTTCACGGTCGTGAACCAATGATGGGATATGTCCCTGTGGACTTTGATTGTGGGCGATGGTTTCGAGGGTTTTTTGCAGGGATTTGATTAGCTCGGTATTTCCCGTCAGCAGGATACCCAGTGAAGATATCATCAGGTCGCGTGTATATGGTTCCGGATAGCCCCACCCGGCTGTTCGGGGGAGACCCTTGTATGGGCCGTGAGCGTTGTGAAGCAGAACGTTTATCGCGGCCTCTTTTGCCCTGGCAATCAACGCTTTATCAGATTTATTCACGTTACGAAATTCCCAGCCGCTGCGAGATTATTTCGACGAATCTTTTCGCGACGATGCGGTAATCGAATTTCTCGACTACCCGTCGTCTGCCCGCCTCGCCCATTTTCTTTCTCATCTCAGGGTTGGTCATAAGCTCCATCAGGTATTTGGCGATGTCGTGCACGCTTGCCCTGTAATCGACGATTCTTGGCTCTTTGAAGACCACTTTATGTCCCATTTCGTGCCCTGATTCTTTATTCAGAATCGTTTCCCTTAGCCGGATTTCAGTTGAGACCTCCGCCAGGAGGCCGGTTTCGCCATCAACTATTGTGTCTAACATTCCCATCGCTTTTATGCCTATGACGGGTTTACCGCAGGCGCCCGCCTCGACCTGAATCATTCCAAACCCTTCCAGCCGGGATGGCGCCGCGTAAATATCGCAGGCAGCCAGAAGATATGGCATAAAATTCCGGCTTGTGATGCTCGTCGTATATGTAACGTTTTTTTCGATTCCCAGGTCGGTTGCTAATTGCATATCGATTGAGTTTTGCTTTTCAGTCCTCGGCTGGGGCCATACCTTGCAGACATATTTCCAGTCGGGCGCCTTGGTGTCAATCAGGGCAAGCGCCTGCATAACCTCCTGTGCGCCTTTTGAAGTGGCGTCGCCGCCGATAGTCATAATCATTATCTGGTCGGGCGCGACGCCTAACGATTCGCGAACCGTTGATACCTTCAGGTCGTTTTTGTCCCGCGGTATGAAGGCGTCTGTATCGCAGCCGACGGGCAGAACCTCGATATTCTTGCCGCTGAGACCGTCTCGCACATAAACGTTTTTGACCCATTGACTGGTTACAAGTATCAACGGCAGTTTTTCAAGTATCTCGTGGTAGTCGCCCATATAACCATCGGCAACCAGCCACGGCACCGGCTGCACCCCGTATCGCTGCGGGTGAAGCACTAAGTTAGGCGTATGCCCCCAATATCCCACTCCGACAACTATATCCGGCTCGAACCAGCGATAGTACCACTCCTTTTCCTGGGCTGATTCGAAGTTTACTGAGTGAACATCGATGCCAAGCTCTTCTAAGCCGCGGTGAAGCAAATGTCCCTGTGTAGCCAGACCTGCTGGCGATGGCGGATAATCATAAAGCAGCAGAACTTTCATTTTTTAACTCCTTGATTCGCCGTAACATTCGCGCCAAACTGCCAGAATGTCTCCTGTTTGGGGCAGCATTTTGCCTCGAAGCTGTCGGCTCCGAAACCGTACATTTCGGTGATGATTTTGTATTTCTCCTGCCATATATTTTCAGGCAGCCACACCTGAACGTCGGCGTCCCGGCTGGGTTTAGGCAGATATTTGCCGCCCCCGTCTTCGTATGCGAACATCCATATCCGCTTGCCGGGAAGTTCTCCTATGCTATGCATCATCAGGACAGCTTTGCTTGTCTCTTCGTGTCGCAGGTGCCGGGTGTATTCGCCCCATCGGCTGTGCGTAAGAATAAGGTCGAATCTGTCCATAGGCATCAGCGACAAAAGCGTTTTCCTGATTTCTTTTTCAGCAAGGGGCTTTTGCTCAGGGCTGTCGTCAAGGTCGCCCATTATCCCTTTGGCGCCGAGATATTCCATTACACGTTCAAATTTCGGCGCCCGGTCGGGGTCGCTTTTTCGGCAAAGCGTAATCACTGTCCATCGTGTTTGCGGGTGCAGCAGCATTATGCCGCCCGCCCACAGCGTTTCGTCGTCGGGATGCGCGACGATTAACAGGCAGTTGTTGTATTCCCATGATTGTCCTGCTTTTGAAAGCGTCATATTATCTGTCTCCGGCCCGCCCTCCGTAGCCCCCGAGGGGCGAAGGATGGGGTGGCAATATCATCTTCATTCACGATATGTTAATCAATGACCGATGAACAACAGGATGCCTTTTCTTATCAGCATCACCGCAATCGCCGCCAAAAGCAAACTCATTATTTTTGATAGCGCCTTTGTTCCCGCTTCGCCCAATACTTTTATCAGCCAGTATGAGCCGCTAAAGATAAGACCCGCGAAAAGGATGTTCCCAATCACCGCGATGACAGTCGGCAGCAAACCATATTCGGAAATTATAACAAGCGAGGTTGTCAGAACCGCCGGCCCCACAATAAGCGGAGTGCCAATTGGCACCGCCCCGACGTCTTTGACGGGAATACGTCTTTCTTTGGTTTGACTCACAAGGTCTATTATTGCTATGCAGAAAAGCAATGCTCCGCCCGCGACCATGAAATCGCCGAGGGTGATACCAAGCAGCTTGAATACCAGTTTGCCGACGAGGATAAAGCTGACCGCCAGCAAAAAGGCGGTTACCATCGACTGGACTATGATTTTGTTTTTTTGCTGTTTGTCGAGGCCTTCCGTCAGCGACACAAATATAGGCAGCACGCCGATGGCATCGACCGCCACGAACAAAGGTATGAACGATAGCAGGATGTTCCTGAGAACGTCCGTTACGCTTTTGACGTCGTTTGAAAATAGTTGCAAATCCATAACAATCAGTGTAAATTAGACGCGCACCTGCGGTCAATACTTTTATTGGGGTATAGTGTAATGGTAGCACAACTGACTCTGGATCAGTTAGTCTAGGTCCGAATCCTAGTACCCCAGTGGTTCGACGCCTTGCGTCGAACCATCCCGAGCAAGTGAGCCCGAAGGGCGAACGCGTCGAGGGATAAAGACGTGGTATGTATATATCTTGGAGTGCCGGAATAAAGTCCTCTACACAGGCGTAACCAATAACATAGGACGCCGGTTCAAAGACCATCAGGCAGGAAATGGCGGTCATTACACCAGTTATAACAGACCCGGGAGAATTTTATATAAGGAGGAGTTCAAAAATCTGTCGGCTGCTAAAATCCGTGAACAGCAAATCAAACGCTGGAGTAAATCCAAGAAATTGGCGTTAATAAAAGGCGATGAGGCGGAGCTGATAAATTTGAGCAGGTCGAGAGATTAAGAATCAACCAGTTTTCCCAATTGCTTTCATCATTTCGTCGACTCAGCCGTATAAATTTCTATTGCTCCTGAACATCAATAGTGTTTAATAGTATAATTACCTGAACCTTGGTATGAATTGAGACGCGAGATTAAGAAGAAAGCTCGATGTAAAGCGAGTATGTGCGTTTTTCTGAAAGGGCGACGGCTCGACTGAGTGATTATGGGTGAAAGGTTTTGTAGCTTAACTTTTTACTGTGACCTTAAATAATCGTGAATTGTAAAACGGAGACAGAAAAACTTTATTACATAATTAAAGGAGAACATTATGACAATGGAACCGAACAAGAGAGGGGAATCAGCCATCGAACTGGAGACGCTCAAAGGCGACGTTACGAAACTGGCTAACGACCTCAAAGATGTGCTTCATGCTGTTGGGGCACAAGGCAAAGAAAAACTGGAAGAAAACAAAAAACGGCTCGAATCCGCTATTAAAAGCCTCCGTGGAGAGGCAAAAGAGAAATTCGGCGAAGCTTACGACAGCTTGCAGGAGCACGGCAAAGAGGCCGTCGAGCTGAGCAGGAAGAAAATAGAAGAAAGGCCGCTTACGGCTGTCTTTACGGCGTTGGGAGTGGGAGTATTGCTGGGCATTCTGATTGGGCGGAGGTAGCCTATGAGCTTGCTGACGGATATTATTTGCACCACGGCGAACCTGGTCCAGAGCGTGGTCAAATACGAGGCGAAATCCTTGTTGTTCAAAATCGAAGAGCAAACCAAAGCTATGGAATGCTGTTGCAGGCGTATGTATATGTGGTGCATCTTTATGGCGATGATTATGCTTGTTCTCCTCGCGGGAATCGGGCTGATTATTGCCGGCGTTTATATGCTCCTTGCAACAGCAATCAGTCCTGGCTTTGCGGCTCTGATAGTCGGGGTCATTGTGAGCTTGCTGGCGGTCATCCTGATGGTGACTGTTAAAAGTTCCATGCGATGAGATTGTAAAGTTTGCACCGGGAGCTTTTAATTTTATCAGTCAAATCCCGGAATAAAGGGCGTATGCCGACCGAAGGCGGGGTGGCAACGCTGTTTTTCTAAAGTGCAAACCTAATTATATTGCCAAAACGTCAGGAAAAGCATAAAATATCGCTCATATTGATATAGGCGATGAGGTTCGCCTTAACCGCTTAACGATTGATTAAGCTGATGACCTCTACCAATTTGGTAGAGGTTTTTTGTTTTTATGGAGATGAAGATATGAACACAGATTTGGTTCCGCTGGTTGTAGGTGGTTTGGTGTTTGTTTCGAGTTTGCTGTTTTTGAAACTTGGGCTATCGGTAGCCATAATCGAAATCCTGCTCGGAGCGACAGGGGGGTATTTTGGCCTAAAGTCCGAGGAATGGATGACATATTTGGCCGGCTTTGGGGGTATCGTTTTGACCTATCTGGCGGGCACGGAAATAGATACTCGTCTTATGCGTGAGAAATTCAAGGAAAGTATGCTTATAGGCGGCTTTTCGTTTCTGTGTCCTTTCTTAGGCGTTTTCCTCTATACATTTTATGTCGCTGGTTGGTCTCTTCAGGCAGCTCTGATAGCGGGAACGGCATTGTCCACGACTTCGCTTGCAGTTGTGTATTCGGTGCTTGTCGAGACGGGATTGTCCTCGACGGAGATAGGTAAGCTGCTTATGGCGGCAACTTTCGTTACCGATATGGGAACCGCCATCGCTCTGAGTATTTTATTTGCCAAACCAAGTGTCTATACTTTGGTTTTTTTGACTGTGTCCGTTGCCGTAATAATTCTTGCAACTAAATTCTCGCATAAAGTGTTTCATAGCCGGACGCTGAAGAACAAGGTGATTGAACCGGAAATAAAATACGTGTTTCTGCTTTTACTTATATTTATGTTTTTCGCCAAGCTTGGCGATGGGCACGCTGTTTTGCCGGCGTTCCTGTTAGGACTATTGATGTCCCGCCATTTCAGCGAGACAACGGGCAATAAAGCGGTTCGAGACCGCCTGCGCACCGTGGCATACGCAATAATCACGCCCATATTTTTCATCGTGGGCGGCCTTAAAATATCGGTGCCTATGATAATCGCGGCGGGGGGACTTTTTATCATTTTGTTCCTGTTGAAAATGATAACCAAATTCATCGGCGTTTATTTCCTCGCGAGGAAATATATTCGCAACGGCAGCACATACACGACATTATTGATGAGCACGGGACTTACCTTTGGAACGATATCGAGCGTTTTCGGATTGAACGCCGGCTACATTGACCAGGTGCAGTATTCAGTCCTTGTGGGTGTTGTAATCGCAAGCGCGGTTATTCCGACGTTTATTGCTCAGAAGTGGTTTATGCCAGTGGAAGAAGAGGATATTGTTGATATGGACAACGCCAGTCGATAAGTGGAAATACTATTCAAACTCTGCGATAATCGACGTATGGTCGCTTAAGCGGGGTCGTTATCTCAACTTCTTATTTGGCAAGCAGTTATACTACATTTTACTGCAAATCCGTGAAATATCCAGGTTAAAAGCACAGTTCCCGAATTTAAATCATAATTTTGAAAAGATTTTTCTTGACTCAGTTACCTACTGTACTATAATACTAATACAATGATAAACTTTAAGTTGGACAAACAAAGCTACGTGCCTTTTTATCGCCAACTCGTGGATATCATATTATCCAGCATCGCTGCCGGCACAATCCTGCCTGGCGAAAGATTGCCGACTATCCGCGACATGGCTGTAAAATTGGAAGTCAACCCCAATACTGTGGTAAAGGCCTATTCGCAACTTCAGCTTCTCGGCTTCCTCGACACACAGCAGGGAACAGGCGTATTTGTCCGGCCGCAGCCGTCTATTCCGGCGGAAAAGAGTCGTGAAAATCTGCGGGCTCTGGAAGAGCTTTGCAGAGATTTTATTTCAAGGGCCCATTTGCAAAATCTTACCATCGATGAAATAGTCGAATACTTGCGGAGTATGCAGAAACAACAACCCGAATAAGTGGCCGATACTTTCGGCGGAAAGGAGAATCTTGTGCTTATCAATCTTATACAAGCCATTACAAAAAGAGCAGCGTCTTTAAAAGAGCTAAAGGAAACTATTCGCCAAAAGGAGAACCCTATTATGTATGATGCTATGACACAACTTAACAAAGACCATGCTGTCCGTCAGATTCAGCGAATCAAAACCCGTGCGCCCATTACCCTCGTTACTGCTCTCATTGTTGTGGTGACAGTTATTACTGGTGTGCTTAGGTTGAAGGCAGATGATACCACTACTGCTGTTGCAACGTTTATTATCGGTGGTATTATTGCCGCATTGTGGTATTGGTCCGCGCACCTTTTGACCGAATGGGATAGAGCCCTTGTGCTGCGATTAGGTCGGTTTAGTTCTGTCAGGGGCCCGGGCTTTTTTATGATTATCCCTATCTTCGAAAGCGTTATCCGTATTGTGGATATGCGAGTTCGCACCACAACTTTTTACAGCGAGTCGATGCTTACCAGCGATACCGTGCCTGTAAATATCGACGCAATCGCGTTTTGGCATGTCTGGGATAGCCAAAAAGCCCTGCTTGAGGTCGAAAGCTACTATCAGGCAATTTCACTGGCTGTTCAGACCGCGCTTCGTGACATAGTAGGCATCCATTCCCTTGCTGAGATTCTTTCCGACCGGGAAAAGGTGGCTAAGACGCTTCAGAAGGTGCTCGAAGCCAAGACCGAGGCCTGGGGTATCAGCGTCACCTCAATCGAGATCCGCGACATAGCCATCCCTGAGAACCTCAAGGACGTTCTTTCCAAGCAGGCCCAGGCCGAAAGAGAACGGCAGGCACGGGGAATACTCGGACAGGCGGAAATGGAAATTGCCGAGAAGTTTGCCATAGCGTCCAAAGCATACCAGGATAACCCAGTTGCTTTGCAGCTTCGCGCAATGAATATCGTTTATGAAGGCATACGTGCTGGCGGTTCACTTATGATTGTGCCGAGTTCTGTTCTCGATACGATGAATCTCGGCGGCATAGCGGCCCTGGGACAAACCCAGCGAAACCTTGCGACTCAGCAGCAGGCAAAGCCATAACAAATTATGTGCCGACGATGCTTTGGCAGGTTGGACTTGCCTTTACCAGTCAAGTTCTACGATGATTGGTGTGTGGTCGCTGGGACGGGGCAATAACCGTGGGGCTTTGTCGATGAAACAAGCGGTGCATTTTTCAGCTAATGGTTTTGTCGCCATAATGTGGTCTAATCGCCAGCCGAGGTTGCGCTTCACGGCGTTAATCGGCCTGTAATCCCAAAAAGTATATTGCCACGGCTCTTTGCAGTGTAGCCGAAATGCGTCAGTAAATCCCCAATCCTGTACCTTTTTCAGTTCTTTGTGAACGTCAGGATGATAACAAACATTTCCCAATAATCCTTCGGGGTCGTAAACGTCTATTGCCTCCGGTGCGATATTCAAATCACCAACCCACAAAACCGGGTCAGTTGGTTTGAAATTTTCTTCAAAGAACCGGCGCAATCGTCTGAACCATTCGAGTTTGTATTGAAATTTGTCTGATTCGGGAAGATACCCTTGTGGAATGTATGTGTTGACTATTATCATCCCATTGATTTCGGCCTTTATCAGCCGGGGCTGGTCTTTTGGTTCATCGTCGAAACCCGCCTGCACGTCCGCGATTCTGCTTTTCGCAAGAATTGCCACGCCGTTATAACTCTTCTGGCCCGCGAAGGCGTAGTTGTATCCCGCCTCATCGAATACTTCAGATGGGAAATCCTTGTCTTGAACCTTTGTTTCCTGCACGCACAGGACATCCGGCCGGTTTTCATTCAGCCAGTCCAGCACAATAGGCATTCTCGCCCGAAGTGAATTAACGTTAAAACTTGCGATACGCATCAAAATTTCCTCTTTTGTGTTTGGCTGTTTTATTATAGCAGCCAGACCATGATTTTTATATCTCTACTCTTATCGGCAATATAACATTAGTTATACCGCTCCATTGCAGCCGGCGAACCCGATTAAGAATCGCAGCGAAGACGTGGCTGATACTCAAAGCCCCTGTAAATTAAACCATACCTTTTTGGCGGAGCACGTCCTGAATTTGCTCAGCAAGCCGGTCTCGCTCGATTGATAAAGCAAGCTGGTCGGCCGCCATCTCCAGGATTTGCCTCTGGTCCGGCGCGTTAAATTTGCCCGGCTCACCGGATTTTAGACCCAAAACACCAACAGAACCTCGCGGACAGGTCATCGGCACGTATATTGCATTAGCATCCGGCAGCGTATCCGTTCCGGCGCCTGCTATCTGGCCATGCTCATATACCCACTGGGCAACGGCAATTTCTTTTTCCAGACCGGCGAAACTGCTGGGTCGGCTGACTGCCGCTTTGAGCCGGCCTGCTTCATCGGGCAGAAATATCGCAACCTCGCTGGTTAAACTCTCCGATAATAACTCCTGGGCGACGGCCACAAGCTGATGGGCGCCTGCGGTGGCAGCCAGTTTCCTGCTTAAACGATACAAGGCCTCGGTGCGCCACTGCCGCTGACGCAGCGTCTCCACCTGCCTGCGAACCCGAAACGCCAGCGTGCTAATCAGAATCGCTATGGTCAACATAACGGCAAACGTAATAAAATACTGGGTGTCGGCAACATTGAAACTATAATAGGGCGTCACAAGAAAGAAATCGAACGCCAGCACGCCGGCAACCGACGCCAGAATACCGGGCCCAAGTCCATATCTTGCGGTCACGAATACTACGCCAAGAATAAACACCATTGCCTGGTTTGTTTCGCTAAGCCCCGCCTTACTCATCAGCTCCGCAAGAACGGTGCTGATTGCGGTAACCACAATTGTATTGATGAAAGACGGATAATTAATTTTGCGCCGGCTGACAGAATGCTGGGCTTTACTTTCGTCAGCGGGGTCTTTTTGGCCTCTAATCACATATACATCTATATCGCCGCTATGACGTAGCACTTTACTGACGATGGAACTGCCTAATAATTCACGCCATCGCGGCTCGCCTGTCTTGCCGATGATGATTTTCGTCACGCTTTTGGACTGAGCATACTTTACAATCTCCTCGGCCATATCTTCCCCGCCGAGCGTAACGGTTTCTGCTCCTAACTGCTCAGCCAAATTAAGGTTTCGAGTAAGTTTCTGGCGAGCGGTATCGTTCATAAAACGACCTGTGTCCACGTAGGCCGCTATCCAGGGCGCTCGCAGCGCCATTGCCATCCGCCTGGCAACCCGAATTAATCTCGCCGACGTCGGGCTTGGTCCGATACAAACAAGCAATCGCTCCCTCGTCGCCGGTGTCCGGGCCTCTCCCGATGTCTGGACCTGAGAGCTTAAATGGTCGGCGGTTCGCCGCATCGCCAGCTCGCGCAGAGCAGTCAGGTTGGGCAGCTTGAAAAACTTCAGCATTGCCCGCTCGGCATCAGCCGGGAAATACACCTTGCCCTCCTCGAACCGCTGAAGTAAATCCTCCGGCGGCAGGTCCACCAGCTCAACCTCATCGGCATTGTCAAACACAGTATCAGGGACCGTCTCACGGACCGCGATACCGGAAATCTTCGCCACAATATCGTTCAAACTTTCTAAATGCTGAACGTTCAGCGTGGTATAGATGCTGATGCCTGCGTCCAATAATTCTTCCACATCCTGCCATCGCTTTGTATGTCGCATGCCGGGGGCGTTGGTATGGGCAAACTCATCGACAATTATCGCCGCCGGCTTGCGAGCCAGCGCAGCATCGAGGTCGAACTCTTTCAGCTTTATGCCTTTATATTCCACCTCTTTGAGCGCGAGAAGCTCCATCCCCAGCATAAGCATCTCGGTCTCAGGTCTCGCGTGCGGCTGAACATACCCGACAACAATATCAACACCGGCGCCCGCCTGCTCTCTCGCGGCCTCCAGCATCGCATAGGTCTTACCGACACCCGCCGCATAGCCGAAAAATATCTTCAGCTTGCCGCCGGCCTTCGCCTTTTCCTCTTTGCGGATTTGTTCGAGCAGCTCATCAGGATTTGGTCGCTGGTTATCCATTCGCTATTTGCCTATTTGTTTGGGATGTTATCGAGAGCAAGATTAAGCTCCAGCACATTGACCCGTGGTTCGCCCAAAATGCCAAGTTGCCTGTTTTTGGTTAATTTAACTACAAGCTCCCTGATTTTGGTTTCATCAAGGTTTCTCGCCTTTGCGACGCGGGCGACCTGATATTCCGCTGATGCGGGGCTTATGTCGGGATCGAGACCGCTGCCTGAAGCCGTTACCAGGTCAACCGGCACCGCTTGTTTACTCGCAGCGTCCGCGGCCTTCAATTGTGTAATCCTGGCCTTGACGTTTTCGGCCAAAGCCGGATTAAGCGGCCCCAGATTCGAGCCGGAAGAATTGGCGGCGTTATAAGGCGTCGGCGATGTCGCGGATGGTCTCGCCCAGAAATACTTAGGACTGCTGAATGATTGCCCGATAAGTGACGACCCGACGGTTTTACCGTTGTCGATAATCAAGCTGCCATTGGCCTGATGCGGGAATACTAACTGAGCAAAGCCGGTTACAATCAACGGGTAAATGACGCCCGTAATCACGGTGAATATAACTATACAGGCAACCGCTTGTCGCAGGATACGCATCATATTTTCACCTTCATCATTTAATCACACCAAGTGCAAAACTACCAGCAGCATATCAATCAATTTAATTCCGATAAACGGCACAAGCAATCCGCCGACGCCGTAAATGAGCAGGTTCTTTCTCAGCAACTGCGTCGCCGGCATAGGGCGATATTTAACCCCCTTCAGCGCGAGCGGAATCAGAAAGACAATAATAATCGCGTTGAAAATCACAGCAGATAAAATCGCGCTATTGGGCGTTGCAAGTCCCATTACGTTGAGCGTATTAAGCGATGGGTAGGTCAGGGCAAACGCCGCTGGTATTATTGCGAAATACTTTGCCACGTCGTTGGCAATTGAAAAAGTTGTCAGCGCGCCACGGGTCATAAGCGTTTGCTTGCCTATTTGAACGATATCGAGCAGCTTGGTGGGGTTGGAATCGAGGTCAACCATATTGCCCGCCTCTTTGGCCGCCTGCGTGCCTGTATTCATAGCTACCGCCACGTCCGCCTGGGCCAGCGCCGGCGCATCGTTGGTTCCGTCGCCCGTCATCGCCACTAAATGTCCCTGGGCCTGGTATCTTCGAATCAATTCGAGCTTTGCCTCCGGCGTTGCCTCTGCTAAAAAGTCGTCCACGCCCGCCTCAGCGGCAATCGCCGCCGCGGTCATCGGGTTATCGCCGGTAATCATCACCGTCTTAATGCCCATTCTGCGCAAATCGCCGAACCGTTCTTTGATGCCGCCTTTGACAATGTCTTTGAGATGAATAACCCCAAGCGCCTTTGCCCCGTCTGCCACTACCAAAGGCGTGCCTCCATTTTTAGCAACATTCTGGCTGGCAAGCCGGACTTTGTCCGGAATCACTCCGCCCCTGCTTTTGACAAATTGCTCAATCGCATCTACCGCACCCTTGCGAATCTGCCTGCTGTCGAGGTCCACGCCGCTCATTCGCGTCTGGGCGGAAAAAGGAATAAATTTGGCGCCTAATTTTTCAATGTCTCTTCCCCGCAGGTTGTATTGCTGCTTTGCGAGCACGACAATACTCCTGCCCTCAGGGGTTTCATCCGCCAAAGAGGCAAGCTGGGCGGCGTCGGCCAAATCCTCAATTGACACACCGTCCGCAGCGATAAATTCCGTTGCCTGGCGATTGCCCAATGTGATAGTTCCGGTCTTGTCCAATAGCAACACATCCACGTCGCCTGCCGCCTCTACCGCCCGGCCAGACATAGCCACAACGTTGGCCTGGCTTAGCCGACTCATCCCCGCTATTCCGATTGCCGAAAGCAATGCCCCTATGGTCGTCGGGGCAAGGCAAACCAATAACGCCACTAAAACGGTTATCGTTACAACCTCACCTTGATGCGCCTGCAGAACGCTGTAATATGAAAAAGGAAGCAAAGTTGCCGTAACCACTAAGAAAACAATGGTCAGTGCCGCCAACAGGATAGTCAACGCAATTTCATTGGGTGTCTTTTGCCGTTTGGCCCCTTCGACCATCGCTATCATACGGTCTAAAAATGTATTGCCCGATTCCGCGGTAACACGGATAACCAGCCAGTCCGAAAGAACGCGTGTCCCTCCTGTAACGGCTGACCTGTCGCCGCCGCTTTCACGGATTACCGGCGCGCTTTCACCCGTAACCGCGCTTTCATCCACCGACGCCGCGCCTTCGATAACCTCGCCGTCAATCGGGATATAGTCACCGGCTTCCACCAGAACCACATCGCCCTTCTTTAACAGGGACGCCAAAACCATCTCGAAAGAAGAGTCACGCCGGGGATTAGTGAGCTTTTTGGCGACCAGGTCCTTGCGGGCCTTTCGTAAACTGTCCGCCTGCGCCCTGCCGTGCCCTTCAGCCATTGCCTCGGCGAAATTGGCAAACAGGACTGTAAACCACAACCACAGCGAAACGCCGAGAATAAACCAGGGACCGGCCTCGCCTTCACCGATGATGGCCTGAACAAATAACAAGCTTGTCAGGACACTGCCGACGAGCACCACGAACATCACGGGATTGCGAAATTGTCTGCGTGGACTGAGCTTGCAAAACGAATCCAGGATAGCAGGCCGGACTATTGCCCAGTCGAACAACTTGGTTTTTTTTGCATTATCACTCATAGTTATCTGCCAATCATCATCAAATGTTCGACAATCGGCCCCAAAGCCAGGGCCGGTATAAAGCTTAATGCACCAACCACAATAACAACGCTAATCAGCAGGATGACAAACATCGGACCGGACGTGCTCAGCGTGCCTGCGCTTGCGGGGACATATTTCTTCGCCGCAAGCGAACCTGCGATTGCCAGCACTAAGATTTTGAACAGGTATCGCCCGCCAAGCATAGCGATGGCTAAGGTGAAATTATAAAAAGGCGTGTTACAGTTAATACCGGCGAAGGCGCTGCCGTTATTGTTCGATGCCGACGAATACGCGTATAGTATTTCGCTAAAGCCGTGCGGGCCGGGATTGAACGCACCCGCCTGTCCGGCTTTTGTCGCCACGGCCACAGCCGTGCCAATCAATGCCAGACATATCGGCAGCAGTATTACCAGCGAAGCCATTTTCATTTCAAATGTTTCGATTTTTTTGCCTAAGTATTCAGGCGTGCGACCTACCATTAACCCCGCGATGAACACCGCCAGAATCGCAAAAGCCAGCATGCCGTAAAGCCCCGAGCCGACGCCGCCGAAAATCACTTCTCCTAATTGTATCAGCCACATCGGGACCATTCCGCCCAAAGGCGTATAGGAATCGTGCATCGAGTTTACCGCCCCGCAGGATGTCCCCGTTGTCGTCGTGGCAAACAAGGCGGAGTTGAAAATTCCGAAGCGGACTTCCTTGCCCTCCATATTGCCGCCGCTTTGCGTAACACTGGGTTGCAGGTCTGCGCCCGCCGAAATCAGTTGCGGCGTCCCCTTCTGCTCCGACCAGCAGCACAGGGCCAGCAGGCCGATGAAGATTATTACCATCGAGGCCAGTACCGCCCAGCCCTGCTTTGTATCGCCCGCCATTTTGCCGAATGTGTAGCAAAGCGACGCCGGTATCAGAAGTATCGCCAGCATCTCAAGAAAATTCGATAATGGCGTAGGGTTTTCAAGCGGATGAGCGGAGTTGGTGTTGAAGAACCCGCCTCCGTTGGTGCCCAATTGCTTAATGGCAATCTGTGAAGCTGTCGGCCCCACCGCGATTGTCTGCTCAGCAACACTATTGCCGTCAGCCATTGTTACCGGCTCAACAAGCGTCGCCGTCGGATATGGCTTGAACGTCTGCACCACACCCTGCGACGCAAGCAGGATTGCAATTATCAGCGATAGAGGAATGAGGATATACAAGAGCGAGCGAGTCAAATCGACCCAGAAGTTGCCGATTGTCTGGCTGTTTCGGCGAACAAATCCTCGGATAAGCGCGACCAGCACTGCCATACCGCTTGCCGCGGACACAAAATTTTGCACCGCCAAACCGAGCATCTGAGTCAGGTAGCTCATCGTGGTCTCGCCGCCGTATGCCTGCCAGTTAGTATTTGTAATAAAACTGACAGCCGTGTTGAATGCCAGGTCGGGAGCAACAGCTGGAAAATGCTGCGGATTCAAAGGTAAAAAGCCCTGTAATAGCATCAAGGCATATAAAACGAAGAAACCGGCCGCGTTAAAAGCAAGCATCGCGACGGTATATCTCTTCCAGCCCATCTCATTGGTGGGATTAACGCCGCAGAGCCGATAAATCGCTCGCTCGACCGGCCCCAGTATCCGGTCCAGGCCGCAGGGCTTGTTTTCATACACCCGCGCCATATACCACCCCAGCGGCTTGACCAATAAAAGAACCACGGACAGGAACAGAACAATTTGTATTATCCCGTAAGTCATCAGAATTTCTCCGCCAACAAAACTGCCACGACAAGATAAATCATAAGCAGCACCGTAATAATCCCGCTAACCCAATACGCCCAAATCATAAAACATCTCCTTGTTTTTGGCGCGGACTATTCCCGCAAATAATTTTCGCCGAGACGTCTGTTTTGAGGCAGGTTAGACCTAATGCGCAACAAACCAGAAAACTACCCTGGTTTGTCCCTTCTTTAACGCCTACGAGGTTAGCTGTCGGACTCAGGCAGAAGCACCTTAATCGATTTTACTCGATATTCGCCCCAAGACCTTTCGGTCAACTTCGGGTCCCCCGTTTCCTTCCTGCCCTGGAACAGACAAACAGCAAAGAAGAAACTCGGCTACATAAGTTCGACATGATACATCAGATTTAGCCCGAGTCAAAAAAATTCTGGAAAATTTTTTCGCCACGGTTGGCCACTGAAATCCTAACTCCTGTTGTCTATTGGAGTTACGGGGTCAATAAAAAACCAACAAAATGTGCCAAAAAAATATACGCCCGCGGAGATTGAACGAAATACTAAATTCTAAACCCTTCGATTAAACTCAGGACATAGTTGACGCGGGGAATGTGAGGATCTATAGTTGGTTTGTCAGGGGAATTTTGCCGTTGAAAAGGGACTCGGTTCGGGTAGAATCGGAAAGCAGGTATAAATAAAAAGTAAAAGGGGAAAACGTGCGGCTGTTTACGGCAGCAGCGGTTATTTAATTTTGGAGGCGTTATGGTACTTAAAGTAAAGCTTTCATTGGGTTTAGGATTTCTGTTCTTTATCATTTTTGCCCTGGCGTTTTTCTGTTCGTATTATGTCAGCAAACTATCCAGCGAAGCCGAGAGTATTCTGAAAGATAATTACGATTCCATTGTCTATTCGAGAAACATGATATCCGCTCTCGATGACATGAGAACATCCATCAGCAGCAGTATCTTCAATCCGAATGAAGATAAAAAAATACCCGGCTATTATTTACAGCTTTTCGAATCCGGCAGAGCTGAATTTAAAAAAAACCTGAATGCGGAAAGAAACAATATAACAGAGATCCACGAAAAGGAATATGTAGGCGCACTCAATAGTAATTATGATACTTTTCTTGCCCTCTGCGATCGAATCAGGAAAGGGTCAGGCAATACTTCAATGTATTTTAACGAGGTTCTGCCGTGTTATGAAAAGCTCAAACAATCTATTCATAGCATTAACGATATTAACATGCAGGCGGTTGTGCGAAAAAGCCAGATGACAAAACATGATTCGGCTAATGTAATAAACTATATGGCTATAGCAGCGTCATTGTGCATTATACTGGCGTTTGGGTATTTATGGTATTTTCCATTTTATGTTTCCAATACAATCTCCTACTTATCGAACAGGATGACCGAATTGCTGAAGAAAGCCGGCGTCGAGAGTGACATAATAACAGATGATGAGACACATGTTCTTTTGCAGTCAATAAAACTGCTCGAAAAGAAACTGGATGCCGAATCTCACAAATAAGATTAGAGACAGTTTTTTAAGGCTGGAAGTCCTTCGACGCATTACGTTTGCTCTCCGGTCTACGGATTACCGGGGCAGGCCCGTTCGACGCGCTGCGGTTATGGCATGATAAGACCAGCTTCTAAAACAGTTCAGATAAAAATTATGCACTTTCAATTGTGACCTTCAAGTATCGTAAGCAGGCCCAGCAGAAAACTCAATGTGCTTTCCGCGCCCTGATTTGCGCTAACGCCTCCCTTGCCAAGGCCGTCGCCACAGCCCTTGCTCTTTGAATCGTAAAGCGGAATCCCCAAATCGTTCTCCCCCAAAAACCAGTTAAACGCTTTTTGCCGCAGCATCAGATATTTTTTGTCTTTCGTCGCCTTGTATCCGGCGTTTAACATCAGTATTGTCCCCGCCGCCTCGATTGGCTGCTGGTCGAATTGTGCCTTTTTGCCTCCCCGCGGAAACCAGCCCTGACAGCCGACGAAACTGAAGTGACTACCGGTGAAAGTGCTTTCGAGAACAAAGTNNCCAGCCGTGAAAAGCGCACAAGGCAGCATCGCGTTATCATAAGTGAGAATGTTCTCGAACCACGGCCAATTCGGCTTCATATTTTTTTCGAACCGCGACACAATTAAATCCGCTGCGGTTGCCATACAGTTTTTCACGTCATCCGCATCCGGGAACTGCTTAAGATAACCTGCTAAACCCAGTATCGAATACGCCATACCACGCGGGTATTGCCTCTTTATAAGTGGCATCGCTATATCGATTCGCTCTTGAGTTATCGGCACATATATCTCGGAAGGGGGCTGTGCCAAAACGGTTCCGAATGCCCAGATTACCCGCCCAATCGCATCGTGAACCGGCTCCGCCTTGTGCCAGGTTCTGTCGAAATCCATAAAGTTTCTGACAGTTCCATCTTCGTTGCACGCATCCAGAACAAAGGACAAATACCTGTCGATTAGTTGCAGTGTTTCCGGTCCGCCACCGGTTTTACCGATGGCGAGACCTCGCCTTAAGGCGGGCTCGCGGTAAAGGGCGTAATGTTTGATTGCTACGATTAAAGCCCTCGCGTTGTCGTCAGTTGTGTAGCCCTCGCTGCGAAGCGGTATCGTGAACTTGGCGTGCTGAAATAGCCCCGTATCATCGGTCAGCCGATGAAGATGCTCCAGCGATGGTCTGGGCAGAGATTGTTTTGCCATACCCAAATCTTATTGCTAAACCGAAGCCGCGTCAAGAATATCAGTGTTGCCGGTTTAACCGAAGAATTTATCTCCCTGTGCCCAGTTGTTCCCTTTGACTTCGTCAATGACCAGATATGTGCTTTCTTTCTTTTTCCCCGCAACCTCAAGTAATGTTTTGGAGAACTCCCGGGCAATTCTTTCCTTTTGCTTTTTGGTCAGTTTGCCGACCAGCTTCAGATTAATGAACGGCATTTGCTTCTCATCTCCTTTCCGGAGCTGCTTATGACAACGCCTGCTCCATGTCATCTTTAAGGTCGTATTTGTTTTCTATTCCGACGGAAATCCTGATTAGGTTGTTCTTGATTCCTCTTTTTAATCGTTCTTTTTCAGGCATTGAGCCGTGGGTCATCTTGGCCGGGTAACAAACCAAGGATTCGACTCCGCCCAAACTTTCCGCCAGTAGAAACAGTTTCAGCCCGGCGAAAAAATTTTCGACGGCGGCAAAATCGCCTTTGATTTCAAAACTGAGCATCCCTCCGAAACCACTCATCTGTTTCGAAGCAATCTTATAATCCTTTGTGCCTTTAAGACCCGGATAATAAACCTTGGCGACTTTTTTGTGTTTCGAGAGAAAATTCGCAAGATATTGAGCATTCCTTTCGTGTTCTCTCATTCTGACAGCCAGTGTTCTGACGCCTCGTAAGGTCAGCCAGCAGTCCCATGGCCCCGGCACCGCTCCAGCGGCGTTCTGATAAAACTTGAGCTGGTTATAAATTGCTTCGTCGTTAACGACCACAGCCCCTCCGACTATATCGCTGTGGCCGTTAATGTATTTGGTAGTGCTGTGAACGACGATGTCCGCGCCCAGAGCAAGCGGGTTTTGGAAATACGGGCTTGCAAAGGTATTATCAACCGCAAGAAGCGCCTTTTTCTCTCTCGTTATTTTGGCAAGACGCTTTATGTCGATAACTTTCAGAAGGGGATTCGTCGGCGACTCTATCCAGACAATCTGGGTTTTCGCGGTGATGGATTTTCTGAAAGATTCGATGTTGTCAACGTCAGCGTATGTTGCTGAGAAGCCCCATTGTTTGAATACTTTCTCAACAAGGCGATACGTTCCGCCATACAGGTCATCGCCCAGGACGATATGCGTTCCTTTGCCGAACAGCGAAAAAACGGCGGCAGTGGCTGCAACGCCGGAGGAAAAGGCGAGGCCATATCTGCCGCCCTCAAGCTCAGCTAAGCATGTCTCAAGGGCAGTCCGAGTAGGATTGCCGGTCCTTGCGTATTCGTAACCTTTGTGTCTCCCCACTGCTTCTTGCTGAAACGTTGACGTCTGAAAGACAGGAACGATTACCGCGCCGGTGGAAACATCGGGTTGTTGCCCCGAATGTATTGCCTTCGTTTCAAATCGCATACGTTCCTTCTTTCTTTTGGCTTATCCAGTAGTTAATCAAATCGACCCTTGTGAGTAACCCGGTAAGACCTTCCTGCCTCTTGACCACGACAGCGGTTGCCCCCGACAAAAGCACTCTGTATGCCTCGGCAATATCGGTAGTTTCATCGAGGACCGGCAATGGTTTGCCCATCACTGCCGATATGGGCTGCTGCCGGAAATCTATTCCGTCGTGCGATAATTGCATAAGGTTTGCTTCGTTAATACTGCCAACAACCGTTTGGCTGGCGTCAACCACCGGTAATTGTGAAACCTCGTATTCCTGCATAAGATGCAGCGCCTCATATAGTTTATCCTGCGGTGAAACGGAAATTATTTTCGTGAAAATATTCTTTTCCGACAGCACGTCTTTAATCTTTGTTGACTTTAACGCGCTGCCTTCCCAGAATCCGTTTTCCTGCATCCAGTTATCGGAGTAAATCTTGTTGATGTAATTTCTTCCGGTATCCGGCAATATCACAACTATATATTTCGGTTTCTCAAGTCGCTGGGCGTATTTCAGCGCCGCGGCAAGGGCTGTCCCCGCAGACCCTCCCACAAGCAATCCTTCTTCTCGGGCAAGACGACGAGCCGTATTGAACGACTCCGCATCGCTGACTCTTATCATTTCATCCACTATCTGCCGATTGAATGTTTTCGGGATAAAATCCTCGCCGATTCCTTCCACTTTATAGGAATGCGGGCTGTCTCCGGACAATATCGAACCCGAAGGGTCCGCCCCGACTATTACAATGTTCGGATTTTTCTCTTTCAGGAACTTGGCCGTACCAGAAATTGTTCCGCCCGTCCCCATCCCCGCCACGAACACCTCAACTTTACCGTCGGAGTCCTCCCATATCTCCGGCCCCGTTGTCAGGTAATGCGCACGGGGATTATTCGGGTTTTCAAATTGATTAGGACGAAAGGAATTTGGGATTTCTTTTGCCAGCCGGTCCGCAACGCCATTGTAACTTTCCGGGGAATCCGGCGGGACTGACGTGGGTGTAATCACAACTTCTGCGCCGTAGGACCTTAGCAGGCCGATTTTCTCCTGGCTCATTTTATCCGGCAAAACGAAGATGCAGCGATACCCCTTGATGGCCGCAACCAGCGCCAAGCCGACTCCCGTATTGCCGGCCGTCGCCTCAATAATCGTCCCCCCGGGATAAATCTTGCCCTCTTTTTCCGCCGCCTCTATCATTACCAGCCCTATCCGGTCTTTTATGCTTCCGCCCGGGTTAAGGAATTCCGGTTTTACATAAATAGAAGATTTAACCTGAGCGGCTATCTTGTTTAGCTTAACCAGGGGCGTTTTGCCGATTGCCTCAAGAATATTATTATATTGAGCCATAATCTCACCTCGTATCAACTGGATATTAAATATATCCCTGTTTGTGCGAACAAATTCGGCAATAGCGAGACAGTCCCTTTCTCATTTAAATATACGCTTTTCCTGATGTTAATTTTCTTCAGCCGGCAATAACTTGCGAAATCGAATATGCTCAGGAAATGCAAATTAGGCGTTTCGTGCCACTGGTAAGGCATTGCTCCGGTAACCGGCGTCCTGCCCCGGAAAAATATCTGCAGTCGCGACTTGTAATATGCAAAATTTGGAAATCCCACAATTACGTTTTTGCCTACCCGCAAGGCATCGCTTAGTACCGAATCAACGTGCTTGACCTGCTGCAAACTCTGGTTGAGTATCACGTAATCGACCGATTTGTTATTATATTCGCTCAGGCCGCTGTCAATGTCACCGTGGAAAACGTTTAGCCCCTTCGCCACGCATTTATATATCGCGTGGTCGTCGATTTCGATGCCCTGTCCGCGAATGTTTTTTTCTTTAATCAGGATATAGAGAAGCTCCCCTGTGCCGCACCCAAGGTCTAAAACCGTGGAACGCGGCTCAACCATTTCTAATACGACCCTGTGGTCAATACGGATATTCTCATACGTCATAGCTTCCCGTTACCTCGTACTCGAAAAATACCTTTTTCAGGAAATGCGAAACCAGGTGCGTTTCTTGTTCGAATTCCAAAAGGAACGCGTCGTGTCCGTAAGTAGAATCGATTTCGCAGTACGTCGCCTCTATCCCGGAAAGCTTGCAGGCCCTGGCTATCTCCTTCGACTGATATGCCGGATAAAGCCAGTCGGACTTAAAAGCGATGACCAGCACTTTTGCGTCGATGCCGTTCAAAACGTCATGTAAAGGCCTTTCCTGTGAAACATCGAAATTATCCATTGCCTTGGTAAGATACAGGTACGAATTGGCGTCGAAACGTCGTACAAAGCTGTTTCCCCGGTAACGTAAATAACTTTCAACTTCGAAATAGTCGATAAATTTAAATGGCTGCCCGTTGTTTTTCCTTTGCCTGCCGAATTTATCAGCCATAGATACATCACTCATATAGGTGATATGGCCTATCATTCTGGCGACCGCCAGTCCCTTGGCCGGAAGGGCTCCACCGTAATAATTTCCGAAATTCCAATACGGGTCAGCCATTATCGCCTGCCTGCCAACCTCATCAAAAGCAATCTGCTGGGGAGAATGTCTGGCAGCCGTGGCGATAGGTAACGCGCTTCGCACTTTTTCCGGGTACTTTGCCAGCCACGACAGCACCTGCATCCCGCCCATCGAGCCGCCTGCAACCGCAAGCAAACTGTCGATGCCGAGATAATCGATAAGCCGCTTCTGGCATTCAACCATATCGCCAATGGTAATCAGTGGAAATTCCAGTGCGTATGGCCTGCCGGTTTTCGGGTCCCGGCTTGACGGCCCCGTAGTCCCTTTGCATCCTCCAAGTACATTGGCGCAAATGACAAAGTATCTGTTTGTGTTAAACGCTTTTCCGGGGCCAATCATCGAGTCCCACCAGCCGGGATTATTCTGTCCCGTATGAACGCCTGCCGCGTGGGCGTCGCCTGAGAGGGCGTGTGTAACAAGAATGGCGTTGCTTTTGTTCCTGTTAAGCTCGCCGTATGTTTCATAAGCGACCGTAACAGGACCAAGCTTCTCACCGCTCTCAAGCGTAATTTCATCAAAGCTGAAGTATTGTGTCTCGACAACGCCGACGCTGTTTAATTGCTCTATCGTTTTCTCTGCTATCATGTTTATACTTCCTGGAACAGCCACGTGGAAAGGTATCGCTCACCGGTATCGGGCAGAACAACAACGATTGTCTTTCCGGCACTTCCCGGGCGCTTCGCCACTTCCAGGGCGGCCCATAAGGCCGCACCGCTTGAGATACCGCCGAGAATACCTTCCAGCTTCGCCAGTCGTCTGGCGGTGGCGCCCGCATCCGCGTCTTTCACTTTTATAATCTCGTCGAGTATTTCTCTGTTCAAAACCTGCGGGACAAAACCCGCACCGATACCCTGGATTTTGTGCGGGCCGGGTTTCCCTCCGGAAAGCACCGGTGAGGATTCGGGCTCGACAGCGATTGCCTTGAATGTTTTTTTGCGTTGTTTGATTACCTCGGCAACACCTGTGATAGTGCCGCCGGTGCCGATGCCGGCCACGAGAATGTCCACCTTGCCGTCGGTATCGTTCCATATCTCTTCAGCCGTGGTCCTGCGGTGTATTTCGGGATTGGCGGGGTTGTTGAACTGCTGCAAAATAATGCTGTTTGGCGTCGTTTTGGCAAGCTCTTCCGATTTGTCGACTGCTCCTTTCATTCCCTTCGGGCCTTCTGTGAGCACCAATTCCGCGCCGAAGATTTTGAATAACTGTCTCCTTTCGACGCTCATTGTTTCGGGCATAGTCAGTATCAGCCGGTAACCTTTGGCCGCGGCGACAAACGCCAGGGAGATACCCGTATTACCGCTCGTCGGCTCGATAATCACTGAGTCCTTGCCAAGCAGACCCTTTCTCTCGGCATCTTCAATCATCGCTATTCCGATGCGGTCCTTTACGCTCGAAAGAGGATTGAACGATTCTATCTTGGCCAATACCGTGGCGCTTGTATCTTCGGTGATTCTGTTGAGCTGAACGAGAGGCGTGTTGCCAATGGTCTTTGTAATATCTTTGAATATCTTGCTCATTTTATTGCTCCTTACACCGCATTTCTGTCATTGCGGGAAGTCCAGCCCATTAATGGGCTGGACTATGCGGCAATGTGTTTAAACTTTTTTCAGCGCCTGTTCGATATCCGCGATTATGTCATCGACGTGCTCGATACCGATTGACAGCCGCACAAAATCAGGCGTAACACCGGTTGCTAACTGCTCTTCGGGCGATAACTGTTGATGTGTGGTCGTCGCCGGATGAATGGCAAGCGTCTTGGCGTCGCCGATATTTGCAAGGTGCGAAATAAGCTCCAGCGAATCGATAAACTTTTTCCCCGCCTCCAGGCCGCCTTTAACCCCAAATCCCAGTATTGCCCCTGCGCCTTTGGGCAGATATTTTTTCACTCTTTCCTTTTCGGGGCTTGAGTCAAGTCCCGGATAGGTTACCCACAAAACCTTGGGGTGTTTACTCAGATATTTCGCTACGGCCAGCGCGTTTTCCGAGTGTCTCGGCATTCGCAGGTGCAGCGTTTCCAGTCCCTGAAGGAACAAAAACGCGTTGAAGGGCGATAGGGCGGTTCCAATGTCGCGTAACAGGGTAACACGTGCCTTGATAATGTAGGCGATATTGCCCAATGGCTTCAGCGCCTCAACAAAATTCAGGCCGTGATAACTCGGGTCCGCGTCTGCTATTAACGGGAATTTCCCGTTTGTCCAGTCGAACTTCCCGGAATCAACAATCAGCCCGCCGATGGACGTTCCATGCCCGCCGATAAACTTCGTCGCCGAATACACAATGATATCGACCCCGAAGTCAAACGGTCGCAGAAGATACGGCGTCGCAGTGTTATCCAGGATAAAAGGAATGCCGTTTTTGTGGGCAACTTTAGAAATGCCCTCTAAATCCGCAACGTCTAATTTCGGGTTGCCTATCGATTCGGCGTAAATCGCCTTTGTGCGGGGCGTTATGGCTTTTTGAAACGCCGCAAGGTCGTTTGATTTGAAAAATTTGACTTCTACTCCGAATTTAGGCAGTGTGTAGTGAAACAGGTTGTATGTCCCGCCGTAAAGGTTATCGGCGGATACGATTTCATCGCCGGCCTGAGCGATGTTCAGAATCGCCAGTGTACTTGCCGCCTGTCCGCTTGAGACCGCCAGTGCGCCGACGCCGCCGTCTAACAGGGCAATACGCTTTTCAAGCACGTCATTGGTGGGATTCATAATCCGGGTGTAGATATTGCCGAATTCCCTGAGCCCGAACAGGTTTGCGGCGTGCTCTGTATTTTTGAACTGGTACGATGTTGTCTGATAAATCGGCACGGCTCGTGAGCCCGTTGTCGGGTCGGGCTCCTGTCCGCCGTGAAGAGCTAATGTTTCAATTTTAAGTTTCTGGTCAATTTTGCTCATTTAATACACTCCTTTCGTTACAATGTGGTTTTTTTAATTTAGAACTGGTACTGAACGCTTAATACGACCCCGTCACCGAGTCCCACTTTGGATGTTGATGCTTTGTCGCCGGTGTAAACGTATGCACCAACCAGCGTCAGGTTTGGGTTCACAAACCAGGCAACGTGCGCATCCCAGTAGTCAGCGTTCTTGAAATCATCGTAATGTGCTCCCTGTCTGTATTCGAAGCCGACCGCGACGTTTGACAGCGGAAGAACGTCAACGTTTCCGAACAGCACTTCTTTTCTTTGGTCATTGAACCCGAGCACGCCGAGTGTCTGGCCCTGTGTGGAAAGCACGCCGCCGGACAACAACACCGGCAATGGCAGCGCCTTGACGAGCTTTGTTCCAACTAAATAGTAGTCGCCGCCTGATTTATGCGCGTCAGGCCCTACGTCAAATGTAGTATGTTTCCAGACCCCTCCGATTGAAATCGCCGGCAGAATATCGTCTTCGGGAAGCAACAGCACTTTTGTTCCAAAGTTGTCTTTATCTATTGTCTTATGGTTCGACCAGCCGATTGTCTCGTGGCCGTATGAAACCTCGACACGTTTGAAAAGTGTCTCCGCGACGCCGAACGTTGTCCAGTCGATGCCTACCTCGTGGAGATGCACGTTCCAGATGCCAATCTGTGGCTTGCTGAAGTTTTCGCCAAGAAATGAATTTGCGTCGCCATTGGTTCCTGCTGTATATGCCAGGGGGTTAAACGCGATACCGCCTACTCCTTCAAGATTGTTTAGTGGAACTCCTGCCAAAGCCATATTCGTTAAAACGCTTACCAAAACAACCAAACTTACAACAATTAACTTCTTCATCTGAAAAACTCCTTCTGTCTGGCAGGGGTTTCCAGATGACTGGTTGTTCCTGCGAATAATTTAGTTTTTTTAACCAACCGTTATGTTACTTCAGCCGACCCGGCCTGACCGTTTTGTCGGCAAATCCACTTGTGCTAAATGCCACCTCCTTTCTCAACTAAGCCGCTATCATCGTAGCGTCTCTTCTGGGTTATCTCGATTTGTGTTATTTTTGCGTTATGCACCTTTATCGTTACGGTTCCATAATCAAGACCGACAACCGCATTTCGAATATCCCGGATGATGGCATCATTTGCCGCGGATTCGTTATTTTCCTGCTTAATACTCATTTATTGTCTTTCTAACCATTGTCTTTTATAACAATATCCTACTATGCCTACTACTATAATAGGAATAGTAGCATATCGAAAAACCTGTGTCAAGCACTTTTTTAAAAAATTTTTGTTATTTTTTAATGCCATATTAAGGTTTGTTCGTATAATATACTACCAGTGCAGTAGGAATAATGGAGAATTGACCATGAAACTATCGACAAGAACAAGATATGCGATGCGAGCGGTTTTGGAGTTGGCCAACAATTACGGGAATGGGCCACTCCAGACAAGGATTATTGCCCGGAATCAGGATATTTCCACAAAGTATCTTGAGCAGATAATGGCGGCGTTGAAATCGACGGGACTTATAAGAAGTCAGCGTGGCGCAAAGGGGGGATATATTCTGGCTAATCCACCTGAAAAGATTAAACTAAGCGATGTTTTTGATGTCTTTGAAGGGCCTGTCGTTACCGTCGAATGCGTCGCGGATGAAAAATACTGCAAAAGGGCACCTGATTGTATAGCCAGGCAAGTATGGAGCGAAGTTCAACGGGCCGTGAGAAATGTCCTGCAGTCAACAACGCTGCAGGATGTGATTGACAAGGCCAAAGTAACCAAATCGGATTATCAGATATAGGATTGGAATTTGATATGAGCGCGATATTTGATGACATAACAGCTTCGATTGGCTTTACGCCGCTTGTTCGGATTAACAGGTTGAGTGCGGGTGGGGCGACAATTCTTGCAAAACTTGAGTCCAGAAATCCCTGTGGCAGCGTTAAAGACAGAATCGCTTTATCAATGATAGAGGATGCTGAAAACAAGGGATTGATAAAACAGGACACAGTAATCATTGAGCCGACGAGCGGCAACACAGGGATAGGGCTTGCCTTTGTATGCGCCGCAAAAGGATATCAATTAGTATTAACGATGCCTGAATCGATGAGTGTGGAGAGACGAAAGATACTCGCGATGTTCGGCGCAAAAATTATTCTTACGCCTGCTGCTGAGGGAATGACCGGGGCCATTAAAAGGGCTGAAAAGCTGCTTGCAGAAACTCCAAATGCTTTTATGCCTCAGCAGTTCAATAATCCCGCCAACCCGCAGGTTCACCGTGAGACCACGGCGGAGGAAATATGGGCGGATACCGACGGCAAGATTGATATTTTTGTTGCCGGCGTCGGCACGGGTGGGACGATTACCGGTTGCGGCGAAGTGTTGAAAAATCGAAATAAGAATCTCAAAGTCATTGCGGTCGAGCCGAAGGATTCCCCTGTGCTTTCAGGCGGCAAAGCAGGCCCGCATAAGATTCAAGGCATCGGCGCTGGTTTTGTCCCGGATGTGCTCAACCGTGAGATAATTGATGAAATAATCCAGGTTACAAATCAGGATGCGATGGAGACCGCTCGACAACTGGCATCCAAAGAAGGGATTCTCTCCGGGATAAGCTCCGGTGCGGCTGTTTGGGCGGCAATTCAGGTCTCGCAGCGCCCCGAAAATAAGGGCAAAACGATAGTCGTGATTTTGCCCGACACCGGCGAACGGTATATCTCCACCGAAATGTTTGCTACGGTTACATAGAAGAAGCGGGGCGATACCCATATTTTTTTGAGAGGATGTTAGTATGGCCAAAGCTGATTTGACAGACAAAAAGCTTGAACAATTAGTCGCTGAAATCATCGAGACCTATCAGGGCGATTTAGGAATCAATTTTATCGATGCGACCAATCTGCCCGTGCGTGACAAAATTCTCGAAATCATCGATATGATTTTTGAGGTCCTTTTCCCCGGTTTTACCGGCAAAAGGGCCGTTACAAAATCGAACGTCAGCTTTGTTGTGATAGATATCCTCTGTCACATCTACACGGAGCTCTCCACCCAGATAGAACGTGCGCTCAAGTACCGCTGCCGGCTGGAAAATTGCACCACAGGCGGCTGTCACAAAATGGCCGAAGACGCTACCGTTTATCTCCTGACGCAGCTTCCGCATATCAGGGAAATGCTTAAGGGCGACGTCAAAGCGGCGTATGACGGCGACCCGGCCGCAAAATCTCCCGAAGAGATTGTCATTAGCTACCCCTGCATAATAGCCATTGCTATATATCGTATCGCTCACGAACTCTATCTTAAAGAGGTGCCGCTGATTCCGCGCATTATGTCCGAATGCGCGCACACCAGGACCGGTATCGACATTCACCCCGGCGCCACAATCGGCAAAAACTTCTTTATCGACCACGGCACCGGCGTCGTGATTGGCGAGACGAGCGTTATCGGCGACAATGTCAAAATCTATCAGGGTGCGACCCTCGGCGCGCTTAGTTTCCAGAGGGATGCCCAGGGCAGAATTTTGAAGGGCGGCAAACGCCACCCGACAATCGAAGATAACGTAACGATTTACGCGGAGGCGACGATATTAGGCGACGTAACAATCGGCAAAGGGGCTATCGTCGGCGGCAACGTCTGGATTAAGGAATCCGTCCCGCCGGGTGTTACCGTTATGACGCCCAACGCCGAGCTTGTATATAAAAAACACTCCGCCAAAAAGAGTGAGAAAAGAAAACCGAAAAAATGAACGAACAGTTGATTGAAAAAATCGGGCAATTGAAGGCCGAGCGCAACGCCGTCATTCTTGCGCATAATTATCAGCCCGGAGAAATCCAGGATATTGCGGATTTCACGGGCGATTCGCTTGCGCTGAGCGTCAAGGCAGCTGCTACGGACGCCGACGTGATAGTTTTCTGCGGTGTTAAATTTATGGCAGAGACCGCCGCGATTCTGTCCCCCGGCAAAACCGTCCTTTTGCCGGATAAAAACGCCGGCTGCCCTATGGCGGATATGATAACAGGCGAGCAGTTAAGAGAATTGAAGCGCAAACACCCGGGCGCTTTGGTGGTCTGTTATGTGAACAGCTCCGCGGAAGTGAAAGCCGAGAGCGATTACTGCTGCACAAGCGCGAATGCCGTCGAGGTTGTCGAATCACTGCCTAATGACAGCGAAATCATCTTTGTTCCTGACCAGCATTTGGGGCGGTTTGTAATTGAAAAGACAGGGCGTGAAATGGTTTTGTGGCCTGGTTATTGCCCGACACACGCCTTTATTACCGAAGACGATATTAAAAAAGCCAGGGATGCGCATCCCGGCGCGATTGTAATGGCGCATCCCGAATGCACAGAGCCGGTAAAGGCCGTCAGCGATAAGCTCCTCAGCACGGGGCAAATGCTAAAATTCGCCAAACAAAGCGATGCCAAACGATTTATTATTGCTACTGAGACAGGAATAATTTATACGCTGAAGAAAGAAAATCCGGGCAAGGAGTTTTTCCCGGCGACCACTCGAGCTCTTTGCCCGAATATGAAACGCATAACCCTTGATAAGGTGCTCTGGTCGCTTGAAGATATGCACTATAAAATCGCGGTGCCGGCAGATATTGCTGCAAGGGCGAAACAATCGCTGGAAAAAATGGTCGCGATTTTGCCTGCCTCGCCCGACGCGAGTCGAGGCGGGCCCGCTAAATAGAAAGGTCAAAAATAATGAGCGATGAGAAAAAACTTCATCTTGAAACTTTGGCGGTGCACGCGGGTCAGCAGGTAGATTCCGACACCGGCAGCAGGGCGGTCCCGATTTACCAGACGTCGAGTTACGTTTTCAAGGATAGTAACCACGCGGCGAATTTGTTCGCGCTTAAAGAATTCGGCAACATCTATACGCGATTGATGAATCCAACGACCGATGTCCTGGAAAAGCGTCTGGCCGCACTTGAAGGCGGTGTCGCGGGCCTTGGACTAAGCTCAGGGCAATCAGCGATTTATGTAAGTATCCTGAATATCTGCGGAGCAGGCGGCCACTTCATTTCGTCCAGCTCGCTTTATGGCGGTACGGTTACTCTTTTCGGCCATACCTTCCGCAAACTGGGAATCGAGGTAACATTCGTTGACGCTAAAAAACCGGAAAATTTTGCCAAGGCGATTAAGAAAAATACCCGCCTTGTGTATATCGAGAGCGTGGGCAATCCGAAAAATGACATTTTGCAATACGATAAAATAGCGGGCATCGCCCATAAGAACGGTCTGCCGGTTATATGTGATAACACCGTTATGACGCCGATATTGTTCCGGCCCTTTGAATACGGTATCGATATCGTGATTCACAGTTGTACTAAATTTATCGGCGGTCACGGCACAAGCATCGGCGGCGCAATCGTCGATTCGGGCAGCTTCAACTGGGCAAACGGCAAATACCCTGAGCTTACCGAGCCGGACCCCAGCTACCACGGAATCAAATACGTCGAAACCTTCGGCAATCTGGCGTATATCCTCAAGGCGAGGGTCCAGTTGCTGCGTGATATGGGCTCGTGTATGTCACCATTTAATGCGTTTTTGTTCCTGCAGGGAATCGAGACGCTGCATTTGCGTATGCCCCGCCACAGCGAAAACGCATTGAAAGTCGCGCAATGGCTTGAAGGACATAAATCAGTCAGTTGGGTGAACTATCCCGGCCTGCCCTCGCATCCTGACCATAAGCTGGCGAAAAAGTATATGCCTGATGGGCAGGGGGCTATTCTCGGTTTCGGCATAAAAGGCGGCAAAGAAGCGGGCGTTAAATTCATTAACAGTGTTAAGCTCGCGAGCCATCTCGCCAATATCGGCGATAGCAAAACCCTCGTAATACATCCTGCCAGCACAACGCATCAGCAGTTAAATGAGTCCGAACAGCTCGCCGCTGGTGTAACGCCCGATTATATACGCGTCTCGGTTGGCACTGAACACGTAGATGATATAATAGCTGACTTTGAACAAGCACTTAAAGTAAGTCAAAGGTAACGATTATGTGGGAATACACAGATAAGGTTAGAGAACACTTTTTCAATCCGCGAAACGTCGGTGAAATACCAGACCCCGACGGCGTCGGTGAGGTCGGTTCGCTTGCGTGCGGCGATGCGCTCAAACTGACTTTCAAACTTGACGAGAAAGGCAATATCAAAGACGCCAAGTTCAAAACCTTCGGCTGTGCCAGCGCAATCGCCAGTTCTTCCGCCTTGACCGAGATAATCAAGGGAATGCCCCTTGAAGAGGCGGCCAAAATTACAAATAAGGATATCGCTGATTACCTCGGCGGCCTGCCCGAACAAAAAATGCACTGCTCGGTTATGGGCAGAGAAGCATTGGAAGCGGCAATAGAAAACTACAAAGGCGGCAGCAAAAAGAAACACGAGCTTGAAGGAAAGGTCGTCTGCACCTGCTTCGGCGTTACCGAAAAGGAAATCGAAAGAGTCATTCACGAAAACAATCTCGATACCGTCGAGCAGGTTACAAATTACTGCAAAGCAGGCGGCGGCTGCGGCGGCTGCAAAGGCGAAATCGAAAAAATAATCGAACGCATCAAGGGCGAAAGGGCAAAGCAAAAAACTGTGCTCGCTCCCGTGAAAGGCCAGAAGCTGACCAACATTCAGAAAATCCAGTTGATCCAGCAGACAATCAACGAGCAGATTCGTCCCGCGCTGCGAGCGGATGGCGGAAATATCGACCTGATAGATGTTGACGGCAACAAAGTCATTGTTGCTCTTCGCGGTATGTGCGCACAATGCGCCCTGGCGAATATCACGATGAAAGACCTCGTTGAGGCCAAAATGAGAGAGTTTGTAAGCCCCGAAATCTACGTCGAAGAGGCAAAGGATTTGGCCGACGACCAAAGGAAATAAAAAATGAAAACCATATACTTCGACAACAACGCCACCACAAAAGTCGCTGATGAGGTCCTCGAAGAAATCAAACCGTATTTCTGCGACCTCTACGGCAACCCTTCCAGTATGCACACCTTTGGCGGCCAGATTGGCATTAAAATCCGCGAAGCACGTGAAAAAACCGCCGCACTCCTCGGCTGCGACCCCAGCGAAATCATTTTCACCGGCTGCGGCACCGAAAGCGACAACACCGCTATTAAAGGCACGCTCGCCGCTCATCTCAATAAACGCAAGGTCATAACTACTCGCGTCGAACACCCGGCCGTGTTGTCGGTTTGCCGCGACCTCGAAAACCAGGGTTATACCGTTGTCGAGCTCGCAGTCGATAAAAAGGGCCGGCTGAATTTGTCGGAACTGGAATCGCACCTCGACGATAACACCGCAATCGTAACGATTATGTTCGCCAATAACGAAACAGGCGTGGTATTTCCTGTCGAAAAAATCGCTGAGATGGTGAAAAGTAAAGGTATCGTCTTTCATACCGACGCAGTTCAGGCCGTCGGCAAAATCCCCATCAATCTTTCTAAAAGCAATATCGATTTACTTAGCTTATCGGGTCACAAGCTGCACGCCCCCAAAGGAGTCGGCATCTTATATGTGCGTAAGGGCACTCGTCTCGCTCCTTTTATGCTCGGCGGCCATCAGGAAGGCGGCCGTCGGGCAGGCACCGAAAATGTCCCCGGCATAATCGGGCTGGGCAAGACCTGCGAGTTGGCGATGCAGAATTTCGACCAGGAAAATAAAAAGGTCAAGTTCCTCCGCGACAAGCTCGAAAAAGGTATTCTCGCGAAATGTCCCGACTGTATGGTCAACGGCGATACCGAAAGCCGACTGCCCAATACCAGCAACATCAGTTTTGAATTTATCGAGGGAGAATCAATCCTGCTTATGCTCGACAGATTCGGCATCTGCGCTTCCAGCGGCTCCGCCTGCACTTCCGGCTCGCTCGAACCATCGCACGTCCTTCGCGCTATGGGCGTCCCCTTCACCGCTGCCCATGGCTCAATCCGTTTCAGCTTGAGCCGATATAATACGGAGGAAGAAGTTGATTTCACCGTCGAAAAAATCCCGCCTATTATCGCCCGTCTCCGCGAACTCTCGCCCTTCATCAAAAAATAAAGACGCCTTGGCTGTCGGGATTTTTGCTGAATGGGTCTGTTTACTTCGCGGATTGGTTATTGATTTTATCGAGAAGCTCGATTGTATGTTTGATAAGACCCGTGTCGCCGTAGTCGCCGTGGCCCGGTACGACAATTTTAGCGTCCTTATATATGCTTAATAATTTTTCAACGGACCTGGGCCATTTTTGCATATCCGCATCCGCCGTATAACCCGCGTCTTTTGAGTCCAGCGACTTTATCATACACCCGCCGAATAAAATCTTTCTTTTGGAAAAATACACAACCACGTTATCAATCGTATGGGATGGCCCCGGGTAAAAAACATTAACGTCCTCGTCCCCGATTTTCAGGTGCAGCCCTTCGTTAATATCGAAGATGCGATTTGGCGGCACAAAGGTAAGGTCCTTATAGGCGTCATAGTATTTCTTGTTTTCGGGCGATTTAAATCCTTCCAGCAGCCGGCTCTTTTCCGCTTGTCCCCGCTCGGTTATTAGTTTGGCGGTCAAATTCGAGCCATAAACCGCGATGCCCTTACTTAGCAGAAATTCATTACCTCCAAGGTTGTCAACGTGGAAACCTGTGTTGATACCAATAAGATTGACCTCGCCGAAATTATTCTGTACCCAATCGACCAGCATCCTTGCGCCTTGATTATCGCACAGGGTGTTGACCAATATGCAATCGGAATTAGAGACCCGGATAAGCAGCGAATTTGAAGGCCAGGGGAAGCTATGCGTGATAATAAATACGTCTTTTTCGATTTCCGTCACAGACAAATTTTCGCTTAGGGTAATTCTCTTTTCATTTGCCATTGCACCGCTGGCAGCAGGCAATGCCAATAATGCCAGAAACAGCAATGTTACTCTTAATTTTTCATTGCCTGTCATACCTGCCTCCTTCTCTTGTATCAGGGCACCTTCAAAAGCACGTGTATAATACCCATTGTTTGCAGCATCTGGATGACGTTAAACAAAATAAATAGCCAGATGAACCACATCCCGAGTGCCAGATTTTTCAGAAAAATATCGGCGTTCACCTCAAAATGGTCGGGGCTTTGATACAGGGACAATTTCGGCAGAAATCTCGGCGTGCGTTTGGCGTAGTCAATATACGCCTGACCGAATTTTTTGGTCAGGGTCTTTTCTTCTGATAAAATCGTTAACGGGTAATATGACAAATAAAAGATAACCAGTGCTGCCAGCACAAGTATATTGTCAGATGCCAGGCCGATACCGATGGCGCCTATAAAACTGAAAAGATACAGGGGATGTCGCACTATCGAATAAGGGCCGTCCGTTATAACTTCCTGTGTTTTTTTCCCGCTGATGTATAACAATGCCCATAATCGACCCATACTGCAAACCGTAAGCAAAAACAGGCCGGATGTATCTGATAATATGTCCGTCAAACCGCCTTGTTTGAAGGATGGCATAGTAAAAATCACCAGCAGTACTACCAGCACGGCAAAAATACGCGAGACCATAACCCTCAGCCGGGCAAATTTGAATAACAGTTTGTCTGATTGTTCGCTCATATTAAAAAGTTACTTTCCTTTTCCTTTTGTTTCATCAATATAAGTTATGTCCGCCGTTCGAGTTTGTTTTGACTGCCACCGGTCAACAACGATACTAATTAACGCGACAGGAACGTAAAACTCCAACAGTATAATTAGTTTATTCAGGCCTTGTAAACGCCATATTAATATAGGAATAAGAATTACTCCTATGAAAGAAAGCATTCTCTCACGTCCCTTGAAAATATTTTCGATTTCCGGGTATAGGTTTCTTATACTGATTGCCGACCAACCGCATAAAATTCCGGTCGCTGCACCTCCCAGTGCATCTGAAGGATAGTGTGCGAACACCACGACTCGCAAAATAGCGACCCCGCAGCAGCAGGCGGCGAAAAGCATCGTGGCCGGCCAGGGCATCGCAAACGCAAGAATGGCCGCCGCCGCGAATACGCCCGCTATGTCTCCGGATGGAAACGACCAGCTTTTAAAAATATCCCCCTTGTTCTCGGCTTTTGTTTCCGTGGTTATAATGTCTCTCGGCCTGGGTCTTCTGACCGTCTCTTTTATTACCGTTACCGCGGCTAATGTTATTAATAATGACAGCAGGCACACAATTACCGTTTTGTGTTTTCCCGTCAGTGCCACCCACGCCAGCAAAAGCCAGATTAAAGGATAACCCCTGCCTAACTGTTTAATCGCCTCTGCCCAGCGAAACTTGTACCACGTCTGCGGATTTTCCCGCAGATATGAGAACACTCGCTCATCAACAAAAAAATAGCAAACCGCCGCCGCGGCCAGCAGAAGGCCTCCACACAAAAGTAGTACGGCCATTCCCCGGTTTGTTTTCCCGGTCTCAGCGGTTACTGTCTGGTTTGTGTCTTGACTAATAATGCGACAACCTCGACTTCCCTGCCCTTGGAATAGTTAATGCCTTTTTTGGACGCTATCTCTTCAAAAGCGATATCGCCTGCGTTTTGCCTGATATCCTCGAAATCTTTTCTCGGAATTATCAGTGCACGATTTCCTGTTCCTTTAAGCCACTCAACGACATCATCTGTTTTGCGTAAATGCGTAATATTTCTTCCAACGTAAAAGTTAAGCGTCGGCTCAGCGTATTTATACATAGCAACTGGCACATCTTTGCCCGTTTTTTCCCGGATTGCCTTTGCGATATGGGGACTTATTTTAATCGCTTCAATTGCGGGCAGCAATACGAATAATAACGGTATAATGAGAATCAGTACGCCGGCCAGAACAGCTTTTGCTGTGCCGTTGAATTTTTCTCGTACCTGTAAATAACAGCAGATTATTGCCATCACCAGTGTAATTGCTCCGCAAATAAGCCCTGGTCTTATAAGTCCTTCGCTTTTTATGAAATACCCGACGCCGACCAAACCTGCTGCGATGCCTAATCCCACCGGCCCCGAAAACCACGCGCCGCCGCGAAGCCATTTGCGGTCACGTTCGTTTAAAAGGTTTTGTCCTGATGCGACAATTGTTGCTCCTGTCATCACTGCCATTGCAGGCCAGGCGAACAATATGTAATGCGGAAGTTTCGTCGCCGCGAATGTCATCAGGATTATCGTTACTATTATCCAGCTCAATAAAATATTTCTTGTCCTGGCGCTCCCGATTCTTTTTCCCAAACTTGCCGAAAATGCACCGGGCAGAAAAATCACCCACGGGAAAAATCCCGCGACCATAATCGCCGGGTAATATGGCAGGTATAAAAGAAAATTTCCGCCGTGGCCTTCCATCGGTGAAAGCGCACGCCCGACAATATGCTTTCCGAAAAATACCCGGAATAGTTCCCCGTCGGCTGCCCTGTTGGCCGGCGCTGCCCACAGCAAAAATATCCACATTGCGATAACTACCGCAAGACAAACCCATAGAAGATTGCGGATAAAGCCGCCGATATTTTCCCGCCCGAACCAGAGCACGACAACCATCACAAAAACAGGCAGCAATCCTAAAGGTCCTTTTGCCAGCATCCCAAGGCCAATCAAAACCCCTATTGCCGCGGCGTCAGACGCTCGGATTTTGTTACTCTGCCTCACGATGAAAATCGCCATAGCCCCGACAATAAAGGGCATTGCTATGCCGTCCACCAGCGCGGAACTTCCCACAAAAAGCATCAGCAATGTTGTGCCTAAAATTGCCTCGGCCCATAATCCTGACTTCGCATCAAAAAGTTTCTTTCCGATGAAAAACGTCAAAAGCAGCGTTACCGCCGTTCCGAGTACCGCGGGTAACCGACAGGCGATTTCACTCGGCCCCAGCAGCCGGACAGGAACCGACATTAACCAGTAAAGAAGAATCGGCTTGTCGAACCACACCTCGCCGTTGAAAGTCGGGACAAGGTAATTTCCCGACTCAACCATCTCAACAGTTACCCTCGCGTATCTCGGTTCGTCCCGGTCCCAAAGCGTGCTGCTGCCCGCTATCAGCAGATACAACACTGTAAATCCGGCGCAAATCAAAAGCGCCTTTACCCACGGACTTGTTACAAATCGTGTTTTTGCTGAATCTATCATTACGGCGGACGAAAGTGAAAACCTTTATCGAGATACGAGCGACGAGTAACGAGCGACAAACAATGCCGAAGGAGGGAATTGAACCCTCACCCTGTTGCCAGGACAGGATTTTGAATCCTGCGCGTCTGCCAGTTCCGCCACTTCGGCTAATCAACAAACAACAATAACCGCAGGATTATCGATAATTCCGCCGCGTTTGTCAATTGCGAGCCCCGAAATGATTAAAAATCGCGAGTCCCGAAATGATTGAAAATTGCACTAATAATCCGGTGTTATGTAATTTCGTATTGACACCGTCGAAAAATGACTATATACTACTACACTCACTCGAAAAGGATTAAGTTCGGTTACTTAAACATTCGCTGATTCCTTATTTTGGGGTTTTTGATGTATTCAGATTATATTCGTAACGTAGCGGTCATCGCCCACGTTGACCACGGCAAGACCACGCTGGTGGACCAGCTTCTCTATCAATCGGGTATGTTTCGCACAGAAGATCTTGATAAGCTCCAGGGCGGCGAAAACAAACTCATTATGGACTCCAACCCCCTCGAGCAGGAACGCGGCATTACCATCCTCAGCAAAAACTGCTCGATTTTTTATACCGATACCGAGGGCGACGAATACAAAATCAACATAATCGATACCCCGGGCCACGCCGATTTCGGCGGCGAGGTCGAACGAGTCCTCAAAATGGCGGATGGCGTCCTGCTTCTCGTCGATGCCTTTGAAGGCCCAATGCCCCAAACACGATTTGTCCTGACCAAGGCGCTCGAAAATAAGCTCCGGCCCATAGTGGTTATCAATAAAGTTGACCGCGAAAACAGCAGGCCCGACGATGTCGTCAATGAAGTATTTGATTTGCTCGTTCAGCTCGGCGCCGAAGACGGAGCGCTTGATTTCCCGATTATTTACGCCTCAGCCAGGCAGGGTTGGGCAACAACGGAACTTGCCAAAAAGACCGACAATATGCGGGCGGTGTACGAAGCCATCATAAAATATGTCCCGCCCCCGGAAGCAATTCCTGATGCTCCGCTGCAAATGCTCGTTACGAACCAGGAATATTCCGATTACGTAGGCAAAATCGCCATCGGAAGGGTTTTCGCGGGCAATCTCAGTGAAGGCCAGAATGTTACCGTAATCGACACTGCGGGTGTTCATACTCAGCAGCAAATTATGCAGATTTACCAGTTCCAGGGGCTTACGCGCAAGGTCGTTTCAAGCGTTCAGGCAGGCGATATTTGCGCCGTCTCCGGACTTGACCCCGTTAGTATAGGCGATACCATCGCCTGCCCCGATAACCCCACCCAGCTTCCGGTTATTCCCGTCGATGAGCCAACGATGACAATGACCTTCCGCGTCAACGACGGGCCTTTCGCAGGAAGAGACGGCAAATACGTTACCAGCAGGCACATAGGTGAACGCCTTGAAAAAGAGCTTCAGCATAACGTCGCACTGAGAGTCGAACCGGGCAAAACCCCCGAAGAATTCAACGTATCAGGCAGGGGGCTTATGCATCTCGGTATCCTTCTCGAAAATATGAGGCGCGAAGGTTATGAGGTTTGCGTCGGAAAACCCAGCGTCATTATCAGGAAAATCGACGGCATAGACCACGAGCCGATAGAATTGCTCGCGATTGATTGCCCGGTGGATTGCCAGAGCGCGGTTATGAGCCTGGTTGGTGACCGAAGAAGTGAAATGATTAAAATGGATGCCAAAAGCGGCGCAAACACCTTTATTCACATAGAATTTTTAATTCCTTCCCGTGGTCTCTTCGGCCTGCACGCCCGGATGCTGAACGCAACTCAGGGCAGGGCGGTTATGCACCATACCTTTGAAAGATATGAGCCGATGCGAGGCGCGATACCTCAGCGTAAGGCAGGCGTTATGATTGCCACCACCACAGGCCCCGTTACCGCTTATGCCCTCGATGCTCTTTATGACCGCGGCCTGTTTTTTGTCGAGCCGGGCGAAGTCGTATATGATGGTCAGGTCGTCGGCGAACACTGCAAAGACGATGACATAGCGGTAAACGTCGCAAGGCTCAAGCAGCTTTCCAATATGCGCACCTCCAGCAAGGACGAAGCAGCAAAAATCAGACCCGCCAGAAAAATGTCTCTTGAGGTTGCTATGGAGTACATTCAGGAAGACGAGCTTGTTGAGGTTTGTCCCAATTCTATCCGGATGCGCAAACGGCTGATGAAAGAATCCGACAGAAAACGATTCTCCCGCTAAGCTGAAAGTTAGCTGTTTACCATCACCAAAACTTGGGGGGGGCAGCACCCCCTCGGCAGGATTGGTTTTGTCAACATTGCCGTAACCCAAGATTTCTGAAATCATTGTAAAAGAGCAGCGTATTTCTGGTTGGCGCAAGTTTAGGACCTATAAGTACTTAGGTTATGGGGTTGGTTCCCAAATCAAGTTGCTTACACGGCAAAAAAACCACACTAATTCTCTTGACTATGGTGCTTCTAATCTGATAAGATGGTTAATTAAAGGCATCTGCCGTTGTTGGGTATAGAAGGTTTGGTTGATTTGGGATGTTTGGTTAATTTGGGAGGTTTGGTGAAAAAAAGCTGTCATCACGACAGGTGTGTAAGAGTTCCCATTCGAGCAAGGTGCTGGTCTATAACTCTGACAACACAAAATTCTTTCACCTCATATCTTCTCTTTAAGTTGCTGACGCATACAAAAAACCAAAGTCGTTTCTGGCTTTGGTTTTTTTCTTTACTGTCACGGATGGAGAAGCGCGGGTAGGCGGATGATGAAAAGCATTGGGTAGATAATCCTGTCTGCCCGAATCCAGTTACCCTCCCACAAGGATGTATGTGCCGGTTGTGCGCATATTGCGCATCTGGCGTAAATACAGGGCCATTGTTTACACATTTTTTGTTGGAGGACAAAGTGATGAAATCGTTAGCAACAACAAAAGTAGTAATAAGTGTTATGTCTATTTTATGCGCCCTGTCAGCATTCGCAGGGACAGCACAAGCCGTTACGATGTTCAGCGATGGTTTCGAAACCGGTTCCTTTGCCGCTGGCGGCTGGGGGTACTACGGCAGTAGCGTTACAACTGCTTCAAAATACACAGGCACCTATGGTGCAGAAATTTCAGCCAGTGTTTATACGAAATATATACAACAATCTATAAGCACTAGCTATAGCTCAATCCATTTAGCGTATAACGCAAAAGTTACAAGTGGTGTGACCTTGTATGCTTTTTATTATAACGGCAGCGCTTGGGTTTCTATGGGATCCGCGATAACCAGTACCTCATGGGGAGCCTATAATAATACTGTGCCCAGTGGTGCCACTGGCGTTAGATTGATGACCACTGCCGGCACCTCCGGCTCGGCTTACGTAGATGATGTGGTGATAACAGGCACGCCGCCTCCTCCCGGTGCGGCAAGTAGCCCTGTTCCGTCTACTGGCGCAACAAGTGTCAGCAGGACACAGGACATAAGCTGGACGGCAGGCAGCGGCGCTACTTCTCGCGATGTATATTTCGGAACGGCAAGTACACCGGTAACCAAGGTCATTGCTGATGGGACAGCTTTAACCTATGACACCGGGACAATGGCTACAAGCACTACATATTATTGGCGCGTAAATGAAAAGAACGCAGGCGGCACAACCACCGGTACGGTCTGGAGCTTTACCACTGTTCCTCCGCCTCCCGGTGCAGCTACTGCTCCAAGCCCGGCTACTGGAGCGACGTCTGTCAGTCTTACTCCTACTCTAAGCTGGACCGCCGGTACCGGTTCACCAACCTCGCGCGATGTCTATTTCGGAACTGCGGCTTCACCGCCATTAGTGAGCAGCAGTCAGACCGGCACAACCTATAGTCCCGGCACACTGGCTACGAGTACACTTTATTATTGGCGTATAGATGAAAAGAACGCAGGCGGCACAACTACAGGTACAGTCTGGAGCTTTACCACTGTACCTGCAGCACCCGGCGCGGCAAGCAGTCCTGTTCCATCTACCGGCGCAACAGGCGTCAGCGTAACCCAGGACATAAGCTGGACGGCCGGCAGCGGCGCTACTTCTCGCGATGTATATTTTGGAACGGCAAGTTCTCCGGTAACCAAGGTCATTGCTGATGGGACAGCTTTAACCTATGACACCGGAACAATGAGTAATAATACAACTTATTATTGGCGTATAGATGAAAAGAACGCAGGTGGTACTACTACAGGTACGGTCTGTAGCTTCACCACCAAGGCGTCGGTACCAACTGTAACCGGCCAGACAGAAGCTGCTGCGACCACGGCGATTACCGGTGCCGGTCTTGTCAAAGGCACTGTAACTCAGGAGTGCAGCAACACTGTGGCTGCAGGTAACGTAATAAGTCAGGATCCTACAGGCGGCGCACAGGTAAACGTCGGCTCGGTAGTTAATCTTGTTGTATCAAGCGGCCAGCCAACAGTGCCGAATGTAGTCGGTGAG
>PLLM01000026.1 GCA_003141275.1 Phycisphaerales bacterium
GCAAAAATGCCTTGCCGACTTGCGGCTGGATAAAACGATAACCGAAAAAGACAAAGCCGGGAATGAGGTTAAGCGAATCAAGCGCGGTATATCATTGCAGACAAGCAATTATTATTTGCAATCCCTGAAGGAGTTTTGCAGTTGGATGATTCAGAACCGGCGGGCCAGCGAAAGCCCGGTGCAATTCCTGAAGGGGCAAAACGCCCGAACCGATAGACGCCACGACAGACGGGCCTTATCCACTGACGAGGTTAGACGGTTATTGGAGACCACGGCGGCGGAGCCGATGCGTTACGGTATGACAGGGCCGGGACGGGCTATGCTTTACCGGCTTGCGGTTGAGAGCGGCCTGAGAGCGAACGAACTGAGAACGCTGAAGGTATCATCGTTTGACTTTGATAATTGCACCGTGGTTGTCGAGGCGGCATACAGTAAGCACCGGCGGCGGGATGTTTTATGCTTGCGGCCCGATACGGTGAAAGAATTGCGGGTATTCGTAAGCGGCAAGCTGCCGGGGGCTTCAGTGTTCAATATGTCAGATAAACCAGTAGAGATGATTAGAGACGACCTGAAGGCCGCTGGTATCGCCTACGTTGATGAATCGGGGCGATATGCGGACTTTCACTCACTCAGGCACACTTGCGGCACTTTGTTGGCGGCTGCTGGCGTTCACCCTAAGACGGCGCAGACGATTATGAGACACAGTGATATAAACTTGACTATGTCCCGCTATACGCATACCACGTTAGGGCAAGAATCACAGGCGATAAAATCCCTGCCGGATTTGTCGCTGCCGAGCCAACAGGCACAGCAAAAAACTGCCACGGGGACAGACGATAAAAACTTGGCGTGTTTCTTGCCTAAAATGACTCAACAACACTCAACAACACTCGACACGGCTGGACTGACAAACAGCATTATTGAGGAAAATACCCCGAAATTGAACGAACAACAAGGGGACACGGTTGAGCTTTTACGGTTGTCTAAACCGAAACCGTATAGGCGAGGTCTTTTCGGCTAACCCGCTGAAAAGCGATTATTTGGGCGTCATTTCCAGCTCCATCGGCGTTTGCTGGCCTGCGATAAGCTTGTCGAAACTTGCCTTGTCCATCCATTCGACACGACCGTCAAACCGAAGCACAATCGCCCCAGGACGGAAAAACAGGGAACGATAATCCTCTCTCGCATAAGCAAGAATAGTATCCGGCGGCGAATCAAATTTTATCCATCTTGCCCTATAGTTCGGATTGCCGAGACGCGGCTGCCCCTCGAATGTTTTTATAATTCCGTCCACGTAAGATTCCGGTGGCACTGAACCACTTTTCTGCTTGTAGTCACTGACCACTCGTCCCAAACTTTCCATCGCCCGCATCGCCTCGGAACAGTTAACCTGATTTTTCAACTCAACCATCCCGACGACCGCCGTGGTGGTAATCAGCAGCACGACAACGAAATTCGCCAGAATCCGTTTTTGTAGTTTAGTCATATCCGTCCCGCCTGTGTTTTACCCTGCGATAGTATTCTCACCCGCCCCCCTTCAACAGCCAATCTGCCTTCGGCAAACAACTGAATCGCCTCCGGATAAGCGATGCACTCCTGCTCGAATACCCTTGCGGCCAGCGTATCCGGCGTGTCGTCATCTTTCACGGGGCAGCACCGCTGGACGATAACAGGCCCGCTGTCGTATTCGTTTGTGCAAAAATGCACGGTGCAGCCGCTGACTTTGCATCCCGTCTTCAAAACAGCCTCGTGAACGTGATGTCCCCACATTCCCTGCCCGCCGAAACTCGGCAAAAGCGCCGGGTGTATATTCATTACCCTGTTGTCATACCGCTCTGGAATCTTCCAAAGGCAAAGCCAGCCGCCCTGCACAACAAGCTCAACCTTCGCGGCAACCAGCTCCCGCTCAATCGCTTTGCTGAACCCATCTATATCAGGATGGTCTTTGGTGCGAATAATTTTCACATTCATACTGGCGGCCTTGGCTTTTTCTACGCCGGCTACGGCTGAACGCGAGCTTATCACAACGGCGATCTCAGCGTCAAGTCTGCCCTGTTTGATACACTCAACCAGGTTTATCAGCGTGGTGCCGCCGCCGCTTATGAGCACACCGAGTCGAACGGGTTTTACTTTTTTTGCTTTATCAACCTTCATTTCGACGTCTTTTTTGCCATCGAGAGCGCGATTTACAAGCTCGTCGGCCTTTTTATTATCTTGCCTGAAGACATGCCTGACCTGCCAGTTCTCGAATTCGGCGAGCATCGCAATGGCCTGGGCAAAGAGAGGTCTTATCTGTTCGCTTTTAACTTTGTATTGCCCGTTTATCTGCCTGACTAATAATTCACTGTCACTGTAAACAGTGATTTGCCCCGCCCCAAGCGACCTTGCGGCCTCAAGGGCCTTGTGAATGGCTGTGTATTCGGCAAAGTTATTGGTTGCCTCACCGAGGAAAAACGCCTTGGCCTGTAATTGTTTTCCCCGCGGGTCGGTCAGCACAAACGCCGACGCGGCAGGCCCGGGATTGCCTCTGCTTCCGCCGTCGATGTGAGCGATTATACTCTCTGCCAATGTACTGCCTCCGCTTCCGTTGATTATTGATGATTGATTATTTGCAAACAGCAGCCATATCCATCAGTAATCAGTTATCGATTATCAATCGCTTTCTTATTCCTGCGAAGCGACGAGCACCAGAATCCTCGTGCAGTTTGGACAGCGAATTATATCGTCTTTGGTCATAAGCTGATTGACGCACTCGTCGGTGACACCCATAAAGCAGCCCCCGCAGGTGTAAGCGCCCGTCCTGCCCTGGTTCTGCTCGATAATGGCNNGTCTCGGCTTCGTACTTGGTCGCCAACTGCTCCGACTCCTTGCGGACCTGCTCGAGTTTCCCTTTTTGCTCGTCAATCTGCTGCTGAAGTTTCTGGCATTCCGTGTTGTCAACCTCGATATCCTTCATCAGGTCGAGAATCTGGGACTCGATTTTGGAATTGTCGGCCCGGGTCGTGTTCAACTGCGTCAACACCGCTGCGTATTCCTTGTTGGTCCTGGCAGTATTCAGCGACGCCCTTAACTTGGCAATATCCGCGTCCCGGGTCTTAAGCTCAAGCTCGAGACGGTCTGATTGTATCGTTGTGAGCTGAATTTCTTCTTTTTTTGCTTCGAGGGCGTTTTGAAGCGTGCGAATCTGATTTTCCTGTATGATGACGTTTCTTCTGCATCTGGCAAGCTTCGCTTTGGCCGCCCGCAGGCGGTTCTCCACGCTCTGAAGCTTTACCAGTGCCTGTAATACCGAACCCATCTATTGCCTTTCAAAATTGCGTGCCAGAATTTCAAACTTACAATTATGCGCGAATTTGTTGATAGCTGCAACCGGTTTTATGATATTTTTTTGCCGGCCAAACCCAAATAGCCAGAGCCGGCTTAAAATTTCGCCTCGCCGCACCACCAGTCCTCGGCGGTAATCGGAAAACCGCGATTAGACACCTCGCAGAAGGTCTGATATACCCGTCCGGTGAAAAATACCGCCGGCGGATACCTGCGACACTCGCCCTGTTTCATCTGTGCCCCGTGTTCAGCAAGCTGACACCACCACTTGCAATCCCTGCAATATGTATAAGTGTGTTTCATTTCCTCTCCCCTTAATACAAATTCCCTGTATTCATTTTTCAATCAAGCGGCAAAAAATTAAACTCGCGGGGCTAATTATAGGACTTTTATCGCTCAGAAAGCAAGGGGGAACAAAGAAAATTCTCTATGAAGCAAAAACCCCTTTTTTGACCTATGCCCGCAAGCCGCTGCAGAGCCGTTCAATATCTCTGGTTACAATATCTGCTATGATGGGGTCACTGGGAGCGTTAAACCCGTTTGAGAAGCCATATATGCTAAGGAACGGCTTCTTGGCTGGGGTAGGAACGGTTGTAAGGTCAGCGGGCGCCGGGCCACCCGGCCCTTTACGGCGCACAGCGGTCAGCCGGCGCTGCTCCGACATTATGTCTTCTGCAAGGTCAAAACGCGGGATATCAGTATTGCTAACGCCCTCGCCCTTGCCCGCTGGACTGGCAGCTCCGGGTATTATGTCCTTTGCTCGCAGAACAGGCCTGCTGGGCGTCTTATATTCGTCAGCTTGTCTTTCTTTCTCGGCCATTTGTCAAATTTCCTGTCCCTGCTACTTTATCTATCTTAACATCAGGGCAGGTGTAATTCAAGCAGGAATCGCAAAAGGTAAGGCAGGTTATGTGGCAAAAAAATAAGGGTTTACCTTTTGTAGCGCAACAAAAAAGGGCCTGCCCTCCTCGCAGGCCCTCGTCTATCAATCGGCTGGACTCATCCGCCACACCCATTACGGGAGGCGGGATTATTCGCTTTGTGAATCTTCGACTGGCTGGGCGGGCGACTTTAGCATCAATTGCTGGGCCTTCGATACCAAATCGACAAGCTCTATCACATCCGCATCACCTCTAAACTCGCCGGAAAGCGTTTGCGCCTGATGCAGAATCGGTTCGAGCGTCGCACCTTTGGCCCAGTAACTATTGCGAAGAATCTCCGCAAACTCCGCTACTGTCGCGGCAAGCCGGAATTGTTTGCTCGAATCATCAAAACTACGGTTCAACTGGTTGGTATTAAACTCGCTTTTGAATTCAGTAACTACCCCGGTATCAGCGTTTTTGTATCGCACATAAGTCGTCGCTACTTTGCCTTTCTTTTCGGGCCACAGCTTAATTTCGTAAAGCGCGGTTACAGAATGCCCCGCTCCGACTTCGCCGCCGTCGTACTTGTCGTCTCTGAACTTTTCATCAGGCACATCCCTGTTCTCATAACCAACCAGCCGATAACTGCGGACAACATCAGGATTAAAATCGACCTGCACTTTTGCGTCTTTGGCTATTAATTGAAGCGTGCCGATGAGATTCTCCTCGAAGATGCGTTTCGCCTCGGCGATGGTATCAACATAAGCGTAATGGCCGTTGCCCTTGTCGCCAAGCTGCTCCAAAAGCACATCATTGTAGTTACCCATTCCAAACCCGATTGCAGAAAGCGTAATTCCCTTGTCCGCTTTGTCCTTGATGACCTTGAGAATATCGGCGGCCGCGGTCTGGCCTTCGTTGGCCACGCCATCGGTGCAAAGTATAACACGATTAATGTACCCCGGCTTATATGCCCTTTCGGCCATTTCGTAACCAATCCTGATTCCTTCCTCGGCATTGGTCGAACCATCCGCGGACAGGGAATCAATTGCCGCAAGAATATCGTCCTTTTCAACAAGGCCCTTGTAATCCATTACCTTTCTGCCCCTGGTTTGATAAACAGCGATTCCGATCTTGTCTTCGGGTTTTAAATTATCGATGAGGAGACGCAGCGACTTTTTAACAAGACCCAGCCGGTCTTCGCGTGCCATCGAGCCGGACACGTCAATCACAAAAGTCAGAATTGCGGGTTTGCGATTTTCTTCGCTTATCTGCCTTGCCTTTAAGCCCAGCCGAAGCAGATAGCTGTTATTTCTGTTCGTGCCGAACTGCCAGGGCGACGCCTCAGAATAAACCGCGAAGTCGTCCTTCTTCGGGGCGGGATAATTGTATTTGAAGTAATTCACAAATTCTTCAACCCGCACCCCGTCATTGGGCGGTATATGCCCATCGTGCAGATACCCGCGTATAAGCGTGTAACTGGCCGTATCAACATCCATCGCGAAGGTCGATAAATGGTCGTCCTCGGTATCGATGAAAGGATTGACGCCATAGTTCTTGAAGAACATCGCATCAACATCCTCACCATTCGGCAGCTTACTTCCGCCATGCGCCATCGGCGGCTTGCAGGGAGGTGGATAAGGCATAATGCAACGAGCTTCTCCTGATACTCCATAACCTCTAACACCCCTTACATCTGCATCTCTCTTGGTCATCACCATGAAGTGGTCGGCCGGCTGTCCTGTCGGCTCGCCCAATCTTTCCGCTTTGTCTAATAAACGGACAGATTTCATATCCGAAGCAACCAATGGTTTGTTTCCACCTTGTGTGTACTCTAAAGGAGGCGCTGATGCCGTCGAGCCATTAGTCCCTTTTTGCTCGACTTGAGACATCGCCTGTGTTTGCGGCTGCTGCTGTGATTCCAAACCTGTCGGTAAGGTATATTGCTTCTCTTTCCCAAGCATTGCGGTAGGTTTAGAGTATTCTCTGGTTCTACTGAGAGACGGCAACATAGCCGAAATCAAAACGCCGCAGACGAGAAGAATCGAGGCGGCGTATGCGAATATTTTTAATTGTTTATTAGCAGTCATAAATTTACTCTTTCGTTCTCGCGTGGCTGAGCCGGGCTGCTGCGATAATTCGTCGATTGCCTTGTTTATCAGGGAGTCGGTAAACCCCTTTGGGGGCTGATTCGAATCGCCGGCCAGCTTCACCAGCCGCGAGATATTGTTTTCAAGATTGTTATTTTCCGGTTTCATTTTCATACTCCTGTTTATCCAAACGCGCCCCGCCTTAAGTCGAGGTCTCGCCATCCCTTGGGATGGCGGACAATTGCTTAAGCTTGGCGCGGAGAGAATTTCTTGCCCTGTAAAGAATACTGTGCACAGCTTTTTCTGTCAGTTCCATCCGTTCGGCAATCTCGCGGGCCGAAAGACCTTCGATATACATCGCCCTCAAAGTTGTTTGCTCCTTTTCCTCAAGCTGTCCTAATGCCATCCGCACGATATCAGCGGTCTCTTTGTTCTCCAGCAGCTCATCAGGCAGCGGCTCCGTGTCCATCACGTCAAGGTAGGCGCTGATGTCACCATCCACGGTGGGTCTGGCCGCCCGTTTTCGTATTTCAAGCCGGATGTTGTTGCGGGCGATGCCGAATATCCATTCTTCGACGGTGCCTTTTTCAGGGTCGTAGGTTGTCCGCCCGCGGACCGCGTCGAAGACGGTTTTTTGCACTAATTCTTCGGCAAGCGAGGGGTTTGGCCAGCTTTTGAGAAACATCCCATAAAGCTGCGGAATTACCTGCTGTAAGAACTCCTGCCAAGCCCCGCTGTCGCCTTCGACAAGCCCCGAACACGCGTGTTTTTTCGGCTGTTGTTCCACTTGTTCCCGTTACCCTTAACTGGTACCAGCTTTCATAAGATATTATGCGCAGAACGCCTCCATTACTCACGTTTTTTTGGAAATTTCCCCCGTTTTGTCATTGCGAGCGCAGCGAAGCAATCTTAAACTCTGGATTTAAGATTATTCAACAACCCTGATATCCTTATTTGTTCTATTTATATCATGTGTTGTTTAGGAGATTAGTATATGGGCAGGAAAAAGGTTTTATCAATAATTGAGGAAACGATCGTTCTATCTATACTAACTGTCGGTGCCTATTTCGGCATAATGAAGCTTTTAATTGCCCCTATTCTAATTTTGGGACAATTGACGTTTTCTTTAGAATTTCTTATAGGAATATTGGCAATTGATGTTATATGGATTTCGACAATAAAATTCTGGCCGTTGAGAAACATACACGTCAAGATATTTTTGACGCTTATGTTGTTCGCCTTTTCTGCTGCTGTTGTAACATGTCATATCGCGCTCTACCTAATTCGGGATTCTAGTTGGTAACATAACTTTCTCCCGGAAAACTGTGCCACTTATGATAAATAGGAACAGCGATGCTGTTGAAAAAACCGAAATTGCATTATCGTCTTTTAGCCGTTTTGCGCCGGGCCTAAGGAGAACTGTGCGAACTCGCCGAGAGGATACTCTTTCAGAAGCGCGTTAATCTCGGCTACCGTAACTGCTTTAACCGCCTTTACGTCATCTTCAACTGGGCGATATTGTCCCAGGTACGTCCAGTTGAATCCCAAATCGACCAGCCGACCCATCGGTATCTCGTTTTTTATCACAAACGCGCTTAGTACCTTGTTTTTCGCTTTGGTCAATTCGTCTTCCGTAACACCTGTCTTTGTCAGGTCTACGAATATACTCGCGACTATTTTCATCGCCTTGGCCGTATTTTCGCCGCTGCAGCGGACGTAAGTGCAATAAGCGCCGGTGCCATCCATAGGGGCAAAGTCGAAAGACGCTGTTTCGACTATGGCCTTATCCACAAGCTCCCAGAAAAATCGTGAGCCGACGTCGTCGCCGACAATCATACTCAAAAGCGCAGCCGCAAATCGTTTGTCGCTCTGGGCGCTGACGGCCGGACTCATCAGGCAAATATGTTCTCGCGTAAGATTGGCTTTATCTAATCGTTGTTTACCCCGGGCACCCCGCGTATCGGTAATTGTTCTTTTGACGTCCTGGTTTTTCCAGTCCCCGCAGCCAGCTTCGACCATATCGCGAATCTGCTCCCACTCAAAATTGCCCGCGAACACCGCGACCATATTGTTCGGGGCGTACCGCTGTGAGAAATATCCGCGCATCTGCTCGGCTGTCATAGCGTCTATTGATTCCTCGCTGCCGAGAACGCTATGGCCGCAGGGATGGCCCGCGAAATAAATCGCCCGGCACCTGTCCATCACATCGAAACTGGGCTGGTCCTTGTACATCGCTATTTCTTCCTTGATGACCTGCTTTTCGATGTTGAAATCCTCCGTGCGCAGCGCCGGCCTCATCATCTCTATCCAGAGCCGCGTTATTTCCGCCAGATACTCAGGCAGAACCGCCGCGTAAAAGACGGTGCCCTCCTCGCTGGTAAAGGCGTTATACTGCGCCCCTGTTTTGTCGAATGCCTCGTTGACCGCGAAGGGGCTGAGACGCTCCGTGCCCTTGAAAACCATATGCTCAAGAAAATGCGACACACCGTTGATTTTCAAATCCTCATCGCGCGAGCCGGTCTTCACAAAAAAACCGACGGCGGTCGATTTGGCATTTTTATTCACCTCGCCGATGACCGTCAGGCCGTTTGTCAGCTTGTGACTTTTGAATTCCATACCGATATTATCCAACCTTCACTTCTTTCGGGCCTATCGTTACGACCGTAAAATCTTTGAATCCATTTTCGCGAAGAAAAGTCAGCACCGAATCGACGCTTGTCTTGTCTATCTCGGCTTTGATTTTGTCAAGCGCCCGCACCCTGCCAAGCATATAGTAATCGCCGGCAATTGAACCCGCCCTGCTGCTCGATGACTCGCTTTGCATAATCAGCGACGATTTCAACCCGACTTTGGCCCGCTGAAGTTCCTCTTCGCTGATGCCATCGGCCAGACGATTGAATTCCGCGACTATCACGTCAAAGGTCTGCTGCGCCTTATCAGGCATTGTTCCCGCGTAGCACGTTATTCCCGCCGCTTCTTTCATCGCGTGATATTGCGCGCCGACGGCGTAGCAAAGCCCGCGTTTTTCCCTGACCTCGGTAAACAACCTCGCGCCCATCCCGCCCGACAGCACCGCCACGGCAATACGCGCGTTGTAATAATTTTTGTCCTTCAAAAGAACAGTCGGCGTCATAAGTCCGATGTGCACCTGCGCACCATCATTTGGGATATGTTTATAGCGTCCGCCGGCTGCGCCCATTTTTAGCGACCTGGGCCGGCTGCCGCTTTTTGCGCCAAATATCTTTTCAACCTGTCGCACGACCGCGTCAAAATCGTATTTTCCTGCAACCGAAAAAATTGTCTTCGCGGGATTAAATCTCTCGGCGATAATTTTCTTAGTCGTTTCGGGCGTCAGGGCCTCAAGGTCGGCAATCTCGCCAGCGGTGCTTCTGCCAAGCGGCTCAGGATAAAACTGCTCCCGCAATTTCAGCATCACCTTGTGCCGGGGGTCGTCATCAAGTCCCTTTACGCCCTCGATGGCAAGCTGCCTGGCCGGGGCAAATTGCTCATCCTCAAGTTTTGCGCGAAGTATGATATCGCCATACAAATCAATCGCCGAAGACAGGTTGCTTGCCTCTAAGGCCGCGCCGACAGAGATATGCGCGCTATCGACACCTCCTGAACGCTGAAGACCCAGCCCATCGAGGGCGTCGCCAAGCTGCCTGTTGTCCCTTTCGCCTGCGCCGCGGAATATCCAGTCCGATATTACGTTAGCCGCGCCGCAGCACCCCGCGGGCATAACCGAGGCACCGGCAGGCAATATAAAACTAAACGCCACCGATTCCACGGCTTCCATCCGCTCGCCGAGCAGCATCATCCCGTTGCTCAGCTTATGTTTATCGAGATTTTCCTTCATATCTCAATCCATTCCGCAAAAGAACCGGTGATTGTAACCGCCCCTCGCCCCTTTATCAATCTTCAATAATCCCTGCTCGCTTTGGCGTTGATATTATTTACCCAGGCCAGTATGCTCTTGTGCCTATGGAAAAAATAAACGCAGTCATTTTTGATTGGGGCGGGGTCTTAATCGAGGACCCGGCGCCGGCGTTATTCAAATATTGCGCAAATGCCTTCGGCGTAAGCGTCGAGCGATATGTAACCGCCTTCGATATTTGTATCAATGATTTCCAGACCGGGACAGTTACCGAACAGCAGTTCTGGACGAATATGACTAAGCGTCTCAAAGCGCCTATGCCGAAAGCCGATTCCCTCTGGACGGAGGCGTACACGGCGGCATACAGACCGAGGCGGGAAATGTTCTCGCTGGCATCACGATTGCGACGGGCCGGCTGCAAAACCGCGATACTATCCAACACCGAAAAGCCAGTTGCTGAATTGATAAATAAACTAAAATACGACGCGTTCGACGTAACAATCCTGTCCTGCCTCGAAGGCACGGCAAAGCCCGGAAGAAAAATTTACGACCTTACTCTCGACCAGCTCGGGATTCCGGCCGGCCAAGCCCTCTTTATCGACGACAAACAGCCCAATATCGACGGCGCAAAACAGGCCGGACTTCAAACGATTATCTTTAAGAACACCGAAAAGTTCAAAAAAGAAATAGCCGGTCTTTTCCCGAATATTGTATAATACTATTGCACCCAGAAAAGGACTATATTATGTCGCATAAGATGACTCGTCGGGGCCTCATCGCCGGTTCCCTCGTTGGAGCAGCGGGCATTATGGGGTTGGAAGAAAGAATCCTCCTGGCAGCAATGCAGGACGGCAACGACCCAAACACAGCAAAACCACCCGCCACAAATGAAGCCAAAATTCCCACGGGCAAGTTAGGCAACCTCACAATCAGCAGGATGATTATGGGGGGTAATCTCATCGGCGGATGGGCGCACGCACGAGACCTGATATATGTGTCGAAATTATTCAAGGCGTACAATACCGATGAGAAAATCTTCCAGACACTGCGCCTCGCGGAACAACACGGCATCAACACCATTATCATCGACGTAATCCAGATGGACATCGTCAACAAGTACAAGAAACAAAACGACAGTAAAATCCAGGTAATCGTATCCGTCAAGCCGTCAGAAAATAATCCGCTGGCCGATATCGACGTCGCCGCAGACAAAGGCGCCTCGACGATATACCTGCACGGCGCGGCCTGTGATTCCTGNNAAGACCTTCCACCACGACAAATACTGGTCGGCACATCCAAAGGATAAACGCGAACCGTTCACCGTTGACAACAAACAATCCGACGACCACAATGAAATCCACGACAATATGTTCTGCCTTGAGCCGGAAGAGACAATCGACTTTTTCAAGACCGAGGAGAAGCCCTGGATTGCCTTCAAGACGCTTGCTGCCGGCGCGATATCGCCCAAAAGCGGTTTCAAGTATGCCTTTGAAAATGGCGCGGATTTCATTGCCGTGGGTATGTTCGATTTCCAAATTGCCGAAGATACGGGTGCTGTCCGGGAAGTCCTCGAAAAAACAACGCAAAGACAGCGCCAGTGGCGTAGTTAAACTCTTTAATGCGATTGTTTTTCGTCGGGCTTGTCGTCGGTTTTCTTTTTGAACCTGGATTTGAGCTTTTCCATAAATTTCTCAGCGGCAGCCCTTTGTTTGTCATTGAGAAACTTTCTGAAAACAAATTGCCTAATCCCCAGAAGCTCAAGCCCTATTAACGCCAGCCATGAGCCGGGCGTGAACGGCGTCAATAACGCGAAAATCCCGTAGATAATCAGAATTACGCCAATTACTTTTTTAATTATTGTCTTCGCTATTGTCTTCATTTTCCCCGGGGATTATAAACCAGCCGTCGTGAACGGTCAAAGTTATTGCCAAACGACGCTGTTGTCACTATAAAAGGCGAAATGAACCATCATTTAGCCATTTTGAAAAAGCCGTATTTAGATGCGATACTGGCGGGACACAAGACAATCGAATCGCGTCTATATCAGACAAAACAAAAATGGCTTTCGCAGATAAGCAAGGGCGACAAAATCTTCCTCAAGGTAAGCTCAGGTCCTGTTATAGCAACGGTAATCGTTGACAAGGTGAAATACTACGAAAACCTGACCGCAGGGCAGATTTTAGAAATGCAAAAACAATACAATCAGCAAATCCTCGGCGACGAGCAATACTGGCGGGAAAAAATCAATTCAAAATGCGGTGTTCTTGTATGGTTAAAAGATGTGCAGCCGATTCCCCATCGATTCATAAAAAAATTCGATTGGCGCGCCTGGGTAGTCCTGACGCCAAAAGAAAATTTCGGTCTGCTTGTCTCTAAGTAACCCAATTAAATAATCTTCTCAAGATAAGTCCTTAACGAACGAATCGCGTTGCCTCGATGGGAAATCGCGTTTTTTTCTTCGGAAGTCATCTGGGCAACCGTCTTGTTCGATTTCGGCACGAAGAAAATCGGGTCATAGCCAAAACCGTTCTCGCCCATCGGCTTATCTATAATCAATCCCTCTAATTTCCCCGACGTCTCAATCAAAACCTTTCCCGGGCTTGCCAGGCACAGGCAGCACATAAATCTGGCAGTTCTTTTTTCCTTTGGAACGTCTTTGAGAAGTTTTAAGACCTTGGCCATATTCTTATGGTCGATGAGTCCGCGATTTGCCTCTTTTACGCCGGAGAATCTTGCGCTTTTCACCCCCGGCTGTCCATTCAGCGCATCGACCACTAATCCCGAATCATCCGCAAGAGTCCAAAGGCCGGTTGCCTTGGCGTAGCCGATTGCTTTTTTGCGTGCGTTCTCGGCAAATGTTTTGCCATTTTCCTCAATCTCGCCCACGTCGGGAAAATCCGATAAGCCGACCAATTCAATATCACCTCCGAGCATTTCTCGCAGTTCTTTAAGCTTCCCCGGATTCGTGCTGGCTACAAGTATCCTGCGTTTCATTGGCACGCTGTCCCGTTCAGCTCATCAGCTTCTTGACCAGCGCACGCTGGAAGTGCAGGCGATTCTCGGACTGGTCGAAGATAATCGAATTCGGTGATTCGACAACTTCATCGGTAATTTCGTAATCACGATAGGCAGGCAGACAGTGCATAATTTTTACGCCGGCGGGTGCGGATTTGAGAAGCTCGTCGTTGACCTGGAAACCCTTGAAGGCCTTGATGCGTTTTTGCTTTTCGGCTTCCTGGCCCATACTGACCCATGTATCGGTATAGACAACATCCGCACCGGCAACCGCCTCGGCAGGGTTATTGGTTATCGAGACGCTGTCGGCCTTGATGCCATTTGTTTTTTCTATGACGCCCCAGTCAAGTTCGTAGCCCTTGGGCGAGGCGACGACCAATTTCATATCGAGTTTCGCGGCCGTAAAAGCCAGCGATTGCGCAACGTTATTGCCGTCGCCGATAAACGCTATTTTAACGCCCGACAGTCGGCCAAGATGTTCTTTTATCGTAAGCACGTCCGCCATCGCCTGGCAGGGATGCGACAAATCAGTCAGCGCATTTATCACGGGCACGGTCGAATATTTGGCAAGTTCGACAACGGTGTTATGCGCGAACGTCCGCGCCATTATGCCGTCAACATATCGGCTCAGGACCCGCGCCATATCTTTAATCGGCTCGCGTGCGCCGATGCCGCCGACGTCTTCGGGGCGAATGAATATCGCGGAGCCGCCCAAATCGGACATCGCGACCTGAAAGCTGATTCGCGTCCGCAGCGAGGGCTTTTCAAAAACCATCGCCAGCACCTTACACACGAGGCACAAATCACGACCGCCGCTTTTATAAAGCTTTTTCAACGAGATGCTTAAATCGAGCAGTTCATTTAATTCTTCCGTAGAACAATCGCTTATGCACAAAAAGTGTCTCATTTTGTTTCGCCCATCACACTATCCAAGATACTTATCGCCTCATCGATTTGCTCTTTTGTAACAATCATCGCGGGCATAAAACGCAGCACGGTATTATTCGTGCAGTTAATTCGCAGGCCCCGCGCGAGGCACTTATCGACTATTTCAGCACCCGGCGATGACAGTTGCACGCCAATCATCAGCCCCTTGCCGCGTACTTCCTTGATGATGTCGTATTTTTCGCCGAGTTGTTCGAGTTTATGTTTAGCGTATTCGCCCATCTTCACTGCGTTTTCGATGAGGTTATCTTCCTCAATCGCCTCGACGACCGCTATGCCTGCCGCGCAGGCGATGCAGTTTCCGCCGAAAGTTGAGGCGTGCTTGCCGGGGACTAATTTGACCGCGAGTTCCTCTTTTGCCATCATCGCGCCTATTGCGACACCGCCGCCGAGCGCCTTTGCCAGCGTAATAATATCCGGCTCAACATCATAATGCTGATACGCGAACCACTTGCCCGTCCGCCCCATGCCAGTCTGCACCTCGTCGAATATCATTACTGCGCCTTTTTCGTCGCACAACTGGCGAATTGCCTCGACGTATTCCTTCGTCGCGACGTTAATGCCGCCCTCGCCCTGAATCGGCTCAATCATCACCGCGCAAACCTCATCGGTGAACGCCTTTTCGAGAGCGTTTATATCGTTATAGGGAACGTAAACAAAGCCGGGCAATAACGGCAAAAAACCCTCGTGATACTTGGGCTGAGCCGTCGCGGTAACCGTGGCGAAAGTCCGGCCGTGGAAACTGCCCTCGGCGGTAATAAATTTGTATTTGCCTTCGGCTGTCGCTAAACGCGCCAGCTTCAAAGCGCCCTCGTTGGCCTCTGCGCCGCTGTTGCAGAAAAAGCACTTGCCGCCGAAGCCGCGTTCACTAATCAGTTTCGCCAACTGGCCCTGCTGCTCCGAATAAAACGTGTTATCGATATGCAGAAGCTCACCCGCCTGCTTGCGAATCGCATCGACCACTTTCGGATGGCAATGGCCTATGCCGCTTACCGCCCAGCCGGGGAACATATCCAGAATTTTGTTGCCCTCGGCGTCGTAAAGATAACATCCTTCACCCTTAACAATCACCCGCGGCAGCCGTTTGTAATTGGCGATTACGTATTTACTGTAAAGCTCTATTGTTTCCTGCGTCGTCATCTTTGTTTCTTGATTCTCCATTCTTAATTCTTACTTCACAATTTCAGTTCCAACGCCTTTGTCGGTGTAAATCTCAAGCAAAAGCGAATGTTCAATCTGTCCGTCGATAATATGCGCCTTTTTGACGCCCGCCTCAAGAGCGATTAAACACGCCTCGACCTTGGGGAACATCGCGTCGGTAATAATTTTCGCGTCAATCATTTCCTTAATCTGCTGCTCGTTCAAGCTCGACACCCAGCTATTGGGGTCTTTTATATCCCTGCGAATCCCGTGCGTATCGCTTACCATTACTAATTTTTCGGCTTCGACCGCCGCAGCGACTTTGCCCGCCGCTGTATCGGCGTTGACGTTCAGGGTTCCGCCGAACTGGTCCATCGCGACCGAAGCGATTACAGGTATCGTCCCATCCGCGCAAAGCGTCTTCAAAAGCTGGCCGTTGACTTCGGTAACCTTGCCCACAAAACCCAAATCGATTTTGCGCCCGTCAGGCCCGTCTAATCGCAACTGCTCGGCGAACAGCACGCAACTGCTCAGCGTATGAAGCGGCATTGTCCGGCAGCCCAGTTCGCCCAGCACCTTGCAGACCGGGTCATTTACGCTGTGAACCAGTGTGTGTTCGACTATCCGCAGCGTCCGCTCATCGGTATAGCGTCTGCCCTGGACCCAGACCGGCTCAAGGCCCGCCTCGTTCATCGCACGGGTTATCGCCTTGCCGCCGCCGTGGACAATAATCGTCCTTATGCCGACGGTTGACATAAACGCCACGTCGGTCAGCAGTTTTCTTTGCAGACACTCGTCGTCCAGAACGCTGCCGCCCAATTTCACCACCACAATTTTACCCCGGAACTTGCGAATGTACTCCATCGCCTCAATAAGCCCCTGGGCCTTGGTAATAGCTTCTTCCACGCCTGCATCTCCAAAAAAGTTAGTGTGCGTAAAATCGTAAGTTTATGATTGCTATAGGCACACGTCAATCAACAATTTCCGCCAATCGCAGTTTTTGACTTGCGAGGCATACAATTCAGGAGCTTTACGATTTGAACCGGCAGGAGATACTAACATTAAATCTCGAAGTTTTTCGATTCATTCACAATCGACGGCGCAAAACAACAAAAACCTTACGCTTCAATCGCTGGCTCGAAACCAGTGCTCATTTACTTTTGTCGTGTTATACCATCGTTTGGCCGTTTTAGAACCTTTTTCAATAACGCCGTTTGAGCGGTAAAGATATGCAATGTGCTTAGGTGGCGGCCCCGCTGCTCCCACAAAAAATTCGATTGTGAGCGTACCATCATCTTCACGATAAGTAATCGGCGGTATGTATGAAAGTCGAATCCAACCGCTCGGAAATTCTTTGAGGTGTCCGTCAGGGGTAACGTTTCTCTCTATATTAGACGCAACTTGCTCATATTGAAAAAGGTGTCTTTGAAATCTTGTCTTACACAAATAGTCCGCCGGTCGAGTCAGCAATAAGGCCGCCAGAGGCCCGAGGATTATTAGCGTCAGCGGTAAAAGAGAACGTATCTTGTGTTGTTTCCACTGGCGGATAACTGCAATAATATTTACAGGTAACATTATGAGCAAAGACAGGGCAAGCAACAAAAGTGTGAGTGCACAAACGATAAAACCTAAATTTGTAACGATTGCGATTACACAGCCGCCAAATGCGAAAAGATTCAAACCGAACCATGCAAGCGGAAGTAATATTGCCAGAACAAGACTTATCCCAAAAAGCGCCTTCACTCAGTATCTCCTGTAAAAACAAAGGCCATTTGAATATTTATTATACCTACCACTGCATTGAATGTGAAGGTACTTTGTAATGGCAGAATTCGCTTGTAAAAGCATGGACTCTGGGATGTTAATGTTTTGGGATTGCTTCGCTTCGCTCGCAATGACACAGCAACGCACTTTTTGTCATTGCGAGGAGTGAAGCGACGAAGCAATCTCGACTTTTTCAACGGACACACAGACAGCGGTTTTAGCGGTTGCTATGCGGCAGACAGATTTGTATACTCACGCGGGTCGTTGAACAGGGGAATTAAAATGATTAAGGACCAGCAAAGAATCGAACAGATAGCGGGACTAATCGTCATCGGCGCGATAATCGTCGGCTGCGCGCTTGTGCTGCGGCCCTTCGCCCTGGCTATTCTCTGGGCGTCTATCCTGTGTTTTGTCACATGGCCGCTGCGTGAGCTATTATTGAAATGGTTTCGCGGCCGGCACAATCTTACCGCGGCGGTGATGACTATCGTTCTTTTGCTCGTGCTTTTCGTGCCGTTTTTTGTGATTGGTCTGACTTTCACCGAAAACCTCAGTTCAGGACTAAAATGGCTTGAAACCCATAAGGACGCGGCATTGCTGCCTCTCCCCGCATGGGTCGAACGTATTCCATTCGCAGGTGCAAAGATTAGCGAATATTGGTCTCACCTGGCCGAAGATGCTGAACCTGTCTTAAGCCGGCTTCAGCCCTGGTTTGAGCAAGCGGGTTTGTGGCTGCTGAAATACAGTTTCAATTTTGCCCAGGGCGTTTTCACCCTCGCGATGAGCGTGCTGATTGCGTTTTTTCTATACCGTGACGGCGAAGGAATCATCGCCAATCTTCGTGAGGCCTTCCAGCGGATAAGCGGCGACTATGCTCAGCGCCTGATGAATGTCATACAAACAACCGTGCAAAGCGTCGTGTACGGCACGATAGGCACAGCTTTGGCCCAGGGTGGTTTGGCGGGAATAGGATTCGCAATCGCGGGAGTGCCCTCCCCGATGCTGCTCGCTACGTTTACTTTTATCCTGGGTTTCATTCCATTTGGCCCGCCGATTATCTGGATATGCGCATCTGCATGGCTCTTTGCAGAGAGATACATCGGCTGGGGCGTTTTTATGCTTATCTATGGCACATTCTGTATCAGCGGAATCGATAACGTCATAAGGCCCTACATCATCAGCCGAGGCGCCAAGTTGTCATTCATCGTAACTTTTATCGGCGTGCTCGGCGGTATAGTGGCATTCGGCTTCATCGGCGTTTTTCTCGGGCCTACCCTGTTGGCTGTAGGATACAGTTTGGCCCACGAGATTCTCACTAATCGCAGTTCCGCTCTTGCGCCAGAACCGGCTTGCGAGTCCCAAAAGCCATCGGACGAGAAGACCGTCGGGGCTGATGGAAAAAATTAACAATTGATTTCTGAACCTATTCGAACAGGCCTGCGTATAGGTTACGAACGATGACCACGGGCTGCGGTAATTCTCTCCTCTCCTCCCTCCTGACCGCAGCCCAATCTTTTTGCCCGCAAATACCGCGGTTATACGCAGAACCCATAGGTTTTACGCAAACACAAGGATAACTTGTAATGGTAGATTTCGGGGGTTGTTTTTCGCCAGGAACGCGAAAAAACGTGTTTTTCCCGAAGATTTCCCTTGTCGAACCCGGCTGGCTATGGTAAAATAATCTTGTTAATACTGTAGAGGCGAGAGTGTTGCCGAAATACCCCACACCCGTAGGCAATATACGCCAATTTTTGTGATTTTTTGTACCAACAACAGGGCTGGGATATCTCGCTTTCTCCCCTCCCTCCGACCCAGTCCTGTTTTTTTATTTTATGCGCAGAATCAGCCCATCCCCGGCTCTGCTCAATAAACCCTGTGTCCTGTTCTCGCGGTATGTTCGAAGTTTATGAAGAAATAACGCAGGGCGTCGATGGGGTGGTCGTAAACGCCGTCTTTAAGGGGGAGTTCATCGCCTGTTGGCGTATCGGGATAGTGATAGCAGGTCAGGGCCTCTATCAGGCGGGCACATTTGGGCGAGACGACAAATCGGCTTTTGCCTGCACCATCGCGTATCGCCCGGCGAATTGACTCGATACCCTCCGCGATACCGCTTCTGCGATAACGCACGTTTATCCCAAGCGAACGCAATTCACGAACCGCGCTTGTGCCTGTAACGTCATTTGCTCCCGCACCAGCAGGGTCGCAAAATGTGGCGATGATTCGCGACTCACCGCTTGGGATTCTGGTCTTCAACTCAGCCGCGTGAACATCGATTGTCGCGCGAGTCCGTACATATTCATCAATCACCCGAACGACGCCTTCACTATCGACCTGAATCCACAGGCACACAAACGGATTCGTGAAACCAAAGTCCAGCGAGCGATACAAAGGTAAATTCGCGTCATATTCGACGAATCTAACGTGAATACCCGGGTCAAACTGGTCAAAGACAACGTTTTCGAGATTAGGTTTCAGGCATAGCATCTCGGCTTCCCAGCCCGCCCTGCTGCTTCGTCGCATCTGCGTAATGCAGTCATCAATTTTCAGATAGCCCTCTGCCTGTTTTGCCCTGCCCGCGCAATCGCCCCACAACAAACACTGCGAACAATTCCTGTCAGTGCATTTCTCAATTGTTTCCCAGACGCACCATTTGAAGACAGGTGTATTTGTTTTAGCCGCTGACGAAACGATTTTCTGCATAAGGCCGTAGGGCTTGTGCATTGTGCTGATTGTCTCCATACCGGCGATAATACTGTCCGTACTTTGTGTCGTGAACTTCGCCGCGTTGAATACATCGTTATCAAAAAGCTCAACCTCGTCGCAGCGGAGTTTCCGGATGTGCTGACCTCTAACGCTCGCCTGCGATTGCGTGAGAACATCAACAGTCGAACCATTAGTAAATCGACACCCTGTCTTCCTGATTGGCTCCGAAAGCAACTGCTCGTAGCCATTACGCAAAAAGCCGGTGAGGTATTGATACATTCTGCCCGCCTGTTCTTCTGAGCCGGCTAATATCCGCACCTGGCAATCCGGCTTGAATACGCAGTCCAATAGCGTCGCCACAGCCGCAAGGTCGGTCTTGCCCCCGCCCCGATTCGCCCAGACAATGCAATCAGCATTGGCTGGTTTAGGATTTACAAAATCACAATTAAAACTGTGCCAAAGATAATCGAGGGGGCTGTTGTGCTCTGTGCAAATCCGCTTATCCGGCACATCGATTCCCAAAAAGACCTTGATGTAGTTTCTCAGGTCATTTTTTGTCGTCGGCCTTGCATGCCGCAGCGACTCGTATATATTTTTTGCAGATTTAGAGTTCGGTTTTGCAGAAACAACGGTTTTAGCAGACATAGATTCCTCCTGAAAAATTTGGAATTAAGAATTTAGAATTGAGAATTATATTTTAATAACGGATTTTATTCTTTAACCAGCCAGGCCATTTGATTTGCTTTAAATGTATAATATTTAATAAATATATATTCACGCTTCTTCAAATCTAAAAGAAGTGTACCCTTAAAAGGATTAATACTATAAGCAAGTAATGTTCTATCTCGGCTGACCTTTGGCGGAGTCAACGGAAATTTATTTGTTTTCCAGAAAAATCCTGAAGTAATTATTTTTTGATTATTACCATCTGCTGAGCATCGACATAACCGCCTTCTTGCATCAAAGTAATAAATATCACCGTTGTACCCCCAAGCTGCGTTATAACCTTCTCCTACAACGATCACTTTTCCTGTGGAAATATCTATTTTAATGATTTTACCTGGAAATTGCTGCATTGTTTGAGAAATAAGTAATCCATGATTTGGATCGAAATCACGAAAATCTTGCCAGAAATATTTCTGTTGAGTTTTCTCAAGAGTCATTGTCTTTAAATCGTATATTAAACTTTTATCCCCGTAAGCAAAAATCTTCCCGCCTGCTTCATCTAAAGTAATCCCTTCCATTGCCTGAGCTTCTACTTTAATACGAGTAGAAGGATTTTTATCAAATTCCCATTTAACCAAAGAGGTTTCTAATTCTCTTGTATGCTCTCCTGTGGGTTTTATACGATTAATTCCAAACCAAAGAGTATTATTAGTAGCTGCACCAAAATCAGTGAACTCCCAAATACTATTGTTTGGCTCAAAATTAAAATCTTTAATTGGTATTTCTCTTATGATATTTAAATTCGAATCTATTTCCGCAATCTTGTCAGGTACACTTACAAAAAAAGACTCATTATCCGGCCGAACACCTATTATTCCAATTTCTCTGAAGAGGCCCCTTTGCCCTTCATCTATTTGATTTAAAACTAATTTATAACCACGTTTTTTGCCAATAAACCCGACATATCCTCCCTCTGGTTTTTTTGAATAATGAGAGTTGTAAAAAATATTAAAGTTTAAAAATATTACAGGGCGGGAGAAGGAATTAACTTGCTTAAATGAAGGGTCATATATTTTAAAGGGATTCCTAAATGCGACGATCAAAAACCCAAAAAGGGAAATAATAACTATAACTATCGAGACCAAACCTAAAATATACAAACGTTTTTTAATTTTTTTCTTCATTGAGCGTCTATCTTCTGTATGCGGGCAAGATGTCGTCCGCCGTCGAATGGGGTATTGAGCCAAAGTTCGACAATTTCAAGGGCTTCCTCGATGGCAATCATCCGCTCGCCCATAGCAAGCACATTGGCGTCGTTGTGCGCCCTGCTCAAGCGGGCGGAACGCAAATCCCAGCACAAGGCACATCGCACGCCTTTGACCCTGTTTGCGACCATCGCCTCGCCGTTGCCTGAGCCGCCAACTATGATACCCCGGTCGTATTTGCCCGCGGCGACGGCCTTTGCCACAGGCCTCATAATATCGGGGTAATCGCACGGCTTTTCCGAATCCGTGCCGAAATCGTCAACGCTATGCCCCTTCTCGATAAGAAACTTCTTTATGATTTCCTTGTATTTGAAACCTGCCTGGTCTGCGCCAATCGCTATCTTCATCAATCGTATCCTTTCCGGTCCCGTAAGGGATGGCCAAGTCCATCAATTTATCAGGCGTCTGATTATAACGGGAATCGCCCGCCAGCTCAAAAAATTTCTGCCGCATTCATTTGGGGGGCCTGAAAATCAAACGTATATTGTAAGTGGAACAATGCCTCGCGCCTGTTTTGGGATGTCGGATTTGCCGTACCGATGGGTGTGGAAACCTGTGGTGATTCCAAAATAGGTGCGGGGTTAACCCCGTGAGATAGGCGAAGCCGCCATCTAACGGGGTTAATGCTAAAAAGCTTTTCGTAAAGAGAGACGGTGCCTTTTGGAAGAAAGCGGGGGCGAGACATTTTGGGCCTACGTCTCTCTTTCTTTTTGCGCTTCCTATTGTCCCCATCTCGCAATCCTCAATTCAAATTTTATGCAAATCGCACGCGATATTTTTTGCTTTTGCCGAATCCTGCCATATACTTTCTATGGAGGATGGTGATGGGGACCCGCGGGTCGAGGCACGATGCCTCAAAAAGCAAAAACAAGAAGGCGATGATGATACAAGGGAGACCGCTCGGCAAATTATGCTTACCCTAAATGAGCGAGTGTCTCCCTTCGTTTTTTTATTCGCTCGCAGCCAGGGCGGTTAATAGCCGACTTGCGAGTTCGGGCGACAAATCCGGCAATTTCTCGGCTTCGGGTTGGTCTTCGGGCACAGGTTCTGTTTTTTGCCGAAGGTAATTGATAACGTCCAAGCAGGCCTTGCGGGACGTTTCCTGATTCTCTGAGGTGGTCAACTCCACTAATTTAGTCGCAGCCACGTTGGCGAATCTCGCGATTATCAGCTCGCCCTGCCTATGAGCGGATTTGATTCGCCGGTCAAACTCGCCCGCGAAATTCTCTTCCGTCAGCCATTTGTCGTAAACGCGTTTGTTAATCTTGTGCTTTTCGAAAACCTGCTGCTCTTCAAACTCGCCTGCGAATAAATCCTCAATCACTGCAAGCTGCTTTCTTGTGATTCCCTTAGTGTTTGACATTTTCAGTCCCTAAAAATTTAGAAGCTATTTCCGTAATCGCCCCGGCACGACGCTGTGCCTTTGTCGTTTGTGTCCTGTCCGCTGTACGCTGACCGCTGAACGCTATCTCAATTGCGTTTTCGATAACCCCCTGCTGCTGCTTTGTTACAAAAAACACAATCGGTATCGCAAACTGCTCATACTGAACGCTGCACGCTGTCCGCTGAACGCTGTCTTTCAGCGCAGCCAGCCGTTCAATCTGCTTAGCTGTTTGAGGCAGCAATTTGGCAAGCTGGGCTGTCCCCATTCGCTCCGTAAGTTTTTTCAGCAATTCGACCTTCTTCGCAAGCGTATCCGAACCTGCCAATCGATTCAGCGTCGTCAGCAAAATCGCCGTCTGCTCATCGTCCACGTCCCAGATGACGCAATCCGCCTCTTTATGGCCCAGTCGTTCCAGGGCCTTTACCCGATGATGGCCGTTAATAATCTGGAAATCGTCTTTCTCTTTCGGATGAGGCCTGACGACAATCGGCTCATAAAGCCCCGTCCGCTCGATATTGCGAACCAGCTTGCGAAACATCGCATCACCCATCACATTCGGATTATCCGGATGCGCAGTAAGCTTCGACAACGCTATCGATTTAATCATTTCAGACATTAGTTTTATTCCTCCGCTGCGTCTTTGACTGATTTGAGATTAAATTTATCTATTGTAAATAATTGCTAACTATTAGAGAACACAGTTACAACGACCGATAGAGTCCTCCATCTCCAAAGCATTGAAGACGTCGGCCTCTTCCAAACACAGGCCGATTTGCAGTTTGGGCCGAAGTTTTTTTATTTTGTCAATGAGGTATCGATATACTTCGATTCTTAGTTTTACAGGGAAGCGTATTCTGCCGTCTTTCGATTTGCCCTTTTCGAGCATTTTTGAAATAGCGTTATTCTTCCCTAATTTTCTCTCGGTAAGCTGCAACGCCCCGAAGTAGCTGCAAATCTGCCCCAGCGTTATGCGCTCAAGCGGGACCGATACTAAAAATTTTTCCAAAAAGCGTGTGTATATATTTTGCCACCCTTCTACGGGAATAATGGGCATTATAACGGCGCGTAACGGATAGCCCGCATTTGCACACTTTCGCATCGCAGCAATTCTTTCGTCGGGCAAAGGCACATTCGATTCGAACAAGCTGGAAATTTCACCGGGATTTAAGCTCCACGAAAGAATGGTGTGACCGTTGTGGTCCAGGTCAAGCAAATTGTCCACGTTGGCGCTTTTTGTCAATAGAGTCAGTTTGGCGTTTTTCTGGTGAGCAAAAAAGGGAATAATTAAGCGTGAATAGCCGGTAAGCGGGTCAAACGCCAAACCATCCTGGAGTTTACCCAAATAAAAGGCCGCGGGTACGGTCAGTTTTGAAGCAACGCAGGCGATTCGGTCGAGTATTTCACCGATATTTACAAATATCTTTACTGTCGGTGAGAATTTTACGCCCGGCGTCCCTGCCAGATAACAATACCGGCAATCATAAGGACAAAAGCTGTATGGCGAAAAATGCCAGTAATTGGGGCAGTCATTACCATCCTCGTCGCTGAACCTTAGTGCGCTCTTATGCACGCCTAATACAAGGGTCTTTTTGCCTTTATAGTGCGTTTCCAGGATATCCGATCCGCCAATATCGAGGCGATTATGAGAGGTGCCGAATCTTTCGAACACCCGGGCCTGAGGATATACCTTACAAATCGCCTGAACAAAATCACGCTGTGGGGCGGTCTGACAACTGCCTTTAGTCAATACAATTGCCTCAGGGGTAAAATAAGGAGCCCGCTTTGGCTGATAATCCCAACACGAATTCTTTGCTGAAAAAAGGTCAATCATAATTGAATTTTCGCGCTCTAAACTCATATTGTCAAGACAAAGACATACTCAGTCTGCATCCCAAATCCTCAATTCAACATTAGGGTTTCGCCACATGTAATACACGGGCCTGTCGGTGAGTTTGCTGAGGATGAATCTTGTGCGTTCGATACCGGGCTGCATAAGCCGTCTTTGGCCATAACTCTGAAGAAATCGCGTCATTTCCTCTTCGACGAAATCCGCCTTCTGTCCTCTGTTTTCCGTCCTCAGCTTATCCAGCTTCTGCTGGACAATCGTCGGGTCAATCAAATCCTGCTCATCTACGCCGACAGCGCTGAATGCCTCGATAAGCCGAACACTATTGGCGGACGGTGGTGCGTCGTATCGGGTCATACCCGCCTTTTCAAAAAACGGGTTCGCCCTGCCCATCACCGCCAGCGCCTCGATGAAAGGGACATTGAGCAAAGGCATCGTTTCTTTAACCAATCGCACGGCAAGTCCCAGCGAGCGAAACCTCGGCTCGATAATCACCCTGCTGATTGTGCGGATGTTCTTATTGATAAGCTTAAGACCCGTGCTTCTATCCAATCCCGCGAAAACTCCGCCCGTTGCGATATTTCGCATCTGTGCCCCAGCCGTCGGCATTGAATAAACAATCACGCCCACGGTTTCGAGTTTCGTCGCTGTTTTGAATTTGCCCTTCAGCGCGAAAATCGCCACGGCGGCCCCGGGATGGCCCTCGCGGTAATGATAATGCGAAAGCGATTCGTAATCCGCCCTCGTCCCCCGCACAATCTCAAGATTTCTCGTCACCGTACACATTTCCATTTTTACTTTTTCCCTTTTACTTTTTACTTTTGCCCTTATATGTGACTTCCGCTTCGCCCGCGAAGTTTTTTACGACGAGCACATCCGGCTGCAAATCCGCCAATATGTCCTCGTGGGCCGACGCGAGGAAAAACGTAACGCCGTTGTGTTTCGCGAACCTGCGGACGTTGTATGCGATTACGCCCGCTGTTATGCGGTCCAGATTGCTGCAGAACTCGTCTGCGAATATGAACTTTTTGCCCGATGCCAGCGCACATGCCAGGCGAAAGCGGTATTTCTGTCCCTCGCTCAGATTCGCCGGCGCATTCAGCATGCAAAACACGTCACTCAATCCTGCGTAGCTCAAAAGCGATAATCCGTCAATCGTCCCCGTCCCGCCGACGCAGTCAATCGCTGGTCTGTCCGCCGGCAAAGCTATCTGTTCGATGATGATTTTTTCGTCGTCGGGTATCACCGTTTGCATTTCCCGCAGCAGCACGCTTTTGCCCGCGCCGGAAGGCCCGGTTATGTAAACGATGTCCCCATCGTTGACCTCGACTGTGCAGGCGTGCGTCGTTTGCTGGTCTTTGAGCCGGTCGATACCGACGCCGAACATCCGCATCACTGTCGTTACTCGCTCACTTTTTTGCGGGTTCACATCGAATTGTTTAGCCACTGAAAATTTACGCATCGTTCAATCCTCCTTTACCTCGTCCCCGCGAAGCAAAACTGCGGGGGGCCGCCCTGTTCGACACGTATGTCAGCCGCTGAATTTTTTTCATCGTTTGCCTGACTGTGTAATATGTCGTTTCATGCCTGTTGGCGATTTCGCCCATAGGCAACCCGTCCACAAAATAGTCCCTCGCCATCTCGATTTGCTCTTGTGTAAATATGTCGCGGTTGCGCAGACAGGTGATGTATTGCCCATCAAGAAGCCGGCGAACCAATTTGTGAATCCGCCTTGCTACGTTCGCCTCGTTTACGCTCGCTATTTTCGCCATTTGGCTAAACGTGCCGGAGTTGTCCAGGTATATTTGCATCAGCGCACGGTCCCTGCCGGCCAGCAGACCCACTCTGCTTCGCAGAAGGTCTATCCTGTCCTTGAAGTCCGCTTCCGCTTTGTTCCCCCCGTTAATCTTTTGAAATGTCCTGCTTCTGGCCATAGCGTTCTTCCTTATTTATTTTTACTTTTTGCTTTTCTTCACACACTCCGTCCCCTTCGGCTGTGCCTTGCACCCCGCGCTTAGTTTTGTGAGCAAAACTGCGGGGGCTAACTTCAACATATTTGTTGTTATTTATTAACCTAACAACAGCATCGTATTTTATATTCATCTTAACTAATGTCAAGTGTTATTTAGTAAATAAATGAAATTATTTTTATGTTTGCTGTTTACAAAACAAGCGAACTGCTAAAATCCCCGTTTTCAGCCCAATAACGAGGTTTTTCAGGGATTTGCTTCAAAAGAGGTGCCAAGCCACTTTTTTTTGTTTTCGGAATTATGTACTTGACAAACCAAACCAAGAAATTATCTGCATGACAAAGAAAGTGAGGTGTCGTAAAATGAATCCGCAAATATTCCTTAAAAATGAAAGGATGTGGATATGTGGGAATGGCTTAAAAGAGAATGGGATAAGGAGTGGCCTATTATGAAATCTACTCCTTATTCATTTTTTGTTTGTTTGGTTGGCGGTCTCATTTTAGGTGGCGGATTAATTTTCGGTCTCGACCATATTTGGATTATACATTCAAAAGAATCTGAGATAAGTCGATTAAAAACCGATGTTGATTCTTATAAATACCAAAGGGACGATGCTTTAAAAGAAAAAGAGAAATTAACAGAAGAAAATGAAAAATATAAATCACAAATTATTGTTCTTAGTGCAGACCTTAATGATACACAGCTAAAAGCAATCAAATATAGAGAAGAACAAAATAATAGGGTGCATATCAAAGATGTAACAGAATTCAGAAAAACAGTTTATGAGTTTTTTGATGCGATCAACCCTGAAATATTGCATAGAGCAAGATTGGGAGAATTTGTAATTCCGATTCGAGTAAATTTATGGGCAGCAACAAAGTTAAAAATATTGTCAAGTAATCCCGATTTCAATGATATTGCAGTTTGTATGGAAGCTGATGTAATGGCTGATGAAGCGAAAAAGCAAGGGATGGTATTTGATATAAATCAGCTTAATCGTACTGCGACAAAGCAATTAACAAAAGAGCCGACGCCGTTTGGATTTGTTCTTATTCCAGTAGCAGAACTTGGAAAATTGGGAGTTTCAAAATGAAATTCATTCCCCCAAAGTTCAGTAAGTTAGGCGAAAAAATGGGCTTGGTTTGTCAAAGGTATAATTCCCTTTGTTTTTTACCTTTTTGCCTAATGAGTTTTCTGACTGGACTCGCCGAAGCTGGATTTCCCAAACCAATACCCGCCCTTTCTGCTTTGACTCACACCGGCGAAAAGGTATAATGAAAATCACCTTTGGGCTCCGGTGAGCTGAGTCGAACCGCTGGGGGCAAAAGGCAAAGAAGGAGAAGAGTGTGAGAATTGAAATTTATCAGGAGGCCAACGCGATACGAACCAACGCAAAAGGCAACAGGTATTCTTTCATCTTATTTACGATTTGTTTTTTACTTTATGCGTTTGTTTTCACCATACCGGTATATGCTGCCGGAGAAATTTGGGCTTGGGGAGCGGGACAACCGGGACAGTCGGGTGATCATGACTATGGCCAATGTATTGTGCCAGAGCCCAATACGGGTTTTACGGCAATCGCGGCCGGCGGGATTTCCTCGCTTGGCCTTAAACAAGACGGCTCGATTGTGGCCTGGGGAAACAACTGTAATGTGCCGTCGCCCAATACAGGTTTTAGGGCTATCGCGGCCAGCGAGAGTCACTCGCTTGGTCTTAAACAAGATGGCTCGATTGTGGCATGGGGGGACAACTATTACGGTGAATGCAACGTGCCATCACCTAATGCTGGTTTTACAGCCATCGCAGCAGGCGGGGGGCACTCGCTTGGCCTGAAGACCGACGGCTCGATTGTGGCTTGGGGATATAACGGGAATGGCGAATGCAATGTCCCATCGCCCAATACGGATTTTAAGGCAATCGCATGCATGGGTGCCTCATTTGGCCTGAAACAAGATGGCTCGATTGTCGCCTGGGGACCTAACGGGGATGGTGAATGCAATGTCCCGTCACCTAATACGGGTTTTACTGCCATCGCGGCTGGCTGGTATCACTCACTTGGCCTCAAAGCCGATGGCTCGATTGTGGCCTGGGGAGACAACTACGAGGGGGATTGCAATGTGCCGTCGCCCAATACGGGTTTTGTGGCCATCGCAGCCGGCTTTCGTCACTCGCTTGGCGTTAAACAAGATGGTTCGGTTGTGGCCTGGGGATTGAACGGGTCCGGTCAATGCAATGTGCCGTCTCCCAATACGGGCTTTGTGGCTGTCGCGGCAGGCGAACATCACTCGCTTGGCCTGAAAGGTTGTCTGTATAATCTGGCAGGCGATTTGAACAATGACTGCAAAGTGGATATGCTGGATTTCGCGATCACGGCAAGCAACTGGCTTATCGATTGTTTTGAAGATTCATCTAATCCGGCCTGCGTACACAAATAAAAATTCTCTGCCTGCCCTGAGCTTGCCTAAGGGTGTAATCTGCTTGCCTCGGCGTAGTTGCATAACGAAGCCGAGTGGCTTAAAATCTCGGTGGCTAAACTTCTTTTCCAGTTTGTAGAAATGGCTGGGGCAAAATATGGAAGGCAAAAAACCATCCGATAGTGCCGTTGAGAGCAGGTATCTGCTGATGCCTAATCAGGCGAACCCCTACGGAACCGCTTTTGGCGGGGCGATTGTGGCGTGGATTGATACGGTCGCCTCAATGGCCGCCCAGAGGCATAGCGGCAAAGAGGTCGTAACGGCAAGCATCGATTCGCTCTCGTTCAGAGAGCCGATTCGCATTGGCGACCAAGTTGTGCTCAAGGCCTGTGTCAATTATGTCGGCCATACTTCAATGGAAGTCGGCGTGCAGGTCATTCGCGAAGATCCTTACCGCCGTAAGGCGTCCCTTTCGGGAGACGCTAAACAGGTTATCGCTACGACGGCTCATCTGACTTTTGTGGCGCTTGATAAAGATAAACACCCATGTCCTGTGCCCCCGATATTGCCCCAGACAGCGGATGAAAAAAGACGCTACGAGAACGCCAAGCTCCGAGTCCAGGCCAGGAAAGATTTGTTGAGTAAAATCAGCCGTTAATATCACTCTTGCGCCACAACGTACGATTGACCCGCCTCGGCGTAATATAAAAATATTCACCCGATACTAAGTTTTGGGACAGCTGATTATAAGCAGCTTATTTTATTGAAATTGGTCGCCTTCCCTTTGATTCCGCGATATAATTCCTGTGTCAGGAACGTCGCGGAGAGCTTTTGAAGTCATACAGGAAGGCGGCCTGATGGATGGGATGAGTATTTTTACAGTACGGGCGGAAGAATAAAAAAGGAGAAAATCAAATGACGAATAATCAAGAGTCGAATCATGGCGAGGCGCCGAATCCTGATTTGAGCTCCCAGGCCGGAAATTCACCGAAGGAATTGCCGCCGGGTTCGCATGCAGGTGTAGGGATAGCTGTGGCAAGTTTTGTTTTAGGGCTGGTGTCGCTGCTTTTCTCTCTCTTTGTGATTGGTGTTATATTCGGCATCGTAGGCCTGGTGTTTGGTATTGTTCATCTTAGTAAAAGGCTACCTTTTTTTAAAGCCATGGCCATCTGGGGTGTTTTGCTTTCAGTGTTAGGAAGTCTGGCATGCATCGGCTTTGGTGTATTTTATGGAATAAAGATTCATCAAGCATTTTCAGCAATGAGCGAAATGCAATCAGAAGGAGGAATACAATCACAGGCTCAAGAATATATTGGTATGGCTGTGCCTGATATTAGCCTGACCGATATGGACGGCAATGAGATTGCATTATCTCAACTAAAGGGCAAGCGCGTTGTTTTGGACTTCTGGGCGACATGGTGCCCGCCCTGTAAGAAGGAAATTCCACACTTCATAAAGCTGGCCAATGAGGTAAAAACCGACAATCTTGCTATTATTGGAATAAGTCATGAGGATAAGAAAACCCTTCAGAAATATATCAAAAAAATAGGTATAAACTATCCGATTGCGTCTGCGGACAATCTGCCCTCACCGTTTGCCTCGATTTCTTCTATTCCCACAACATTCTTTATTGACCGCAACGGAATAATCCAGAATGTACTGGTTGGATATCATGATTACGATACCTTAAAAGCGAACGCAGTGGCGGAAAACTATCAAGGCGAATTAAAAACTGCACCGATTCAGCCGAAGTCAGGGCTTAAGGACAGTGAAATAAAGTACACGCTGAAACCCCAGTGGATTTTGAATATTCCAGGTGCAGTTTCAATTTGTGCCGGTAATTGGGGTAATGATGGAAAAGAGAAAATCCTGGTCGCGGATAATAATAAAACCCTCCACATTATTGGCGTAGAAGGTCAAATTCAAGGCAATATCACAATACCTGAGGCATTCGGACAAATTGAAATAGGCAAGTACAAACAGAATGGTTACAGGCTTTTAGGTTATTCAAATTGGGGACATCAAGTAACAGTGGTTGATACGAATGGAATGAAATTGTGGGAATATCCATCGAAGGATGGAGTTAACGGTGCGCATTGGGGAGATTTGGACGGCGATAACAACGATGAAATGATTATCGGTATGAATGGCTTTGGTGGTATTCACGCCGTTTCCTGTGATGGAAAGCAAAGGTGGAAGGTCTCTGCAATAGGCAATGTTTGGAACCAGTCGATTGTTGCAGGGCATGACCCTAAAAATACTCTCGTATTCGCAACCGAAGCAGGTGGAACAATACGAGTTTACGATAGTAATGGACAAACAGTAAGGACTTTGCAACCGCTCGGGAAATACTATGCTCAAATGACGGCATCACTGATTGATGCTAATGACGATATTCAAGTGGTTGCAATAGGAGCCGACGGAGCTGTTGTCGCATTCAATCCTGCAGGGCAAATAAAATGGACGACCGGCGGCTCTAAACAGCGTTCATGGAGGACAAGCAGCTTCGCCTGTGGGGACATGGATGGGGACGGCCGGAAGGACTGGGCGTTTCTTGAAGCAAATGGCGACCTGGTCATAGCAGCGCCGGATGGAACCAAACTTGCATCCCTGCCGGCGCAAAAAGGCATTGAGAGATTCTTGATTTGTTCGGGTTTAAATGGTGGTGCGTTAGTAACTATGAGTAAAGGAGATATCAGTTCATATTCACTTAGTAAGTAGAAGATGCCGTACTATAGATAACGTAAGCTATTTTTCGCACATTGTTACTGCCCGGCACAGATTTCTTTTTCGCCCGCCTGTGCCGAGTTCAATAACCCGACTGTTTGCCTGTCATGCTTTCTATTTCAACTTTTATGATTGTCGGGTTTTCGTTTCTACCCCCAAGGCGACTGTCAAAACCCGATTTTTAGCTTAAAAAAGAGGGTTCGCCCGCCCTGATACTGGCTGTCAGAAGAAAAATATTAAAAATTTCCGGATTTTTATTGCTACCGCCTGAAAAAAGTATATAATTCCCGGACGTGTCTTAGCCAATTCCGGCTGAACTTTACTCAAGATTTTTAAGGATGACAAGGGAATGAATACAAGAACACTATTAACAGTGCTGGCAGTTGTTGCCGTCGCATTCGTTGCGACTAACTGCCTCGCGGCAACAGTTGACGCCAATAAGCCCGGCGATGCGAACAAACCGGCTGAACCGAACAAGGCCACCATCATCAGTGCAAGCGATTTCGGCACCTATGCAAAAGATGCCAATAAGCCCGCCGACGCGAATAAGCCCACCGAGCCGAACAAGAGCAAGCTTTGCGCAGTTTCCGAAAAGAATACAGACACAGAGAAAGGCAAAAGCTGCGACAAAGATAAAGACGCAAACAAACCAGCGGACCCAAACACCAAGAAATAATTTCGCGATACCCCGCCATCATTAGGTAATGAGACGGTCTTAGTGAAAAACAGCAGTTTTGATGAATTTCAGGCCTGGAGCATAACCTCCGGGCCTGTTTTTTTTTGATTTGACCCCGGCTGTCGTGTATTATCCCATCTTATTGTTCTTCTGAATTAAAGGCGTAAAACCATAGTGACGACAAATACAGGCAATTTCGATGACTCTCTAATACTGGCTGTCGAGACCAGCGGCCGGCTGGGTTCGGTTGCGCTCGCCCAGGGCAACAAGCTCCTGTCTGAAAGCTGCTTCTCCGGCCCGATGAGACACAGCGCAGAGATTTTCCCCGCTATTACTGATTTATTGAGCAGATCCAACAAAAAGCCGGACCAAATCGAGCACGTCTATATCTCCGCAGGCCCCGGCAGCTTTACTGGCCTCCGTATCGCCGTAACCATCGCAAAAACTATGGCTCTGGCAAATGGCGCAAAAATCGTCGCCGTTGATACCCTCGATTGCATCGCCGCAAATGTGATAAACCTCTCCACTACCGAATCATCTTCTGAACTTAAAACTCAAAACTCAAAACTCAAAACTAATGAACGCCTCGCCGTAATCCTCGATGCCAAACGAGGCCAGTTTTTCATCGCCGTATATGATTCAATGAACTATGAACAACTAACAATGAACATTGGCTTCTGGAAAAAGATTCTCCCGGACTGCCTAATGACCCCCGAGGAATTCCTCGCCCGGTTTTCTGACAAACCGACCTGTGGTGAGCGAAGTCGAACCACCGCCCTGATTGGCGAAGGCCTGGTTTTCTACAAAGACAAATTTGCTCGCAAAAATATTCGCGTGCTTGATGAAAAGTTCTGGAACCCCTCCGCCGCGAATATTCACAAACTTGGCTGGCAACTTGCCCTGCAATGCCAATCCGCCGAAGGCGAGACCTCGCCAACTGGCGGGTTCGCCGACCCCCTTACCCTTACGCCCAATTACATCCGCGGACCAGATGTAACAATCAAGAATCCGTTGTAGGATGTGCTCAGCACGCCAGTTAAATGCCTTTGCGGAAAAATTGAAAACGGCCGCGAGAATCGTCCCGCAGTTCGTCTTGGGTCTTGTGTCTGTCTTCCGTTACTTTGTCGGTACATATCTAATTTTATTTTGTATGATTGCCGACACAAGTGTATAATCTGGGCAATATGGAAACAACGCTGCCTTAGCAATACGGGGTAGCAGGTATTATTTTTTGGAGGATACGACGATGGCATTTGGAATCGGGGAAAGAAAATTCGAAGTCCGTAAAAGCACAGGAACAAAGATTGTTGAACTGGGCCAAACAGAAGAAATTTCAGGAGAGGCGACGATGGAAAAAAAGACCAGAACCGGGCGAAACCTGGCGGGCGGCATGGAAATGCTCGAAATGGATTTCCTGCTGGGCGTAATCGAAAACACCGACGGCGAAGACAAAAACGACGTTGCGATGCGCCGGCTCAGCTTCAATGAGGTGCTTCGCCGAAATCAGCAAAGCGAAATAGACAGCTCCTCGCTGAGTGTTTACTCCGTGGACGAAAAAAACCTGTATGGCAAGGACATCCAGTGCGCAGCGATGAAGGAGCTTACCCGTCGGACTGATCAAAAGGGTTAATCGGCGTATGCCAAGCGAGGGCCTGTGAGCCGGTGTCTTGCGGTTATTGTTTTGGGAGCGGTTGAGGACGAAGGGACATTCTGGATTCAACTGCTGATGGTGGTCATCCTGGCCGCCGGCGTCGGCATTTATGGCCTGGTCAAATCCCGCGCCAAACGCGTCGAACAGAAAACCAACGATGAAATAATCGAGACCATCGTCGAGCCCCCTAAACCACTCGTTAAAAAACGCAACCTCTCCGGCGGTATGGAGCTTTTAGCCAGGAACTTTTTGGTAAGCGTCGTCGAGCAAACTGACTCGCCTGACCAGAGGGATATCGAAATGCGCCGGCTGTGTTTCGCCGAGCTTGTTCGCAGGGGCGAGCTTTGGGCGGTTGCCAGCAGTGTCCTGAAGATTTACACGCTGGACAAAGACGGATTTTACGGCAAGGTTATCCGCTTCGAAGCAATGGCGGAATTGGCCGGGCGGACTCGTCCCGGAGAAGGCGCCGCTGAGGACTCAGAAACAACGAATGAGTCAGGCCGCAGCCGGACGGGTAAATCGCCACAGTCCCGCGAGGGACACCAAACGGTGGATGCCGCCGACTCCGCACCTGCTTTCCAAAACCCCCAGGGACTGGAAACATCTGTCCCCAAAAGGCAAAAAGAACACACAATTTAAATTCACCAGCCGCATCACCCATTTTCCGGATTATTTCCCAAAAGCAGTTAGGGGCTTGGCGTGGGAATTGTATATTATATTTAGAGGAATCCCACCGAATTTATGTCCGTTCAGACAGGATTTTCTCGGACGTTGAGGATTTGAGTGCAAATAACAGTAATGGTAAGAACGAATTTTAAGAAAGAGTGTGATAATGCCGATGGGTTAGTGTCGGCACGTCTGGGCACAGTGCTTTGACAGAAGAGGCACGGACCTGGCGAAAATGCGCCTCTTGAACGACTTATGGTCCACTTGAATCTATGGATAAAAGCACAGTAAAATGGCTGGTGTTAGCGGCAATCGCCATCTGCGGAATGCTCGGCTGGAAGGTTGCCACACAGGCGTCAAAAGACGGGAAAAAAGAGGTGGCGATTGAACGCCCCGAACCAAGGTTCGGAGTGATAACCGCTATCCTGTATTGCGACGACACTCCGACTGTTCTCATCGAAGACCAGATGCTCCACAAGGGCGACATAATCCACGATGTCAAGGTGCTTGATATAAAAGCGGACAGGGTCCAGTTCGACAAGCAGGGAGAACAGTGGGAGCAGAAGGTGCAGGAACCGGCCAAGCCGGAATGGTGGAAGAGAAAAGGCAAAGACAAAGGATCCTCCGCCTAATCTCGCAACGTTATTATTCGACTCGGCCATAGCCGAGCAAAGCGACAATTGGCGTTCCACAAAAATCGGGACTTCCAATTGTCATTTTTTTGCGCATACCCATATCTGTTCCCTGCCGGATATACCAAAAAGTCCTCGAAAACAAACCCAGGTAAGCTAAAATCATTGTAAAATAGGCGAAACATTAGCGGTTCATCTCCGCCCGGCCTGTTGGCTCGACGGGATACAAAATACGAATATGCGAAAAAAAGTACTGGTGGCTGTTAGCGGCGGCGTTGACTCGGCGGTGGCCGCGGCGTTGCTCCTCAAAGAAGGATTCGACGTTACAGCCGTTTTCCTCTGTTTACAGCAATTCGGCCCTAAGCTCACTGCCGAAGGGATGGAACACGCTATTGAGAGCAACTCACGTTCCTGCTGCACTCCGCAGGATGCCGCCGACGCCCGGCGAATCGCCGCAAAGCTCGGCGTGAAGTTCATTTCCCTGTCGGCGACAAAAGATTTTGAAACCATAATCAAAAGCTTTATCGATGATTACGAAAAAGGCCGAACGCCCAACCCCTGCGTCCGGTGCAACGAGAAAATCAAATTCGGCAAACTCTTCGAGTTGGCGGATTCCTTAGGCGTGCAATATGTGGCTACAGGGCATTACGCCAGAATTATCGACTACAAAGGACAACACGCCATTGCACCCGCTCTTGCGCCGGGCAAGGACCAGTCATACGTTTTATTCAGCATACCACGCGAAAAATTAGACAGGATTATCTTCCCCGTCGGCCGGTTGAAAAACAAGCAGGCCGTCAGAGATATCGCCAAAGAGCTGGGACTGGAGGTCCACGATAAGCCCGACAGCCAGGATATTTGTTTTGTCCCGGATGGCGACTACGCAAAATTGCTTGAGGCACACAATAGCTCGGCGCTTCGGGCGGGAAACTTCATAGATACATCCGGCAAAATTGTCGGCAAACACGACGGTTACGGCAGATTTACTATCGGTCAGCGTCGCGGCACGGGCATCGCGGCGGGGCATCCGGTTTATGTTACCGATATAAACCCGAAAACAGCCGACGTAACCATAGGCGAAAAAAATGACCTGCTTGCAGACGGTTTGACCGCCGACGGCGCAAACTGGCAGGTGGATGTGCCTGTCTCGCCCGACTCGCGGGCGAGTCGAGGCGGGCCGACTGAATTTGAGGCAATGGTAAAAATCCGCTATAATCATCGAGGCGCCGCGGCAAAGGTTATTATTACCGGGGAAAACACCTTCGAGGTGCGTTTCGATAAGCCATTAGAGGCGGTTACTCCCGGCCAGGCGGTCGTCGTTTACTCCGAGGATTGTCTTCTCGGAGGCGGGTGGATAAAAGAAAAATGCAATAGTTCGACAAGCTCACTATAAGATGAACCGGGACCTTTCACGCTACGCAAGACAAATTACCTTCAAGCCCTTCGGCGAAGAAGGCCAGCGACGGCTCGCCGACAGCAGCGCCATAATTGTCGGCGTCGGCGGATTGGGTTCGTGGGTTGCGGAATTGCTCGTCCGCGCGGGCGTCGGGCGTCTCCGGCTGGTGGACGATGACTACGTTGAGCTGACCAATATACACAGACAGTCGCTTTTCACCGAAAAAGACGCGAACCAACGCACTCTCAAAATAAACGCAGCGGCAAATCACCTGCGGGAAATCAACAGCAATTGCGAAATTGAAACCGTCTTCGCAAGAATAGACCGACTGACTGCGGACCGGCTGACCGAAGGCGTCGATGTGATTATCGACGGGACAGATAATTTCCCCGCAAGGTTCATCCTCAACGACTGCGCAATAAAAAAATCCAAACCCTGGATATTCGCCGGCGTCCTCGGCACTGAGGCACAGGTGATGGCCATAATCCCCGACAAAACCCCTTGCTTACGATGCCTGCTCGATTCGCCTCCTGCGTGCAATGGGCAAACCTGCCGACAGGCCGGCGTGCTTGGCCCGGCGGTGGCGATGGTGGCTGCGGTTGAAGCATCGGAGGCGTTAAAAATCCTCTCCGGCAATTCGGACAAAGCGGGACAATGCCTGCTTGTTTTGGACGTATGGAATAATGTTGCAAAGCAAATCGACGTCTCGAAACTGACCAAGAACGCCGATTGTCCCTGCTGTGTTCACAAAAATTTCGAGTTCCTTGAGCCATAGGACTCTTGATGGAAACTAAAATAAATAAGCCCGTATATCTCGATTACAACGCGACGACTCCTTTGGATAAGCGCGTGCTGGAAAGTATGATGCCCGCCCTGACTTCGGCGTTCGGGAATCCTTCCAGCGAAAGTCATTCGCTGGGACGCCAGGCACGGGATATGGTCGAGGCCGCCCGCAATCAGACGGCCAAACTCATCGGCGCCTCCGCCAGGGAAATTATTTTCACGTCCGGCGCAACGGAGGGCTGCAATCTTGCGATTAAAGGCGCAGCCGAGGCATATCGCGAAAGAGGTAATCATATTATCGTCTCCGCCATCGAGCACAAAGCCGTTCTCGAACCCTGCAAACGACTCCAACAGCAGGGTTTCTCGCTGACTGTGCTTCGTCCTGATTCCTTTGGCCGTATTTCCACGCAGCAAGTGGCCGAAGCGATTACAAAACAAACTATACTTGTCTGCGTTATGCTCGCCAACAACGTCGTCGGAACAATTAACCCCGCGGACGAAATCGGCGCAATCTGCAAAAAACACGGCATATTGTTCTTTTGCGACGCCACCCAGGCGGTCGGAAAAATCGTGGTTAATGTGAATAAACTGAACGCCGATTTGCTGGCGTTTTCGTCGCACAAAATATATGGTCCCAAGGGAGTTGGCGCTCTTTATGTGCGGGGCAAAAGCCCTGCTGTCCGATTGACCGCCCAAATCGACGGCGGTGGACAAGAACACTTCCTTCGCAGCGGAACGCTCAACGTCCCCGGAATAGTCGGGCTTGGAAAGGCCTGTGAATTGTGCGAATCGGAATTGGGCAGCAAACCATCAGTATCATCCGCACTGCGGGATAAACTGGAAGACGGCTTGATAGAAGCTATCCCTGGTATACAAATAAACGGTCACCCCTCCGAACGCCTGCCCAACACCGTGAATGTTTCATTTGGGGATATTGAAGCCGTTTCCCTGCTCGGTAAAACTCCTGAAGTTGCCGCCTCCGCCAGTTCGGCCTGCGAATCCGGGACCTCCGGCTCAAACTATGTCCTCAGAACAATGGGTGTCAGTGAAGATTCAGCGGCCAGCGCCATCCGGTTCAGCCTGGGGCGTTTTACTGTGAAACAGGAAATCGATTTCGCCGTTGAGCGAATATGTAACTCAGCTTCATCATTGCGCGGAAAAATTAGCGAGTAGGCGGGCAGCGTTATTGTGCAGGGGCAATTTTACGCGGGATGCTTTTGTCCACTGACTATCTGACTAATTGAAGACCTGCAAGAGCGACAAATTTGTCGTCAACGACCTTGAATATGCCTTCAAGGCCCGTCACGGCGAAGATGCCCTTCGTGGCCGGCGCGACACTGCAAAAGATGAGCTGATGGTCACAATCCATCAACATTTTTCGCAGCTTGAGAAGCTTCGATAAGCTCGATGATGTTATAATGTCAATGGCGGAGAAATCAACCACCACGTCACAGTCGCCTCTGTCTTTTATAATGTCCGCGATGGTCTTCAACTCATCGCCCATCAGCGGTTCGGTGGGCAGGTCAACAAGAACTATATTTTCCGACCAGTTCTGAATTCCCATTTTTTTAACCCTCAAAAATCGGTTCTTAATACAACCAACTATCTATCGACACCTGTACAGGGCAGGTTAAGCAAAAAACACAAAAACGTAACCACTTGTTGTAGCAGGACTTAGGCAGATATATTAAATACGGGATTGGAAGAAAAACAGACGCTTTTAGGACCCAAAACAAGCGAAAGGAAATTGGACAACAGTTTAGAGTTTTCTGTCCAATTTTCGATAGCCAACGGCCTCGGCGACGTGTTCGGGCCTTATGTCCTCGCAGCCGGCCAGGTCCGCTATGGTGCGGGCGACCTTGCAGATTTTGTCGTGCGCGCGGGCCGACAAGCCGAACTCCATCATCGCCTCTTTGAGAAGCATCTCGCCCGACGAATCCAGCTTGCAGAATTTCTCAACCTGCTTGTGCGTCATTCTTGCGTTGGTTATTAATTTGCCGTCGTCGAAACGTTTCGCCTGAATCGCCCGCCCCCTCATTACGTCCCCCCTTATCGTCGCCGAGTCAAGCTGGTTTGCTCTTGAACGTAATTTGTTGAAACTTACCGCCGGCACGTCTATATGAATATCGATTCGGTCAATCAGCGGGCCTGAAATTTTTGACAAATATCTCTCGACCTGCCCAGGCGTGCATTTGCACCGTCGAGCATCCGACCCGAAATATCCGCAGGGACACGGATTGCACGACGCCACCAAAAGAAACGCCGCGAAATACTTGATGGATTTCTTCGCGCGGGAAACCGTAACCGTGCCATCCTCAAGCGGCTGGCGTATCATTTCAAGAACGTGACGCGGAAACTCCGCGAACTCATCGAGAAACAAAATCCCGTGATGCGCAAACGACAATTCGCCGGGCCGCGCGTTTACACCGCCGCCCACAAGGGCAGGCCCGCTCGCCGTGTGATGAGGCATACGAATAGGACGCGTCGCCAAAAGCGCCTTGCCTTTTCCTAAAAGGCCGACGGAAGAGTATATGCGGGTCGTCTCAAGTGATTCCGCTAATGTCAATGCCGGCAGAATCGTCGCTAACCGCTGCGCGAGCATCGTCTTTCCCGCTCCCGGCGGGCCAATCATAAGTATATTATGCCCGCCTGTCGCCGCCACCGTCAACGCCCGCTTGACGCTTTCCTGTCCCTTAACATCCGAAAAATCAAAGTCGTATTTGCTTTCGGCGCCGAAAATTTTGTCGATGTCAACCACGGTGGTCTGCAAAGGCAATTTCCCGCCCAGGAAATCAACCGCCTGCGTCAACGACCCCACGCCATAAACCTCCAGCTCCTCGACGACCGCCGCCTCCGCCGCGTTATCCAATGGAACGATTATCCCGCGAAAGCCCGCCGCCTTGGCCGTCATCGCCATACTCAAAACGCCGTTGACCGGCCTCACCCTGCCGTCGAGCGCAAGCTCGCCAACGATTGTATAATCTTTCAAAACCACGCTGCTGAAAACGCTTTCGCCCAGAAGAATCCCCAGCGCTATTGGCAAATCGAACGCAGGCCCTTCCTTTTTAGTATCCGCCGGGGCGAGATTTACCAGTGATTGCGTCTTGGGATATTTATACCCGCAGTTGACAATTGCGCTTCGCACTCTTTCGGCGCTTTCCTTTACCGCCGCGTCAGGCAGCCCGACGATGAGCGTCTTATCGAACCCGCCTCGTGCGACATCGACCTCGACTTCGCAGATAATTCCTTCGATGCCCTCAAGCGCGACGCTATACAGTTTGGCCAGCATATATATCCCTCGTGTTTGTCCAAAAGAAAAGGATATTCTAAGAAGCCGTCGCCCCCGCCGCAAGCGTTTTCAGAACACGTCTCCTCAAAATAACCGTGCAATAAAACCGCACCCGCAGGCGTCTATATTTGCAAACTATAAACTCATAAAAATCTGAAAGGGGCGAAATATGACAAAAAAAATCATTACAGGCGTAATAGCGGCCGTTTTAGTGGTAACAATAGCCGTATTCGCCGCGGAAAAAGTAAAGGAAAAGGCATTTGCTGAAAAATCCTGCCCAAAGGCAAGAACTGGCGAACTACAGGAGCAGCACGAAGGCCTGCTCGACCAGTTAGCCGAGGCCTATAAGGCCAACGACAGGCAAAAAATGGGCGAAATCATCAACAAAATGCAGGAACGCAGGGAAGAAATGCAGGAACACGCAAAGTTTAACAGGTGGCATAAAGAGGCACATCGCCGAATGATGGGGCAGGCAGGTCCCGGCTGCGGTCAGGGTCAGCAAATGGCAGGACCGGGCTTCAACCAGGGCTGCGCAATGAATGGCCCATGTGGAAATTGCGGCTGCCCAATGCAAGGCCAAGGTTGGAACCAGGGCTGCCCAATGGCTGGCCCTCGCTGGGGGCAGTTTCAGGCGATGAACGGTTGCGGTCAACGCCCGTGCGGCGGTATGGGCAATTGCGGCCCAATGGCAGGCGGATGCGGACAGATGCCCTGTCAGCAACCCGGTATGGGTATGGGCAACTGTATGCCGCAGCAAAACGGCCCCGGACAAACGCCCGGCTGGGAACGCGGCGGTTCCCGCGAAAATTGTGGGCCGGAACAGAACGGCGGCGATATGGAACAACGCGGATGGAATATGCCCCGCCATGAAAGACAAAACGTCCCGCCCACGGAATGGGGCTGGTAAGAAAAAACACTCAACCTCCTAATCACAAGTTTGGAGTTTTGGCTGTGTGCTCGGAAAAAGCACACAGCCAGTTTTTTTAGCAAATTCCGCAACATCTTCTTTTACTTGCCGGACAGAACCGGTTTTGATATTGTCATACAGAATACGCTGCTTAAAAGTCATTAAGTAAATTGACAGGAGATTTGACATTCGGACAAAATTGGCGATTGCTGGTTTGATACTCGTTGCCGTTTTTTGCACAAGCTGCCGGCAGCAACAGCAATGCCGCAAAGGTGATTTCAAAATCAGCAAATCAGCACTCGAAGATAAAATAAAAGGCGGCTGGCTTGGCAAGACCGCGGGCGTCTGCATCGGCGGGCCGACCGAATTCAAAGCCAAGGGCAAAATGTTCACCGGCGCGGTCAACTTGCATCCAAACCTATCCGGCGGCTTTTCGCAGGACGATATCTACGTGCAGATAACCTTCATCGCCGCTATGGACGCCAAACTCGCCGACCCCGATGGAATCTTCGCGGCGACTATGGATGATTATGGCGAGGCGTTCAAAAAAAGCGGCTACGAACTTTGGCACGCAAATAAAGCAGGCAGAGACAATCTTCGCAAAGGTATTTCGCCGCCCCAGTCGGGCATGTGGGCGGGGCCGGACAAAAGATTCAACAAATGCGCCAACGATATCGACTGGCAGATTGAGTGCGACTGGATTGGCCTGATGTGCCCCGCGATGCCGATGACCGCGGGAGAGCTCAGCGACCGCGTAGGCCACGTTATGAATTACGGCGACGGCGTTTACGGAGGCCGCTACGTCAGCACGATGATTGCGCTCGCCTTCGAATGTAACGACGTTCACAAAATCGTCAGCCGGGCAATCGAATCAATGCCGCGAAAATCGCAATACTACCAAACCATCAAAGATGTTATCGACTTCCACGATAAAAATCCCGATGACTTCAAGGCCTGTTGGAAGTTTATCAACGACAAATACCTCGAAACCACTGTTGATTGTAATACAGAAGGCGATAACTTTAAAATCGCCGCGTCATTTAACGGCGCATTTATCACAATAGGTCTGCTTTACGGCGACGGGGACATCTTAAAGACAATCGAATACGCCACTCGCTGCGGCCAGGATTCCGACTGCAACCCCGCCAACGCTGGCGCAATCGTGGGGACAATGCTCGGCTACGACAAACTGCCTAAACAGTGGAAAGACAGTATCGAAAAATATCCCAATAACAAATACAGCCACACTAATTACACTTATACCGACCTTATCAACAGCTCACTCAAACGCGCCGAAAAAGCGATTCTGCAATCAGAGGGCCGGCTCAAAGGCCCGCCATTTGGCGAGGTCTCGCCAAACGCGGACAATTCCTATGTCATCAAAACCCAGCCCATCCGCCAGCCCGAAATCCTCGAACAATACGGCCATGACCCCATCCCCAACCCAGATTTCGAGTGCAAATTAAAGTAATCGATGACCCCGTTTCGGGGTTGTTTAGCCGTCGCCGGCACGGCGGTGCAGTATCCTGCCCCACAGAATTGATTTGTTTTCACCTGCCGGTAAATACGGTATAATATTGTCTCTTTTAGTTGCGCAGCCATGCGTTGAAGATGGGAAATGTCATGGTGAGAGTGCCAAGATGAAAATGTGTAAAATGTTGCCGGTTTTGTTGCCATGTGCGTGTTTGCCGTTCATCTTTTCGACGGCTATCGCTGCTAATGTCATCTTCGACGACGACTTTACGGGGTCGTCGGTAAGTGCTGCTCATTGGCACATCCCAACTTGGGTAAGCCCAACCGATGGGACCTATGTCGGGCGGACCCAGTTTAGGTGTACGCAGAATTCAGGGTTGCCAAGTTGTATCAACTCAAACGCAATTATCGTCGTCGAGACGTATAATCCCACAGGGTTCTCATTCTATGGGACAGACCTTATCTCCAACGTCGCCTTCGCTCCACCCACGACCGACGAATTAGTGGTAACTGCACGCTTGAAGACTAATCAAATACAGGCCGGAACGGTATTCGCTTTCTTCCTTTATGCTGCACCAACTACGGGCACCAACCATGACGAAATAGATTTTGAGCTTGTTGGCAACTTGCCCAATCAATTTAACACTAATATATATGGCAACGAACCTTTAGGCATAGGACATCCGCAAAGCATTCCATATACCTTCGGGACTATTGCTGACTACCATGTTTACGAGATTCATTGGAATGCAAACCGGGTTACTTGGGTAGTGGACGGGACACAAGTTCGGCAGGTAACGACACAATCCCCCATACCGGTCGGACCGATGTATATGCATCTGAACGCATGGGTACCGGACGAGACGTGGTCCGAAGCGTACAGCGCAACTATCACTCCGGCTTCTTCGGCTGCCGCAGACCAGGTCTGGTCAATGAGCGTCGATTCGGTAATTGTCTATCTCGACGGAGCCCAGGGATGCGGATACACACTTGCCGGAGACCTGAACGGCGACTGCATGGTGGACTTTGTCGATTATGCTATGATGGGCAAGTATTGGCTCAACACAAACTGCGCTGCCAGTAATAACTGTAACGGCACAGATTTTGATTCCTCAGGGACGGTGAATTTGGCTGACCTTAAAGCTTTCTGTAATTACTGGCTGCAAGGTCTTTAAATTTCCGAGAGACGAGTCACGAGATGCGAGCGACAGCGTGACGGAAATCACGCTTACCGCCAGTTGGTGGGATAGAAGATTTTGGTCGCGGGGACGTTGAACTTCATCGACAGCGCCTCAACCAGCGCCTCGGCCCTTTGAATCTGCGAGCCGCTCAGCCGGATGCCCCTGCCGTCGGCCACAAGGCACACCCTAATCGTCCTGCCTGAACCATACCAGGTATGGTCCGGTATTACCGACCACTGCTTTTGCCATTTTTCGGTGGTTTGTATCTGGCCGTCGCTGCCGCCCAAACCGTTGCACACGACGAAGTGACAATTGATGTCATCGGAGTTGGCTAAGCCGCTCAGGGACGCTATCTGCTCAATATTGCCCGCCTTTGTGCCGCTGTAGTAAACCTCGATTGACTCCCATCGGCCCGGTGCCTGTGTAACGCGAGAGCAAACTGCCTGCTGAATCGGGTCAAGCCGATAATAAGTCGAAAGACAGAACGGCCCCGCTGACGGCGGATGATTGCCCAATGCCATCAACACAACCGCGCCTGTCGTCATCGAAACGAGCAACACCACCAGAACTTTCGTTACTCGCGACTGATTCGGCATAATTTTTCTCTGACCGTCAAAAATATCTCGGATTACCCGACCGGCACAAATGTGATCGGTTACACAGTGATTCATCGGCACCTCCAAGCCCATAGCTATAAATTTTTATGCGCTAATTTACTAAATTATTGAAACTAAAATTGACCTTTCCAACTTCTATCTCGCTACAGACGGAAATTACTTGACCTGACCCTCGCCTGCTGTTAAACAATCAGCTTTGTTGCGGTTGTGCTGCGCGGCCAATTGCCTGGCTTTTCGTCCGGCGATGACGCGGCTACCACCGGCATAGTCCAATAATAAAAAGAGGCAAAAATGGCTTCCAAATGGCGACCCTTATCACCCGCTGAAATCTCCAAACTGACCTCTCAGGGCTGCACCTGCCCCGACTGGTCAAAAGTGCTGGTGGCCGACGGTTTCAACCCCGAACGGGTTAAAACAACCGCCTTTTCAGGCGATGTCCGACTCGGACTGTTCCAGAAGGACGTCCCTTTTGAAGGCGGCCTTATCAGACCATCGGGAATCTCCAACGCCACCATTCACAACTGCCAAATTGGTAATAACGTCTATATAAACCAGGTCAAAAGCTACATCGCTAACTACACAATCGAAGATGATGTAATTATCGAAAACGTGGATCTCTTAGCGGTAGATACTAAAACCTCTTTCGGTAACGGTACCGATGTCGCCGTAATAAACGAAGCGGGCGGCAGGGAAATCTCTATATATGACAACCTTTCGGCTCAACTGGGATATGTGATTGCCCTGTATCGCCATAGGCCAAAGCTAATCGAAAAGCTCCGGGCGATGATTGCCGGCTATGCCGCTTCCGTCGCCTCCTCGATGGGTCTTGTGGGAACAGGTGCGAAAATCTTCAACAGCAGAATTATCAAGAATGTCAGGATAGGCCCCGCCGCGACAATCGAAGCCGCCAGCCGGCTCGAAAATGGCTCAATTAATAGTTGTCCCCAGGACCCCGTCTATATCGGACCCGGCGTCTTCGCGCACAACTTCATTGCCTGCTCTGGTTCAAAAATCAGCGACGGTGCAATCCTGTCGAATTGTTTCGTGGGCCAGGCAACCGAACTCGCCAAACAATACTCCGCCGAAAACTCCGTCTTCTTCGCCAACTGCGGCGGCTTTCACGGCGAGGCCTGCGCAATCTTCGCCGGCCCCTATACAGTTACTCACCACAAATCAACCCTGCTCATCGCCGGCCTTTTCAGCTTCCTAAACGCCGGCTCCGGGACCAACCAGAGCAACCACATGTACAAACTCGGTCCAGTCCATCAGGGTATCGTCGAACGCGGCTCAAAAACCGCAAGCGATTCCTATATGCTCTGGCCCGCCAAGGTCGGCGCATTCACCGTCGTTATGGGCAGGCACTATCGCAACAGCGACACCTCCGATTTACCCTTCTCATACCTCATCGAACACGAAGACAAAAGCGTTCTCGTCCCGGCCGTAAACCTAAAAAGCGTCGGGACCGTCCGCGACGCCAAAAAATGGCCAAAACGCGACCATCGTAAAGACCCCAAAAAGCTCGACCTCATCAATTTCAAGCTGCTCAGCCCATACACCATTCAAAAAATGCTCAATAGCTGCAAGCTTTTGCGAAACCTCAAAGCCACCGGAATCGAAACCGCCGGCTATTTCGAGTATCACGGCGTCAAAATAAAACACGACTCCCTCGAAAAAGGCATCCGCCTTTACGAAATCGGCATCGATAAATTCTTAGGCAACTGCCTCATCCACCGACTCAACGGCAAACAATTCACAAATGTCCAGCAATTGCGGGCCGAGCTTAAACCACAAACTGATATCGGACCCGGCAAATGGGCCGACCTGGCGGGCTTGTTCGCACCGGAAGAAGCCATCGCCAAAATCCTCGACGACATCGAATCCGGCGCACTGGGTACCCTTGACCAGATAACCGCGGCTTTTACCTCGGCACATGAAAATTATCCGGCCTACGAATGGGCCTGGGCGACAAACGTCCTCCAGCAGCAGCTCGGCAAAACCATCGACGCGATTAGCTCCAAAAACATTATTGAGATGATTAACAAATGGAAATCCGCAGTAATCGAGCTTGATAATATGCTCCTGGCCGATACTCAAAAGGAATTTTCCGAAACTGTCCAGACCGGCTACGGCATCGACGGTAATTTCTCCGAAAGGACCTCGGACTTCGCTAACGTCCGCGGCGCATTCGAGACAAATACGGTCGCCGGGGAAATCAAACAACACATCGATGAAAAATCCCGGCTGGCGGATGAGCTAATACACCGACTGCAAAAAATTATTTAAACCAAACCACCAAGCCATTGGTGCCTTTGTGGTGGAGTGATTTATGCGAGTGATAATTCAACCTGATTACGAGCTCGCCTCAAAATGGGCGGCACATTACATCGCGAAAAAAATAAATGATTTTGGGCCGACTAAAACAAAACCATTCCTCCTCGGCCTGCCCACCGGCGCATCGCCGCTTGGTATGTATAAAGAGCTGATTAAGCTCAACTCGTCAAAGAAGGTGACGTTCAAAAACGTTATCACTTTTAATATGGATGAGTACGTCGGCCTGCCCGAAAACCACCCCGCAAGCTACCATTATTATATGCGGAACAATTTTTTCAACCATATCGACATCCCCGCCAAGAATATCAACATCCTCGACGGCAACGCCAAAAATCTCGAAGCCGAATGCGAACGCTATGAGAAAAAAATGAAGCGTCTCGGCGGCATCGAACTTTTCGTCGGCGGCGTCGGCCCCGACGGCCACATCGCCTTCAACGAACCCGGCTCGTCGCTCGCAAGCAGAACTCGCGTCAAAACCCTCACACAGGACACCATCATCGCCAACTCACGCTTCTTTGACGATGACGTAAACAAAGTCCCCAAAACCGCACTTACCGTCGGCGTCGCTACCGTGATGGATTCAAAAGAAGTTTTAATAATCGCTTCAGGCCACAGCAAGGCACGCGCTTTGCATCACGCAATCGACCAGGGCGTAAATCATTTGTGGACGGTCAGCGTTCTTCAGTTGCATCCAAAAGCAATCATCGTCTGCGACGAAGACGCCGCCGTCGAATTGAAATACGGCACAGTCAAATACTTCAAGGATATCGAATCCGCCAATCTCAACCCCGCTTCACTGCTGAAATAGAAACGAAGCGCCAATAAAAAAGCCGGGTTCCCATTCGCTGCGGGAACCCGGCTTATATTTTATGCTTACATCTGCCGGTTTACTTCGGTGCTGGTGCCGATTGCGGCTGAGGTGCCGGCGCGCCTGCGCCAGGTCTTCCTCCTCGCGGCATCATCGGCATCCTCGGCTTCGGCTCTTTGCCTGGGGGATATTCAATCTTGGCTCCTGCCTTTACCTTCTCGATTAGCTGCCTGAACAACTCATTTTTCTTTTTGTCCTGAAGCGATTTGACGATATCCGCCTTTGCATTCGCGAATGACGTCATGCCGCCCTCTTTGCGGTCGGTAACTTTTATTATGTGGTAGCCGAATTGTGTCTCGACCACGTTGCTTATCTGTCCGACCTTCATCGCGAACGCGGCATCGGCAAACTCTTTGACCATCGTGCCTCTATCGAAAAATCCCAGGTCGCCGCCTTTGATTTTTGACCCCGGGTCATCTGAATTTTCCTTCGCCAGCGCAGCAAAATCTCCGCCCGCCTTTGCCTGTTTGAGCAAACCATCTATCTTCGCCTTGGCCGCCGCTTTTTCCTCAGGCGTCGCCGCCGGAGCAACCTTTACCAGTATATGACTGGCCTTGACCTGCTCTGGCGTATTGAAATCTTCTTTGTTTTCATCATAAAATGTCTTCGCCTCAGCATCATTAACCTCGATTGTGCCGAGAAGCTTCTCATAACCAAGCGTCTTTTTAATCTGCCCCCTTACCGCGTCGAGCGACTGCCCCTGTGCGGCCAGCATATTCTTGAACATCTCCATTGTCATACCAGCCGGCTGGGCAGCCATGATTTCGTCCAGCTTTTTGTTGACGTCTTCCTCCGTGATATCAATGCCTTTTTTCTTTATCTCCTCACCCATAAGTTGTTCCATAACCATACTTTCAACTACCTGATCCCTGATTCGTGTTTTATACTGCTCGACCATATTCGGCGGAATTTGGGCCGCCGCTCTCTGCATAAAAGCATCTACCTTCACGTCAACATCGGCATCCTTAATAACAACTCCATTGACTGTAGCCGCTATGCCGGTATCCTCCACGGCAACCTTACCCGCGTTCGGCTCCGCAACTACAACTTTCGCCTCCGGTGCTGCCGGCTTGGTCTCCGGGCCCTGAGCAATAATAGTGATTGTTTTCGCCACACATACGTCCTTCGCAGATTTGGGAACGCTGTTTACTATAGCTATTACTCCTTGGCATTCGCTTTCAGCTTTTATTTGTTGACCTACACTCAATTCTGATAATGTCACAACATTACCATTTAAAATTACCTTTGTTTCAGGGTTACAACTTATTTCAACATTCTTTCCTGCAACGGTTACAGTCAGAACACTATACACAATCCGTTTATCGTCACGTTTTTCTATGACTATGGATCCAATAACTCCCTCCGTAGATTCCATAGTAGGAGGTTTTAGTTTTACGACATGGCCTGACTCATTGGAATCAGTTTTTGAAGGTTCCACCCCTTTTTTGCTCTTTTCCGTTGCTTTAGGTTCAGTTTTCACGCCTGTGGCCGGTGCGTTGGATTCCTGGCAGCCCACATATAAGACCATTACAGCCAGCAAACAAACTCCCGATAAAACCATTTTCATGCTAATTCTCATTTGGATATCCTTTCGTGGCGTATAAATTCGGAACATTTCCGTTAAAACACAAGGCGGCGATTTTCTCACAACAACACCCATAAGTCAATTGAATATTTTGACAAACCCGCCCTGATTTTGGTATCCTCTGTGTCCGTCAGATGTTACAAAATACGATATACGAATACGCGGGACGATAAAATGACTTTTCCAGACCATACAAAGATTAAAACCTGCACGATAATCATCCAGCCGCGATACTGCGAGACCGACCAGGGCGGCGTCGTCCATCACAGCGTTTATCCCGTCTATTTCGAGATGGGCCGAACCGAGTTGCTTCGCGCCAATGGCCTGGCCTACAAGGACCTTGAAGCCGCGGGCGTCTTTTTCGTAATAGCCGAGCTTCGCATCAAGTATCGCAGGCCCGCTTTTTACGACGAAAAGCTTAATCTTGAAACAACCTGCACCAATGTTACCGCCAGCAAGGTCGAGCATTCATATAAGCTCATAAGACCCGATACCGGCATGCTTTTAGCCGAGGCCGAAAGCGTCCTTGCCTGCATCGATGATAAAGGCAAAATCCGCCGAATGCCCGAATTTATGTATCCCGAAGCGTAATGACAGTTCTGCCGCATAAATTTTTTAGACGCTGATTGCGCAAATTACGCTGGTGGTACGATAGTATATAAGTATATGTGTATATACTTATGGAGTGCTTTAAGAATCAAAGTTTCAGACACTGATTCCTTCGACTACTGCTCAGGACAGGTTACACAGATTAACACTGCTTTTACTCGGCTTGCGTTCTGCGGCAAGGCCTTTTTCCCGAAGTACACTTCTTCAAAAGGCCATTGCCTTGCCCGCCGAATTCCTGCGGACTTCTATTTTGAAGCCGAGGAAAAGACACGGATTTAATGTCGTGGCATATACAGCGTTCTCCTATGGAGTCCTTACGGACAGCGTGCAGCGGATAGTGAATTTTCCTCCGGAAAATTCAATCGCGCAAACTCCCCATGATGTTTAACAGCGGCCTGGTCATGAGCACGGGCGGCTTCGATTTCAGAGTAGAAGCTACCGAGCCATATTTTTTTCCCCGCCACAATGTAAGCAATCCACATCCCGCGATTTTTACGAAAATAGACCCCTTTGAACCGTGACGAGGTATTTTTCGCTTTTCGTTTGTTGTACTGGTTTTGTGAGCGAGTGGCCAATCGCAGATTGCATTTTCTATTATCGAGAGAATCGCCATTTACGTGGTCAACAAGAACGCCGTCGGGGGCATTCATAATCAATCTGTGTAATCGCACAATTCTTATATCTTCAGGACCGATTATTTGGCTTCTGACGGCATAGTATTTATTTTTGTATCCGCCGATGCACCATTTGAAGCGGGCGAAAAGGTAGTAATCGTCGGGGTCCAGGATTGTCCACTTGCCTTCGTCGAGGTAAATTCTGCGATAGGCGCAGCCGACGCGGAGCAGGCGATAAGCGAGCAGTGGACAGGCGAAAATAAGGTCTAACCAGTTTGGAATTCTGATTTGAATAGTTGACATTTCTTTCTCCCTCATTTTTTTAGCTGGACCCGTTCGACGCGGCCGACAACGAGTCGGCCTTGCTCAGGGTTCGGCCCAATTCGAGGAACATCGTTCCTCTATAATTGGGCCGAACTTGCGCGATATTGACGAAAATTCCGGTTTTGGAGATAGGCCGAAATGCACTTAACTCTTTGTGGTATAAGGAATAAAAAAAAATTCAAAAATTCCGGGATTTGCCAAAAAACACCTGCGCGCTTTTGGTGAACAAATGTATTATACAAACGTTTCATACAAGCGTTTTATACGACTTTTTTAGTCCTGTTTTATGTCCTTATTCTGCAAGATGTTACAGCAAAAGACCTGCGTGAAAAACATGCGAAAAACCATGCGAAAAATGGGCAAAAAAAGGGGCTTAGCCACAGATTTCACAGATGAACACGGATTTGTAACTATTTATATAAACTGAAGTTATGGCTGTTTTCTAATGTACCCATAGCCGTTGTTTTTAGACGCAGATTGCGCAAAGAACGCTGTTTTTTAGACACTGTTTTCGGCCAATAGTGTGTTCTCGACGAAGCCCGCTTGGAAAGCAGGCTTTGCCGCGGGTTTCGTTTTCGCCCACAGCGTCAATTATATTGCCGCCCGGCAATCCGCCGCAGGCGGATAAAAATGCCAAAATGGCCGAAACACACGGATTGACACTGCTTTTTGATAACAAAAAAACTTAGTGCCTCCCGTAAGGGATGGCCAAGCCATTAGTGACTTTGTGGTGATAAAAAATGGTTGTATTCGGGCAGGTTTTGTCGGTAGAATTGGAGGAAAAAGGTATTTACTAAAAAATTGTAGGACAGACAAATCATGGATATAACTAATTGGAACGCAATGGATTGGGTGGCAGTGATAGGTGCGTTTGCTTGGGCTCCACAGATAATTTCATGGATTTATCAATTCTTTACAAAACCTAAAATTACACTTTATCTTCATAATGTTGCGGAAATAGGATACAGCAGTTTTGGTCCAATATTTAATGTTAATCTTGCACTTGTGAGCGAAAAAAGAGGGGCTACTCTCAATAATTTTTCTGTTAACATTAGGCACGAAAACGGGGCAGAATATACTTTTGATTGGGATGGTCTTTCTGAAGATTTAAGTGAAATACGAGACCAGTCAGGTCTCCCTACGTCAATCAAGAAGGTATATCTTCCTCTGGTTGTTAGAGTAATTCAATCAGGCGTAGCTCAAGTTTTTGTAAGGTTTCAACACCAATCATTCAAATCGAAGTTTAGGGAAGCGATTAAAGAAGCAGTAGAAAAATATCAAACCTTAAAAAATGCTGGGAAACTTAGTACGGAACAAAATATCGAAGCATTAACTTCGGAACAAGAATTTTCCACAATCGTAAAACTGATTAATTCCGAGTTTATTTGGGTGGCAGGAAAATATACAATAGCATTTGATTTCCAATCACCAAATAAATTTGTCTATAGAAGGAGCAAATATACTTTTAATTTAACACAAGATGATATCGATGAGCTTAGGAAAAATATAGACAACATTAAACTTGATATAATTCAAAACGCCAAAGCGGATGCATTGAAGGATTACAAACCTAAAGGAATCGTTTGGATCTGGAGGAATCCCGAATTACAAAAAGTATGAAGTTTCGCAATCCGAGGAATAACGGGGTAGCAACCGTTTTTTGGTATGAGAAAAGAATACGATTTTTCAAAACTGAAAGGCCGGCGGAATTCGCACCCCCGGAATCTGTGTTGTGTGCTCGGCTTGGGTGCGGTAACGCTAAGGAAACGAAGGGTTTATGGGATTTTTTGAAAAATTTGAAAAAATGCTATTGAACAAAAGAGGTTTATATACGATAATATATGTACATCCCTGATAGGAAACTATCAGGCCCCAGGCTTCTTCGGACGCTTGGGTTTTTTTATTTAAGGATTCAAGGATGAGCCGATACTGCTTCTACATAGACGGATTTAACGTCTATTACGCCCTGAAAACAAATCCCGCCTACCACAAGTATAAGTGGCTCAATTATCGTAAACTCGCCGAATCCGTGATTTACGCAAATGACACGATTGCCGGCATCTTCTATTTTACCACCTTTGTAAAATGGCATCCTAAAAACGTTGAGCGGCACAAGATGTATATAAGCGCTTTAAGAAACGTGGGGGTGGAGATAATCCACGGCCGTTTTTTAGAGAAACATATCCAGTGTCACAAGTGTCATCAGCATTTCAAAACGCACGTAGAAAAGCAAACCGATGTAAATATAGCATTGAAAATACTGGGTGATGCCGTCGATGACTTGTACGATAAAGCCCTTATTATTTCCGCTGACAGTGATTTGCTGCCTGTAATCAAATCAGTTCAGCATCACGCACCTGATAAGGAAATAGGCGTAATGCTTCCAATAGGCAGTTCGAGTTTTGAACTGCGTCAAAATGCCGGTTTCAGACGTAAGATGTCAGAAGAATTGCTTAGGGATTGCCAGTTTCCTGATGAAGTTAAAATCGGAAATACAATAATCAAGCGTCCCCAAAACTGGCGATAGCGCAAAACGAAATTTCGACTCTTTGCCGATTTTGCCGGCCCGGCGCATTGTGGAGTTCAAGGTTGAGGGAAAATTTTGCCAATCGAACAAATTTTTGCTTGAGCTAATATCGCAAATTTGCGATATTGCTCGATAGGGCCAATTACATTAAAAATCCTGCTGCCCATACTTATGAAGAGGAATTGTGAATATGCGTAACAAAAGAAGAACAACCGACGCGGTGAAGATACTTCACAGCCGGTATATAAAAGGCAATGCAAAGCGGGCAGCATCCGTTCGCGGTGAACGTGAGAAGGCACATATCGCGATGCAGATTCATCGTCTGCGCACCAAGGCAGGGTTAAGCCAAAAACAGCTTGCGGGACTTGTAGGAACAACACAGTCGGTAATAAGCCGGCTTGAGAGTACCGAGTACAGCGGCCACTCGATGAATATGCTTGAAAAGATTGCATCCGCATTAAATTGTGCGGTGCGAGTGGACCTGGTGCCTGAAAAGAAACAATATGCCTACGCTTAATCAAACCTTATGAATAAACCGCCCCTCCTACGGCGGGCAAGCTTCGGCTGACCCCTGCCTACGACTTGCAGGGGCAGGCAAGTCCGCGGTTCCAAACAAAAACCCCCTTTTCAGCGTATAGTAAGGGTTGCCTGATACTTTACAATTTCCCGGTCGGCATAACGCTTGACTTAAAGTCCGGTTGCGACTAAACTATTCTTTTACCGCCAACCCCTTGCCTGCCGGCGAAGTGTGGGCGGTATCCAGGGGTAAATCTTGATGCATTACGAAAGCGAACACTGTCCGCATAGCGGTGAGGTTGTTGACCCTGCCGGTGCGGATTTTACATGTGAAAAGAAGGAAAACTGCGGCCTTTTCGGGATATTCGGCGACCTGGAAGCCGTGCAGAAAACATACTACGGGATTTTCGCCCTGCAGCACCGAGGGCAGGAATCCGCCGGCATCGCCTCGAGCAACGGCGAATCAATCAACTGCTATGCGGCAATGGGCAACGTCCAGCGGGTCTTCCGCACGGGCACAGGCATCCTCGAAAACCTCGCCAACCCCATCGCCATAGGCCACGTCCGCTACTCAACAACCGGCTCATCGAAGGCGGCCAACAGCCAGCCGTTTTTCGTCGAATACTCACGAGGCCAGGTCGCCATCGCCCACAACGGCAACCTCATAAACGCCGGCTTACTGCGCGACGAGTACGAGGCATACGGCAGCATTTTCAAATCCACCACCGACACAGAAATAATCGCCCATCTTCTGGCCAAACCCACCCACGTTTCAAAACCCGACCCGCTGGGCCACGTCCTCAATCATTTACAGGGGGCATACTCGTTATTATTCCTTTTCCCGGACCGTATCGAGGCGGCGCGCGACCCTTACGGCATTCGGCCTCTGTGCATTGGCAAAACCGACGCCGGCGCGTATGTTGTCGCGAGCGAAACCTGCGCACTCGACGCCGTCGACGCCAAATTCATCCGCGAGGTTGAGCCGGGCGAAATCGTTACGCTAAGCAAAAAAGGCATGTCCAGCCGATTTTTCATACAACCGGGCACAATCAAACCCGCACACTGTCTTTTCGAACATATTTACTTCGCAAAGCCGAACAGCAGCATATTCGGCGAGAACGTTTACGAATTCCGGAAAAAACTCGGCCGGCAATTAGCCGTCGAGCACCCCGTAAAAGCCGACGTCGTCGTCCCGATTCCCGACTCAGGAACATCGGCGGCCATCGGCTTCGCTGAAAAATCAGGAATCCCGTTCGATATGGGTATGGTGAGAAGCCATTACGTAGGCAGGACGTTTATCTCGCCCGATCAGAATACGCGAGAGTTGACCGTTAAAATCAAGCTGGCGCCCATCAGGGAAGTCGTAAAAGATAAACGCATCGTCGTCGTCGATGATTCCGTCGTCCGGGGCACGACCACCAAGGGCAAAATCAAGGCGTTCCGCGACGCAGGCGCAAAGGAGATTCATATGCGGGTGAGCTGTCCGCCGATTCGTTTTCCCTGTTTCTACGGCATCGACTTTCCGACCAAAGAAGAGCTTATCGCCAACAACCGGACGCTCGAACAAATACGCGAGTTCCTCGAAGTCGAATCACTTGGTTATATGTCCCTTGAGGGCTTATTATCCTGTGCGACTTTACCCCCAGACCATTATTGCACGGCATGCTGGGTAGGAAAATACCGAATACCGGTGGACGTCGCTATGACGAAATTCGCGCTCGAACACTACCAGTTGAGGATGTTTGAAGACGCTCAATAGTTCAATACGGAAGAACGAATGAGTAAGCCAATTACATACGCACAGTCAGGCGTGAACATCGACGCCAGCGACGAGATGGAAGACCTTATTTACCCGCACATCGCGAGCACGTTCAGCCCGCGTGTGATGGCGCTTAAGGGCGGGTTCGCGGGGCTGTTTCGTCTCGATTACGATGAACGATTGTTCAAGAGAAACTACAAAAGCCCGGTGCTGGTCGCCTGCACCGACGGCGTGGGCAGCAAGGTGCTTCTGGCCTCGACGATGAACCGCTTCGATACCGTGGGGATTGATTTGGTCGCGATGAGCGTCAACGATATGCTGGTGCTGGGGGCGGAGCCGTTGTTCTTCTTAGATTATATCGCGCTGAATAAGCTCGACCCGCACGTTGTCGCGGAAATGGTCAAGGGTGTCGCGAAGGGCTGCCGAATCGCGGATTGTTCGTTGATTGGCGGCGAGACAGCCGAGATGCCCGATACATATAAAACGGACGATTTCGATATGGCGGGTTTCGCGGTGGGAGTAGTCGAGCGGAAAAAAATCATCTCAGGCACCAAACAGGTTGGTAAGGGCGACGTAATACTGGGCCTGGCCTCAAGCGGGTTGCACAGCAATGGCTATGCGCTTGCCCGCAATATCTGCTTCAAGACCAACAATTTCCAGCCGACGGATAATATCCCGGAACTCGACGGGCGGATACTGGGCGACGTGCTGCTTGAGCCGACGAAAATTTACGTCAGGCCTATTATCAAATTGCTTTCGCAATACAAGGTCAAAAAAGTCATTCACGGTATGGCGCATATCACGGGCGCAGGACTGCCCGGCAATGTCCCTCGTGTTCTCCCACGCAATTGCGACGCGGTCCTGAAAAAAGACAGCTGGCCACTGCCCGCGATTTTCAAATTCTTAGCTGAAAAAGGCCCGGTTGAAGAAGAAGAGATGTTCCGCGTTTTCAATATGGGAATCGGCTACGTGTTAGTCGTCGCGGAGGACTTCGCCGACTCGATAGCCGAGAAGCTGACGAGCTACGGCGAGAAGGTATATAAGATTGGCAGAATCACATCGGGAACGGGTAACGTCGTTATTAAAGAATAACCCGCCACATCTGTATAAGAACCGGCGAAAGGGGCAACGTATGAACGTGAAGTCGGCTACATTAGTTTTGTGCGCAGCAATTGTTCTGGCGGGATGTTCGACGTCGTCGGAGAAATCAAAAGCTGCTGAAATACAGGTGAAGTCCCATGGGATGCCGCTGCCTCTGAAAGTAAACGGAAATCAAATCCTCAACAGCCGAAATGAGCCGGTTTTACTGCGCGGGGTCAACGCCGCGTGCCTCGAATGGAGCAGCGATGGAGAAGGACATATCCTTGAGACGATACGAGTCGCTATTGACGACTGGAACTGCAATATCATTCGCCTGCCATTGTCGCAGGACCGCTGGTTCGGAAAGGCCCCTGAACAAAACGATGGAGGCACAGCATATCGCGCCCTGGTAAAAAAGGCGGTTGACCTGTGCAGCTCGAAGGGCTGCTATATTATTCTGGATTTGCACTGGTCGGACGTTAACGAATGGGGACAGAACATCGGGCAGCATTCGATGCCTGACCGCAACAGCATTATTTTCTGGAAGGATTGCGCCGCCATATACGCGAATCACCCGGCGGTTATTTTTGACCTTTACAATGAGCCGCACGATACAACCTGGGATGTCTGGCTAAATGGCGGGAAAATCAATGACCGGCCAAATGGACCCGACTTGCCGGTGAAAGAATACGAAGCCGTAGGAATGCAGGAAATGCTCGATACGGTGCGCTCAACAGGAGCTAAAAACGTTATCATCGCGGGCGGCCTGGCGTTTTCATACGACCTCGACGGGATACTCGAAGGTAGACAGCTTAAGGACCAGACGGGCAACGGCGTCATTTACGCCAATCACGCTTATGATTACTTCGGCGAAAGTATCTTTACATGGATTGCCAATATGAAAGAGGCCACCGCTAAATTCCCGGTGATTGTTTCCGAATTTGGCTGGTCAGGC
>PLLM01000063.1:0-32620 GCA_003141275.1 Phycisphaerales bacterium
GTCTTGACCCGATTGCCGTCAAGGTTATGGCTGAGGTCGGCGTTGATATATCGAATAACCGCTCAAAACACCTCGACGATTTCAAAGGCGTAAATTTCGATTTCGTTATCACCGTCTGTGACCACGCCCACGAACATTGCCCCATTTTCCCCGGCAAAATCAGAGTTGTTCACTTCGGTTTTGACGACCCGCCCCGACTGGCAAAACAGGCCGCGACTGAGCAGGAAGTATTGGGCATTTATCGCAGGGTGCGGGACGAAATAAAGGTGTTTGTGAGGCAGTTGCCGGATAATCTTGTGGAATGATAAAGAAGCCGGTTCGGCTGCTATGCGTTAACCATTTTTTCTGAGCAAATTAGTTTGAAAGCAATATAATCCTGCTCCTGCTGGTTTTCATTTCTGCAAATATCCAGCATTCGATGGTTTTCATAAAGCCACGATTCCTCGCCGGGGCTTTTACGCATATCGAAGACAAATCTGATGTTGACGCTGATGTCTCTTGGCGGCTCAATACCAGGTTCGCTGGATGCAAACTCCATAATCTCATCGATGTCTTCTATTACAACACCCGTATAATACTGCTGATTTTCCCAGCGGTGCGGCACAATCAGTATGCAGCTTAAATTACTGAATGCCGATGGCCGACCGAGCAGCAAAATGCCCGGGTCTATGACGGGTATATATGAGCCGTTAAATTCTATAACGCCTCTTATATGAGTGGGCTTCTCGTAATCGAGTTTTACAAGTTCCCTGCAGCCCAGACAATGCAGGTTCAATTTTCGTGCCTTGGTTTCATGAGCAAGCAGAAAGGTCGTAAACCAGTAATATTTGCGTTGGCTGATTTCTTCAACCTGCTGCGGCTCTTTTGTCATCGTTACCATTTCTTTACTCCTTAAACATAGAACTGTATCGAACTTCCTTAATTACTACGTCCTCAGATTAATGAAGGGTTGTCAGTGCTTTATTATGTTTCTGTTAGGAATTGGTTAATCACCGTCAATATGTGTATGCCTGAAATATTCAGGAGAGGGCATAAATCAATTTGACGTTCATTATGGGGCTGCAAATTTAATTCTTTTCTAATCGATGCCTAATCGCACATCAACAAAGCCGCATTAGAATTCTCCTCTAAATTACAGAGTTGCAGTTCAAGTATGGTAATCAGGAAAAAAAGAATGTCGAAACTAAAGCTGGTATCGCAACCAGTCGGAAGGTGCAAAAAACGAACCCCAAATTTTGTATAAGATTTTGGATATTGGCGACCGTTCCCATCTGCGAGATGCCGGCTTTTTTGTATGCGACCCGGACCTGGAGGTCCGGACTATGAATAAGGGTTTTATTAGGCAAGGAGCGGTTTTATGAAGGAATCACATGTAACGGCAAAACGGGACAGGGTTTCAAAACGAAAACGAATTATTATGCAGCAGCAGGGGTTCACTTTGGTGGAATTGCTTGTCGTGATAGCCATCATTGCCTTGTTGATGGGGATATTGCTGCCAAGCTTAAACAAGGCAAGACAGTCGGCATACTGCGCCAAAACAGGCGGCAATCTGCATAACGTGGGGCTGGCGGTTGAAACGTTCGCGTCCGATACCGGTTTTTATCCTCCCTCGTATATGTATCCCCCCGATGCTAAATCTGAAGACGTTATGCAATTGATAGATAATCAGGACCCAACCCATTCGAACGGCTATTTAAACTGGACCTGGTTTTTGTTTGAAAGCGGGCGCGTGGATGCAAGCGCATTTACCTGCCCCGCAATCAAAGGCGGCGGTTTGCCGCGCACCAACCCGGGCAAGAAGATATCTGATTGGGAAAATGGCCAGACGGACCAGACCGGCAGCAGCGGACCAAACCCAAATCTTCAGGACAAGCAGGCGCCTCGAGTGGCATTTACCCCCAACGCGGTAATTATGCCAAGGAATAAGTTTAAGCAAGAGGATGCGAGCAATACATATCCGAGGCATAACCGGCTTGTGAAACCCACGGAAGTACAGCGCCCCGCCGAGGTAATCCTCTTAACCGAGTTTAACGAGAATTGGCAGGCCATTGAAGGGGTGGACAGCGGCACCGGAGCATTAGTAAGTAAAAGCCATAGACCTATTCTTCCTTTTATGCATACCTCCGGCGGTTATGCCGGCTACGGCATATATACAGACGCAGGGACCCGCTTTGAATACGGGACAGGATATAATACCGCATCTGTCAGTTGGGGGCTCCGGTCATGGGCGACGATTTCAAACCCGGTTAACCATTTCGTTGACGGAGAGAGCGGCCATCAACTTAACGCGGTGGGCAGGCATCATCCCGGCACATGGAAAGCCGACACCCAGGATGGCAGCGGCACGAACCAGCAGGATATGGGCGGCACAACTATGTTCCTTTATTGTGACGGGCATATCGAGAGAAAAACAATTCTGGAGACGCTTCAAAAACTCGAATGGGGCAAAAAATTCTACAGTGTAACGGGCGAACAGATGGTCTTTTATTGATAGCGGATGATATTTAGGCAGCCGCATAATAAATTAACAAAGAACGGATTTTATTGAGAACAAAAAAGAGTGAAGGAGAAAGGAGCGAAGGTAAGGTCAAAAGCAGAACTGGCTACGGGCGAGGGTGTTGAACATTAATTAAGTAAAATTTAATTTATGTGTATAACTTGATAACTTTAGGTATTTGTAGGAGGATAAAATGAGTATTAGGAAAACTATTTTCACAGTTGCGGCTTTGTGCTGTATGCTGCAGGCCTCAGTGTTTGCGACAGCACACGGCAACAGAAACCAGGTAAATATATCGGGCGCGACTTTGTTCGCGAATTTCTTCGCGGCTAACGCGGGAACTAACGACTACTTAGGCGTTGACCAGGGTCTTTTTTACGCTGACAGCACCGGGGCAGACCTCTACACTGACGGAGATTTCTTCCGGCTTTACAACGCGTATAACCCCAGTCTCCCAGACCAACTGGCATTCACCGACTGGACTTCTACCGACGCGAATAACCGCTGGGTAGTGCAGAGCCGCGGCGTAGGCAGCGGTAACGGTCTGAAAGAGCTCGACCTGTTTTATAACAGCGCTCCCCCAGGTCCGGGCAACCCGAACTATGTAATCCCAAATGACAAGTCATACATCAACCGCACACTATGGTGCACCGCCGCCGGAACGCAGGGCCCCGCTAATGCAGCCAACCCGGGTTCTGACCCTGTAGTTCCGCTAAGAGTTGATATGGCCGTTATGGATGTTCCGACAAGATGGCTTGTGATGGCCGGCGTTGATGCAAACGCTAACTGGCAGGCACATCCGCTGGATGCGGCCGATGGCTATGGCCAAAACCCGATTACATCATGGGACGCCGGCCAGAGCAATAAATTGAAAACCCTGACCAACCTCAATTTGAACAGTCCCGCTGACGCATTGACCATAGTTGATACACAGGTTGCCTGGGTTCCAATCGCGTTTATCGCCAACCAGGGAACAGGCCTGAAGAACGTTACTCAGAATGATTTGGAATATCTGTATTTAACCGGTCGTATGCCCGGCGGTGAAAATCTCTACGCCTGCACACGCGATTCCGGTTCAGGCACTCGTAACGCAGCAATGAACTCTATTGCTGTTGACCCAAGCTGGGGCAGAGGCGACAATATGGGCACCAAGAACTCAAACGGCAATGTTTCTTACGTCGGCCCAATCCATCAGTCAAGCAACCTCGACGGCACAGGCGTTATGGCAAATGCCGTTACGAGCCAGCGTCTGGCGGTCGGATATGTCGGCCTTACAACTGCTAACACAGCAACCGGCACGTCCAGCTCGGCTTATCAAATATTGAATCTCAAAAAGACCGGCGGCACGCAGTATGTCAGACCTTCACGCGAAAACAGCGTAGATAACAGTGATATTGATACCGGCTGGCAAGTCGGCGGAAGCGAGACCTTCGCGACAGTCGGCAGTCCTGACCCAAATGCTGCCTTTGTGATGTCTTACAACAGGTATGCACGTGACTATCTCTGGAACATCAGCAGGAGCATAGCTGAGTTTATTTCCCCTGACAATCCGTCTGACGATATGAATAATATGCCCGGTCAGTACATGGCCAAGAACTGGTCATTGGTTGCCGCCCTTACGGCAATTCCAGATGACGTTAACCATAACCCGAGCGTTTTCGTTGCAAATCCGAACTACAACGCTAACGTAAACGCATATTATAAGACACAAGGCCCAATTACACCGGCCTGGGTCAATGGCCCGGGTCAAGTCCCGACAAGAATTGTCGGCCCCAAATACAGTGACGGCACCACAGGCGGCAACTACCTCTTCTCGGATAGCGTTGTTCGTGGCGCAGGCACAGCTTTGAATGCTCGTAACACAATTATGGGTGACTTCGACAATGACGGGAAACGCGACATCGGCGACATTCACGATATGATGGTTGCGTTCTCCAATCCTCGCGGCTTCGAGACAGCCAGCGGCGGAACCGGCGTCTGCCCGGAAATCATCGGCGACTTCACCGCTGACGGCAACTTCACAACCGATGATATTCGTTACTTTGCCGATGGTCTGGCAGTTGTTGACCCATGCAGCAAACAGGTCAATCGCGCGGTTGGTTTTGCATTAGTTGACCAGTTCTGGACATCAGCCCTTGCCGCTATCGATGGCAATCATCCGACAGCAGGCAACTTCTTCAATACGACTCTTGCGCACGGCACCTATGCGGCCGGTTCCGGCTGGTCAAAGGCCGACGTCGCAATGCACACCTGGAGAACAGCTAAACCGAAGATTGGTTATGCCCCCAGCGCAGATGGCGTTATTGACGCCTGCGATATCGACTACATCTACTTCATACAGCGCGGCGGACTTAAGGCACAGGCCTTTGGTCAGACCCTGGCTGTCAACTGCAACTCCTGGCAAAAATCGATGAACTGGAAAAACCTTGATGACGCGGTCTTTATGGACCTGACCTGCGACCTCAACGGCGATATGAAAGTTGATATCGAAGACGTCAGAATCATTGTTGAAGACATCCTCGGAACGCATTTCGGCGATGTCAATCTCGATGGTGTTGTTGATGCCACTGACCTGGCGATAGCCACAGCCCATCTCGAACAGCAGGGCGGCTGGGCACAGGGTGATGTTGATGGTGACGGCTGGGTAACCCAGTGCGACCTCGATATCATAAACGGTCTTGCTCAAATAGGCGGACCAGCCGGGAATGCCGACCTCAACGGCGATGGCATTGTGAACTTCCTTGACTTCGCAATTTTTGCGGATAGCTGGCTAAAGTCGATTTAACTTAGGATTCCTTCATAGGCCGAGATAAGCCCCAGAGGCGAGTACCCGTCGGACCTCCCAAGGCAGGCCCTGGAAGAAGTTGACACATGCTTCTTCTGGGGCCTCTCGGTTTTTAATACGCGCTAAACGAACAAATAAACACCCCAGATATTATACCAGGCAGCGAAAATATACACAATCGACGTGGCGACAAAAATTGGGTAGGCAAATTTTCTACAATAAATCGCCAGATACAGACAGGCCGCCCATTTCCATAGTGACCCCACTATTGGCCCGGTAACAGGACCAAATATGACGGAAGCGAACCGGACAACAGGATGAATCTCCGCCGAAACGCCGAGGTATGACATAAAATAAACGGTGCTAAGTCCATCCGCAATCAGGGCCAGTGTAAATACGAGTATGGCCATACGATAAGTGTGCCAGAAGCCGCGGCAATTTAACCTTAAACGATACCCGATCGGAAGAAACCCCGCCTCTGTAGTTATCCGCTCGCAAGCAAGTATGTTAAGCCCCAAGTGCATTTTAACTTATCTCTACTTTCTCCTATATCCTGAAATCAACCCTATAATCGGCAACCGACAATATGGCCTTAACATCTTTTACGTCGGCAATGTCCGCGAGTTTATTGAAAAATAATTAAAAACTAATAAAGTCCTAACGCATTTAGAGGATGTTCTCATCTTTCAACTTTGGCTAAATACCCCTGAAATTTTAATCGTATTTTAATTAGCTCCTAACACAACGCCAACGTATTGCCGGTATCTTAATCTCTTGTGTTGCGGACAGATGTGTGGCTGACAGATAGCCATACCCCGCAGCAGGATAATTATGCAATTGATGTAAAGAATGGTTTAGGGCTGGGGATACAGGTATCTCCTCCTTGAAGGAATCGTAGAATTGTTTTTTGGGCAATGGATTGAGAAGGAGAAAAAGATGCTTATGAAGAGAAAAGGATTTACGCTGGTGGAACTGTTAGTCGTCATCGCGATAATAGCGCTATTGATGGGTATTCTGCTGCCTTCATTGGCACGTGTCAGGGTAATTGCAAACAGGATGAAATGCGGCTCTCAACTGGCCGATATCGGCAAATCGATGATGATGTATTCGGAAGAGAACCGGCAGAATTATCCGGTCGGAGGCATCCGCGGCAGCACCTGGGCACAATTTAGCACAACTACCCCCGGCATCTTGAAATGGGACGCATCGACAAGGGAATTGGCATTTGCAAACAACGGCAGGACCGCTACGATATCTTCGTGCCTGTTTTTGTTGATTAAATACGGCAATATGGTGCCTAAACAGTTTGTCTGTCCCGATGATGCCGATGCCAAAGAATTTACTTTAGCCGATGAGTATAGGGCCATGGGTATTACAGACACAACCCAAATGATCAAAGAAGTTTCGAACGGGTGGGATTTTGGCAGCAACCCCGGCGCCGGTTGCAGTTATTCATATCATATGCCCTTCCCAAACACCGATGACCTGACAAAATCATATTCTTTGGACCCAATAAAAAGCCCCGGAAGCCCGCTTTGTGCGGACAGAAATCCCTACCTGGATAAAAATTCCAAAGATTACCTGAAAGACCCGAGGATTCCTAATCCATATCTGGGAACAACAGACGGGGAATACCACGATGACAAATTAAAAGGCAATTGTGCTTCTCATGGCCGCAAGGCGCAAAACGTTTTATTTAACGACGGCCACGTTGCTGCCGAGCTTTATCCAAATTGCGGGATAAACAACGACAATATATGGAAGTTCTGGCCCGTCTATACCGCGGCACCTACAAATACGGAACTTGAAGTTGGAGCAGGGGCGTCTCCTCCTCCGACGTCGGCGGGCGGAGAAAATCTCCAATATACACCAAGTGCTGGTTCTGCATCTCCAAAGAGTAAAGACGACGACTGCCTTGTCAACGAAAGAAACGATAATAGAGAGTAGCTTGCTTTGCATTCGTAAGGGGCGGAGTATGGTCGTAAGGAACATCCGCCCCTGTTCATTTAACAGATAACGGGAATAAAAACGGCGCCGGTTTTATTACGAGTGGCGATGCAGGAAGTAAATCTTTACTTATAGTCCTCAGTGCGATGGCGGGCGATTTGTCCCTCTACCATATAAATAACATCTTCTGCGATATTGGTGGCATGGTCGGCTATTCGCTCCAGATGTCTTGACACAGACAACAGGTGAATCAGCGACTCCAGTTGTTCTGGATTAGTTCTGATGGCATCCTGAATTTTGATATACATCTGCCTGTTCATCGCATCAACGGCATCATCGCTTGCACAAACCTCTTGAGCCAGCCCCGGACTTAGGCCGATAAGCGCATCCAAACTGTGCTTGAGCATATCCTGCACTTTGTCAACCATTTCAACCAGCCCCAGAGAAAAACCAACGGGAGGATGTTTCGACAGGAAAACCGACCGCTCCGCGATATTTACCGCCAAATCGCCGATGCGTTCGAGGTCATTATTGATTTTCAGCACGGCAACGATAAAACGCAAATCAATTGCGACCGGCTGATGCAGGGCGAGAATCTTGAGGCAGTCCTCCTCTATCCCGACTTCCATACTGTCAATCCGAGGGTCGTTCTGGATTATCTTCTGAGCCAGGTCGTAATCGCGGTTCTCAATCGAAAGCGTCGCGTCGCGCACAGCCGTCTCAACCCTGGCGCTTAGTGTCAGCAGTTTCTTTTTCAGGTTCTCAATTTCTCGCTGTAAATGAATCGGCATTTGTTAATTCCTTTTTTCCTATTATACAGATTGCTTCGCTTCGCTCGCAATGACGTCAAAATATTATCCGAACCTGCCTGTTATGTAATCTTCCGTCTTCTTGTTGGACGGGTTCTCGAAAATCTTTGAGGTAACATCATATTCTATAAGTTCGCCGAGGCAGAAAAACGCGGTCATCTCACTGACACGCGCCGCCTGCTGCATATTGTGAGTAACAATAACAATTGTGTAATTGTCTTTGAGCTGATTGATAAGGTCTTCGATTTTGCCCGTGGCCAGCGGGTCAAGAGCGGAACACGGCTCATCCATAAGCAGCACCCGCGGTCTGGTCGCAAGCGCCCGTGCAATACACAGCCGCTGCTGCTGGCCGCCGGAAAGAGCTAAAGCGGATTTTCTCAAATTGTCTTTTACTTCTTCCCACAGGGCAGATGCNNGGATTTGGTTTTTGGAAGACCATCCCGACCTGCTGACGAAGATTTACGAGATTGACCCGCTTGTCGTAAATGTCCTGGCCGTCCACAACCAGCTTGCCTTGCGTTCGCACGCCCGGTATGAGGTCGTTCATACGGTTTATGCTGCGAAGAAACGTGCTTTTACCGCAGCCGCTGGGGCCGATTATCGCGGTAACACTGCACGGATTTATATTCATCGTAATGTTCTTCACGCCCATTGTTGTGCCATAGTAAAAACTGAAGTCATTTGAGCTTATTATTGGACAGACACATTGAGCGGTTTCCCCGTTTTGGGTTATCTTGTCGAGCATATTCTCTTTCATAATCGGTTCACACCTTTTTTGCCCCACTGACTGTAAAAGTCGCATCGTCGCCATTGTTTAATGACCCGCCAGTTTTTTAAATACCCTCGAACGAAGAACAATTGCCACGGCATTAAGACAGAGTATCAGCAGCACTAATGTCACTACCATCCCGAACTGGTTATGCGGCACCATAGCGGCCAGTTTGTCGCCGACGGCCATATCATAACTGCCGTAGGAAAGCGTGCGCGTCGGGTCAAATATGGACTTAGGCATCGGCCCAAGCGCAACCGCCCCCGTAAACAGTACCGGGGCCGTCTCACCTGCAACCCTGCTCAAGCTAAGTATTACGCCCGTGAGAATCCCCGGCAGCGCCGCCGGCAGAGTTACTTTGACAAACGTGCGGAATCTGCTTGCTCCCAATGCCAGTGACGCTTCTTTGTAGGTCTGTGGCACGCCTCGTATCGCCTCCTCGCTTGCCCGTATCATGACCGGCAACGTCAATACAGCCAGCGTCATCGAGGCGGCCAAGATACATCCCTTGGAAGGGGCTCCAAATAAAGGCAGGAAAAATAACACGAAAAACGCGAGCCCAAAAAGCCCGAAAACAATACTGGGGACGCCCGCGAGGGTATTGATGCTCATCCTGATAATCCTGATTACAAGATTATCAGATGCGCATTCCACCAGGTAAGCGGCGGAAATAACGCCGAAAGGCACGACAAAAAGCATAGCGAGTAAGGTTAATAAAAGTGTTCCGAGAATTTCCGGGCCGACGCCGCCGAAATAATGACCTGGGGTGCTGTCGTCTGTGAAATACTGCCAGTAAAAAGTCGGTCTTGGCTTGAGCATTTCAGGCAGATTCTGCTGAATGTAAGTGAAAAGGCCCTCCATCTCCGTGCCGGCAAACCTCTGCGAACGAGGCGTCAGACGTCTGACCATCGGCTGTCCCGGCCCCTGCTTAATCCATTCCTCATACCAGCACAGTTGGCCAAGCAACTTTTGCGCCAGGTCCCAACGGGTAGCTCCAAAACGATTCATCATCAAAGCAGGCGTTGCCGAGCCGGGCGCAGGACCTAAGAGTTCGACTAAAATTTCTTCTACCTGTCGAAGTTCCTGATAATATCTTTGTCTTTCGGCAAGATTAATCCCGTGTATGTCTTTGCTATACTGCTCAGCAAGCCCGATGAGACCAGCCGCGGAAGTATTCTTAAACCGTGGGTCGTCTTTGAAATTGAGGACGTATGCTAATGATTCGTTCACTTCCACTGTATTCGAGCTTGCGAAAGCCGATTCAAGCCGGTCGCGAATATTTCTGGTTACAGAACGCAGTTCAGCAACATCCTCCGCAGACATATTTGTTTGCCGGAGGTCGTTTCCGAACTGACGGTAAATTTGTCTTGCTTTCTCTATAAGGTTCTCGGGATCGATGCCGCCTTTGAATTTTTCGATTGTGCTGTAAATTTTCGCCCGTGCGATTTCTGCCTGTCTGCTTTCTGCCGCTATCTTGTCCTCATCGCCCCGGCCAAACAGCACTAATTGCATCTTTCTGAATTCGATTGTCCCCTTGAATACGACCGCCGAACCGCCTCGCCAAAGCATCGGCCCCAGCACCCCTGCCAGCACCAAGCACAGGCAAACCACCGAAGCTCCCGCAACAACGGTGAATATCTTGTCTATCGCGATTCGTATACCGGGTTTCATCAGTGTTTCCCGCCCGCCTTTTTGGCTCGTATCAGAAAATATTCGCTAACCATATTCAGGCACAAAGTTATAACCAGCAGCAGCAGCCCAGCGGCAAAAAGCGCCCTGTAATGAGGGGAGCCCTTTTCTGTCTCGCCCATATCGCCCGCGATTGTCGCCGTCAGCGTCCGAACTGATTGCGACAAGTCCCACCACGGCTGCGGTATCTGCGCGGCGTTTCCCGATGCCATCCACACGACCATCGTCTCGCCAATCGCCCTCATCATTCCAAGCACTATCCCAGCGATTATCCCGCTGTGTGCGGCCGGAATGACAACTTTGAAAATGGTCTCCATTCGTGTCGCGCCACAACTATATGACGCTTCTCTTAATTCTCTTCCTATAGCTGAAATCGAATCTTCCGAAACGCTTATTATCGTGGGTAACGCCATCACCGCCAAAACAAGCGACGCATTCAAAGCATTTGTCCCCGTGGAAAAACCAAACTTCTGCTGCATCCACGGAGCCAAAACCATCACCGCGAAAAAACCGTAAGCAACCGACGGTATCGCCGCGAGAATTTCAATAATCGGCTTTATGATGTTCCTGATTTTCATCGAAACTATATCGCTCAGGAAAACCGCGGCTAAAATCCCCACCGGCACGGCAAATATAATCGAGACAATCGTTACGTATCCAGACCCCACAAGTAACGCCAGTGTCCCGAATTTAGGAGTGACCGCTTCGGGATACCAGGCAGTACTTGTGAGAAATTCTTTTATGCTGAATTTAGCGAGAAACGGTAGCGACTCCCTCATTACAAACAGGAAAATCAGAAACACCGCCAAAACAGACGTGCATGTAATAAGAAAAAGGGCCGTCCGGCCGAGATGAAGCGTAAGGAAACCCCTCATATCCTCGGTAGATGTAAGCACCAGCGGCCGATGTGAATCGGCCGCCGGTACTAACGTGTCTAATAAAGTCCCCCGCTTTGTTTTAATTGCTGAACTCTCCAACAACAGGTAATTAGTAGCTCGTCACAGGAACAAATCCCTTCGCCAAAATAATTTCCTGGCCCTTTTCGGTCAGATAGAACGTGCAGAACTTAAAGACCGTTGACCCGAGTTTTGGGTAGCCGTTCGTGAACATAAACAAAGGCCTTGCAACAGGATAAGTGCCATTTGCAATGGTCTGCTTTGTCGGCTGGATACCATCGATTTTCAACGCCTTGACCTCGGCGTCAACGAAACCAATACCAACATAACTGATTGCACCGGCGGTTGTTTTCACTCTCGCCTGTGCCTGCGGATTCGAGTTGACGTATTCGACGTTCTTGGCCAGCTCTTCCTTGTTCATAACCTTCTCGTGGAACGTCTCGTATGTCCCTGACGACGTGTCCCTGCTGACAATCACTATTTCCGCATCAGGGCCGCCTATTTCTTTCCAGTTCTTGATGTTGCCTTTGTAGATATCTCGCACCTGAGCCGTAGTCAGTGCGGTTACGGTATTCGACGGATGCACGATGATACATACGCCGTCCATAGCAATTGCGTGTGCTACTGGAAATACGTTGTGGTCAACTGCCGCTTTGAACTCTTTATCCTTCATAAACCGGCTCAGAGTCGCTATGTCGCACCGGCTGTCAATCAACGCCGCGGCCCCGTCGCCGGAGCCCGTCTTCTTGACGGTAATCTCAAGACCGGGGTTGGTCCTCATAAAATATTCCGCGAAAGCATCCGCAATCGGGCCAACGGTCGTCGAACCATCAATTTGCAAAGTTTCCGCCCGCACCAGACCAGTGGCTGCGAGCGCCAGCAAGACCAGACTAAATACTAATCTCTTCATTTTTTTGTCTCCTTCTCATTTAATCTACGCGAACATTGTTAATATTTCGTTAGTTTTTCGTTAAAATTTTGTTAGCCCTGCGCCATTCTAAAACTTGAAAAGCAAATCCGCCTGAAGCCGGCGATATTTATCATCCGTGGTTTTATTTTCATCGAGGAAGTAGGTCAGGCCGGCCTGAAAATTCTTCGCCAGTTGATAGGTGAAATTAAACCTGTGGCCCCTCGCGTTTGTCCCGCCATTATCGAAATCAGAATCGCTGAACTGGCCCACCACCGCATCAGAATCTAAATCGCGATAGTCATATCCGATTTGCCATGAGCCGGGGTCTTTGGCCTTGTTGAATGTCGTACCGATGAGCCAGCCGTTGCTCTTGTCGCTGGGTGCCCCGGTATTGTGCGCGTAACTGCCGAACACCGCTACGGGATAATCCGCAATTTTAGTGCCGTATTCCGCGAATCCTTCGACAATGTCATAACCATATTTGTAATCACCGGCGACTGAGGTATTGCCGAAAAAGCTGGAACTGCCTTTCCAGAGTTTTGTAATGTCGTTCTGTTCCTTAATATTCCCATAGGTGTAATAGCTCATACCGCCAAGAACATAACTCTTATCCTCGAACACATTCTTCAGATAACCCTGCACCCCCCACAGCGATGTATCCTGGGCGGTAACGGTATCAGGATGCCCAACCCAGAATCCGCCGCCGTTGATATATGCCTTTAACGCATCGCTAATCGGCAGTTCGTATTTGACAGCTAATCCTTCCGGGTTCAAATCGTCATCCCAGATCAACTGATTGTTGCCGACTCGATAAAAGGGCTGGGGCATTTTGCCGCCAATGAAGTCGAAACCCGTTATATCTTTAGGATGCCAGTCGAAGTACGCCTGGTCTAACCATATCGATTTCTTGCTGAAAGCATCCTGCTCGGTCTGGTTAGTCGAAACAGGGTCACTGCTCGACCCGGTGGCCAAACGGAATCCGACGTCAACCTCGTCATTGATTTTATCGTAAAGGCCAATTCTGGCGCGAAGCCGATTTCGATTTATGCTGTCCGTCCATTTACCTTTGCTCTGTGAATCAATCCCCTCGTAGCGGTATCGCAAATCACCGCTGATTTTCATATTCTCCGCCCACTTCATATTGTCCGGCACCATAGATTTTTTCTCTACGGCCTTGTTGACCTCCTCGGCGACAACCTTCTTCTGCTGTGATTCCATCTGGTCTAACCTGGTCTGCATATCAGCTATTTGCTTCTTCATATCGCTGATTTCGTCCGCCCTGACGCTGCAGGCGAAAACAAGGCCCAGCAGCAGACACCCACAAATCATCCTTAACTTATTCATTACTCGTACCTCCACAAAAAACTGTTTTATTGCCTGAACGCTGAACCGAGACCACCCCGGCTGGCGTCGTACCTGTTTAGGTGGAATATTATTTGAGCTTCGCTAAAGGCCTGTTAAATTGATGTTAGAATTGTGTTAATCGGTGGGTATTCGACAGTAATTTTAGAGCAAGCTGATGAAAAACTGTTTATCTAATGGGAAGGTGAATAGTAAAGGTGCTGCCCTGGCCGGGAGAACTTTCGACAGAAACTGAGCCGCCGTGAAGATTTGTGATGTGCTTGACTATCGCAAGGCCAAGCCCTGTCCCGCCGAGTTTTCTCGTGCGGGCCTTGTCAACAACATAGAACCGTTCGAATATGCGTGAAAGATGGCTCTTTTCTATGCCACAACCCGAATCCTTTACCGCGATTGTCACTTCCTTGTCGGCCTGCGGTGAGCTTGTCGAATCCGCTTTTCCGGCGCTTATCTGGATCATGCTTTCAGCGGAACTATATTTAATGGCATTATCAACGAGATTCAAAACCGCCTGCTCAAGCAAAGTAGGATTTATCAACGCCTCCAAATCGCCATCGCAATCAATATCGATTTTGATTTTCTTGTCGCCTGCCTTTGGGCCGGAAAGCTCAATTGCCGAGTCCAGCACGGGTCTAATTTTCAAATGCTCCCTCGCAATCATTCTCTTCTGGCCGTCTTCTTCCAAGCGGGACAAACTCAGTAAATCTTCGATAATCGCCATTAAGCGGTCGGTATGGCCCGCGATAATATTTAGAAAACGCTCGGCTTGTTCGGGCTCGTTAATTGCGCCGTCTAAGAGCGTTTCAACAAAGCCCTTGATGGAAGTAATCGGCGTCCTAAGCTCGTGAGAGACATTTGCCACAAAATCGCGCCTGATGTTTTCCAGCCGCTGCATCTTCGTCATATCGCTCAATACTATAACGGCCCCGCTTTTATTGCCCTGATGGTCGGTAAGGTATGTGCCTCTGGCTCGCAGTGAAATAGATTGCTCTGCCGACAGAGTAATATCCTCTTCAGTTGGCGTAGAGGAGTTCAGGGTATATCGCATAAATCGCTGGATGTCCACATTTCTGATTGTCTCCTCAATACTTTGCCCTGTGGCCGAATCGCCGTCTATCTCAAGAAGCTGTGCCGCCTTTTTATTAATACTCACGACTCGTCCGTCCGAATCGACAGCTATCACGCCTTCAGCCATACTGCTTAAAATCGCCTCAAGCTGATTCTTCTGGTTCGTTATGGTTTCGATTGTCCGCTTGAGACGGTCTGCGGTTTCGTTGAGCGCACCCGCAAGCTCAGCGAGTTCTTCAGAGTCAGGCACCGGAACCTTGTGGTCTAACTGCCCCATGGCAAACCGCTTTGCGGCGTCTTTCATTTGTTCGATTGGCTTGGTTATTTTGCGGGATACAACTAAAGTTACGCCAGCCGCACAAAGCGCCACCCCTATGACTCCCCAGATGATTTTTGCGTAAATATCATTTAGCGCCTTGTCAACGGCGGTAACAGAAAGCGACCCGCGAATTACAACTATGGTCTGCTCCTGCTCTTTAAGAGGCACGGCGATATACATCATATTTTTGCCTAAGGTGTCGCTGAATCGCACGGACCTACCGGTTTGCCCGTTCATTGCCTGCCTGAATTCAGGACGGTCCGCGTGGTTTTCCATTTTGTCCGGTTGCTGGTCCGAATCGCCGACAATCTGGCCGTCAGGGAGTATCATCGTCAGCCGAATCCCGGCGGTTTGACCAAGTAATTTGCATAAATGGTCAACTTCGTCGAAACTTTTTTGGCTCACAACAGGCAAAATCTGCCGGCCCGCAAGCTGAGTCCTTGATTTAAGGTCCCTGGCAACCTCATCGTAGTAAAACCAGCGGAATGAGTAAGACGCGTACCAGCTTAAAAGTACAAGCGCCAGAATAGTAATTATCAGGTAGGGAAGGTAAAGCTGCCAAAGCAGACGCCTTTTCGCCATCAATTAGTCCTTGAAACGATAGCCCACGCCTCTTACGGTCTCAATGTATTTTCCGAACTGGCCGAGTTTGCGCCTTAAAGAAACAATCTGCACGTCCACGGCCCGGTCGGTCACAACATAATTATTTCCGCGAATCGCGTCAACTATATTGTATCTGCTCAGCACTAATCCCGGTTTCCTCGCCAGCGTATAAAGAATCATAAACTCCGTAAAAGTCAGTTCTACCAGCTTGTTTTTGAGTTTCACCTCGTATCGGGCGGGGTCTATAGTCAGGTCGTGAATCTTGACGGGCGTATTTTCCTGTTTTGCCGCTGTTGCCCTGTATAGAATCCGCCGCACCCTGGCAATAAGGACCTTGGGGCTAAACGGCTTTGTAACATAATCATCCGCGCCGACCTCCAGGCCGGAAACAACGTCTGACTCCTCGCCTTTGGCAGTCAGCATTATTATAGGTATAGAGCTGGTCTTCGAATCGGCCTTAAGCTGCCTGCAAACCTCGATGCCATCTATCCCCGGCAGCATACGGTCAAGCAGTATAACGCTTGGCGGGTTGGCCTTCGCCTTTTTCAGCGCCTCTTCGCCGGTAACGGCCGTTTCAACCTTAAATCCTTCTTTGTTGAAGTTGTAACGCACCAGCTCCAGCACATCTTCTTCGTCATCTACAGCAAGTATGCTTCCTCTGACCACTTGTATCCCTTTCCCTTTATGTTTTCTAACCAGTATCCGCCGCCTATGTTAGCAAATGATTAGTTTAATGTAAAAACTTTGTTAGACTGAGATTGTTAAGGCACGAATACACACATATGATTCCTCAAAAGATACAGCATTCGCACCGTAAAAATTACTAGAAGGCATACCACCCCGCCCTTTTGGTAAAAGTCAATAGTGCAGATCAATAGGAAAGTCGACCAATTTCGGCAAAACAAGCTGCTTGTAAGATCAGCTTTTCCAAAAAATTAGCATCGGATGAATTTTTTATAGTACGCGATGTTATGACCATGGCTGGTCACGCCAACTTTGAGACCACTCAACGGTTTTATCTGGCAGTTCGTGATGATCTGCTTGAGCGGGCACGGCAGGCAAGTTCAAAAACAATGGCCGGCATTTATGTTGCAAATCTGTTGCAAGTGCCTTTCCAGACTTAAGGAGTAGAAAATTCTTTAAATGTAAATCCATTTGAATAAAAGGGTTACAAATGGGCCCGGAAGGGATCGAACCTTCGACCAATGGATTATGAGTCCACTGCTCTACCGCTGAGCTACGAGCCCTGACGGCGTCTTTATACGCATTGAGGGATGTTTTTGCAAGACAATTTGACTGTGCCTTTGGTCTTTGGTCTGGGGTCTTGAGTCCGGTGTATTGTGTCTGTTTATTACTCAACCAGCAGGTCCGCGGCAACTACGTCGGAGCTATCCTGCATAATGTCGTCGTGGAAAGTGCCGACCGATTTGAGATGTGATATGCCCGCCAGCTTCCTCGTATCGATAAGCCGGGCGCCTTTGGCCGCTATCTTGCGAAATGCGTGCCTTGCCTTTTGTTTGTCCTGTGCACCGACCGCATCGACCACGACCGTCACCCGCTTGCCTCGCTGCAGCAATCCCAGCGCCGTCGCCTCAACGGCTCCTTCCGCACAGGCGCCTATCAGAACAAATTCATTCGCGCGGATTTCACTCAGCAATCGGTCTATCCTCGGCTCATCAAACGGGTCTAAGCACCGCTTGTGCAGAATAATCTGTCGATACTCCCTCAGCAAATCAACCGGTAAATCGGTGTTGTTATCTGCTGCGAAGCTCGCCCGGTTGTTCAAAAGTGTGTAATTGATTTTATGCATCCCTTCAGTTCCGTCCACGCAGAATCCGCCGTTGTTTTCGGGATGAACTTCACAAATTGAAACCACCGGTATTTTCTTGGCGCGGGCAAATGCCATTACCCTTCTGATATGGCTTAATACCCTCCTGCGATTACCAACACGCGCCATGCCGTCGTCTACGAAAAAGTCCTTCTGCGTATTGATATCTATCAGAACCTGCTTACGACGAGTTTTCATTAATTGACGTATCATTTGTGCGACCTTTTCTCCATTGGCGTCGCTTTTACCCGGCTTATCCCTATGCCTTTGGCCACTATATATCTATACGCCCAAGGCCCAGTTCCGGTGCAAAAAAAATCTCCAAAAAGTTCTTCCTCTCTCACAACCCAGTCATCCTCAATATCGATTAGCTTTTGCATCGACTTTAAGCCCTTATTTTGCCGTTTTTACCCTGCCCAATACTGGTATTTGGCAAAATCCTGCCTGTACCTTATAATTAAGTCCACTATCAGCCAAAATGTTACGAAAGTCGGCCTTATAATGATTGGTTTTCGAAATGTCAAGAAAATTAAATAATTATCCACAATTCGTCATGGAGCACCCAAATCCGCCTGTCAAGCTTAATTTTGGCGATATTTTCGGACGTTTAGCCCCCATCCATATCGAGATTGGCTCAGGTAAGGGGACGTTTTTGGTAAACCAGGCAAGATGCCAGCCCAACGCCGATTTTATCGGGATTGAATGGGCAGGCAAATTTTACCGTTTCGCCGTTGACCGGATTGGCCGATGGAATCTGACTAACGTCCGCATAATCCGCACCGATGCCGTCCGTTATATCGCCGAATGTGTCCCCGATTCCTCTGTCGATTGCTTCCACTTTTATTTCCCCGACCCCTGGCCCAAAAAACGCCACAAAAAAAGACGTTTCATCAACGATGCCAATACCGACCAGCTCATCCGCGCCTTGAAACCCGCCGGTACAATCCGCGTTGCCACCGATTTTGCGGAATACTTCGAGCAGATAAAATCCGTGTTTGCCTCCAAAGCCGATTGTTTGGAACAAATTGATTTTCTCCCCAACGCCGGCGCTCAAATCGGCGAATGGGTCGGCTCAAACTTCGAACGAAAATACCTCATGGAAAACAGACCAATTTACACAATAGCGGTCAGAAAAAAATAACCTGGCGGGCTTATTAAACTTTGTGCGGCTTAGCGGGTCTGGCGACGCTGCTTTAGGTAGTATCTGATTGCTTTTTTGGCTGAGTCGAACGCTAATCTGTTTACGGGAATCCGGCCTGGCTCAAAAAACTCAATGCTCGCTATTTCCTTTTTGTCTGGCTTTATTTTTTTCGGTTCATCAATCCTGCACGCAAAAAACAAATCCGTGGTCGCGTACGTTATGCCTTTATACACATAGATATTCGGTGCAGATGTAAGATATCGCGGGTTTTTGATTCTTATTCCAAGCTCTTCGCGAATTTCCCTTGCAAGCGTTTCTTCAATCGGCTCACCGTAATCTGCGAACCCGCCCGGAAAATCAAGCATCCCCGCTTTTGGCTCATTGGCACGAATCGTCACAAGCACCTTTGAGCCATACTCTATAATTGCCCCCGCCGCAGATGCCACGTTGTGATAATACTCAAACCCGCACTTGCCGCACGTTATGTGCTTGGTCTTGGAATGTGCCTTCGGTCCTTTGGCCCCGCATCCAGGGCAATACCTGAATATTTTCGACAAATCGATTCTCATCAGCCCTACAGCCCTGTCTCCTGAATCTGCTTCAAAAAATTCGCGTAAAGTCCGACAGACCCCACACACAGCAGAATCGTAAACCCGATAATGACAATCGTCCAGATTATCTTGCTCGCCATACTGTAATTAGGATTGAACCATATCAACGGCAAAGCCAGTGGCCCGATGCACAGCACCGAGATAATCACTGTCGGCGTCCTGTGATACCACTTGCCGTCCCCCTGTTTTCTCATTCGTTTCAACTCCGCGTCAATCAGAAACTCGCCGCAGTGTTTGCACTTCACCGCCTCATCCTGAATTTCTTCCGCGCAAAACGGACACTTTTTCATATTATACCCCTTTATACTTACAGGTATTTAGGACTGTGCTTTCCTAAAATACATTTCGGCGTTCTCCTCGCCAACCGATAGAAAAAACGCTATATTCCGCCCTGCTTTCTTGCGATATATGAACGACGCTCGCCCCTGTCGCATTTTTTTCGCAGTTGTCTATTTTTTGCTCGCCAGGAGATTTGCCATAAGATATAATACCCATAAGCGTCGAGTTCTCACATGCTGAGAGATACTTAGCTGCGAATATTGAGTGAGGTTTTATACGAGCTTTAAAAATATACCAACACTGCGAATAGGAAATCTCGAAACTAAGGTTCCGATTATTCAGGGTGGAATGGGAGTTGGTATCTCCCTGTCCGGTTTGGCCTCGGCAGTCGCAAATGCCGGCGGCATCGGCGTTATCGCCACCGCTGGAATTGGCCAGCTCGAGCCGGATTCCCACACGAATTTCAACGAGGCCAACAACAGGGCGCTGCGAAAAGAACTCGTCAAGACAAGAGCCAATACCAAAGGACTCATCGGCTTGAATATAATGGTCGCCCTTTCGGATTTTGACGACCTCGTCCAGTGTGGGGTCGATGAAAAAGTTGACGTCCTTTTCCTCGGCGCAGGGCTTCCGATAAGACTTCCCAAAACTCTTCCCCTTGATGCCCTTGGTTCGCTGCACACAAAATTTGTCCCCATCGTGTCCTCAGACAGGGCCGCCGAGCTTATATTCAAATCCTGGGCCAAACACTTCAATCATGTCCCCGACGCTGTCGTTGTCGAAGGCCCTCTTGCCGGCGGACACCTCGGCTTCAGAAAAGAGGATATCACTGACCCCGAACACGCCCTCGAAAAATTAGTGCCCTCCGTTATCTCCGCGGTAAAACCTTACGAGCAGAAGTTCCAGAAAAGTATCCCCGTCATCGCCGGGGGCGGCATATACACCGGCGAAGACATCTATAAATTTATGCAGTTGGGCGCCAGCGCCGTGCAAATGGCGACAAGATTCGTCGCGACCTTCGAATGTGACGCCTCCGATGAGTTTAAGCAGACGTTTCTCCGCTGCACAAAAGACGACATCATCATTATCGACAGCCCCGTCGGCCTGCCCGGCAGGGCCATACGCTGCGAGTTTCTCGACAGGATCGCCTCAGGCCAAAAAGAACCCTTCAAGTGCCCCTGGAAATGCCTGAGAAGCTGCGATTTCAAAAACGTCCCTTACTGCATTGCCCTCGCGCTGACCCACGCCAAAAATGGCGACCTCAAACACGGTTTTGCCTTCGCTGGCGCAAACGTCTATAGAGTGGACAAGCTCGTTTCCGTAAAAGACCTCATCGATGGCTTAATGGAAGAGTATTCCAATTGCTCCGCCCCCGCCGGCGTCCACGCCAGATAAAAAGCCCTCGCAACGCGGATTCCCGCGTGTTTACCGGTCTTAAGCTTATATAACGTTACAACAGTCGTTAAGTTACCCCCGCCAAACGCCGAAAATAACGGTGCGTCGTTGCAACTCGCCCGAATATATGACGCGGGCCGCAATCCCCAGCGGAGAAGAGGGACTTAAAGCAAAATTATTGCCTGGTGAGCAGAAAATTTATGGCTGATAGTTCCAGGAGAAAGTTCATTATAATCGCTTTTGCGACAGGTATGTCTATGGGCCTGCTCTTCGCTTCCCTGTCATTTATCAACTCACAATGTAAAAACAGCAAATACAACCTTCTGTATTTTACCTCCACACAGGCAAAGCTGATTTCCTCAAACGTCAAATGTGCACTGTCTTTCGAGGACGCCAAAGACGCGAATGGAATTCTCGAATCCCTCAAAACTCAAAACAGTATTGTCTTCGCCGGCATCTACGATTGCAATGGCAAGCTCTTCTCCTCCTACCATCGCGATGACGTCAGGAACAAGGAGTTCAAACTCCTGCCCCCTACAAAGGCAAAATTCGTCTCTCGCGACGGCTACATGGTTATCTCCGAACCCGTCATTCACCAGAAACAGTTCCTCGGAACCGTCTGCCTCTGGACTCAGCCGTAATTACCTTGAGATATCGCCGGTCTATTTTGTCGGCACCGCGTTGTTCGGTTCAGAACTGCTGCGCGCGGTAACAGAAGCCGAAAACGACCTGTTCGTCAGCCCCTGGCCGTCCTGTATTATCTCGAAGCCGGCCTCCATGCTGTCTAAGTACCATGAGCTTTCTAAGTAACCCCGCGATACCGCATCATTTATAAAATCCTTGAGGTCAAAACTCGCCGTAACGCTGGGCTTTGCCCTTTCGTAAGCGATGTATTTCCAGTTGCGCTGCTGGGAATCAAAATAGACATTCCACTGGGTGCCGGCAACAGTTATCGTCACCTTCTTTTCCCCGCCTGCGGGCATTATTATGCTTCCTTTTTTGTTAAGCCATACCATCAGTTCCGCTCCCCCTTCCGGGACAGTGCCTCCCGTCTTGCTTATCCATGCCTCGAAGGCCGTATTCCAGACGCCTTTGGCGTGGTTTACATCAGCGTTCCATACGACGGGAGCGGTCGCTATATCGCTGATTTTTATGGGCATGCCGCTATTTTTGGTGTTCACGCCGCTGAAGTGCTGTCCGCGAATAATGGAGGGATATGCCACCACCACGTTTGAATCGTGGGTTGAGCGGATGATGCTGAAGAATGTGGAATTGGGGTCGATGCTCAAACACTGAGTTGATGTGCCTCTCCAGACGTTGTTGGTGATTCGGTACTCACCATTCATCACGTCGATTATTGTGTCCTTATTGTTTATGTCTCCGCAAAACTGCTCCGCCCTCGCGCTGCAAAGCAATAAACAATCGCAGATAATCATGCACACAAAAACCTTATGCCATGTGCTTATCATTCTAATCTCCAAAAAAGCAATGCCGCATCTTTGTTCAACGCCCAAAAACCAACTATAAACGATTGTCCCGCAATTGTTAAGCACTGGTTCTTTGCCCGTGGCGTCTTGGACATTGAGCATTTAATATTGGAAATTGGACATTTAATATTCGTTGGCTGGGGGCAATCCGTAGGCCGGGGAGCAAGCGTAACCTCAATTTTAGTAGGTATTTACAAATAAACGTCTAAGTTTTTTGACCATTTTTTGCCCTGTTTTTCGCGCGTTTTTCAGATGCCAATTTCGCTGTAAATGCTTTCAGGATAACGGCTTAAATTCTGGACCCAAACGGTTGTTTAAAACAGTTGTATCATACAACTGTTCGCCGATTTCGCGCAAGTGTTTTTTGGCCAATCCTGGAATTTCTAAATTTTTTTTTACTCCTTATCCTACAACAACTTAAGGGCATTTAGGCCTATCCCCAAAACACGAATTTTCGTCAAAAGCGCGCAAGTTCGCGCCTATTTATAGAGGGATGCATCCCTCTATAAATAGGCAAGAAGCCCCGCGTTTCCCCCTAAGGGGTGCGGGGCTGAGCATCAAATAAATTAAGGATAGAGGAACTGTTTTCCTCATCGGTTAGCCCGCAGGCGGGCCTGCGGGTTGTCATTGCGAGGCCGTAGGCCGAAGCAATCTCTTTCGGTCATTAGAGTTTAGGATTTGTTTAGATATTCGGATTTAGAAATTAGGATTTCTTGCTCAGGAGGACAAGAATTATGTCTGCTAAATTTACAGTAACGGTTCCGGATTGCTTCTCTCGGCTGTGTCTCTGGTTCGTTCTTTTCTATTACCGCTTCCGCTTTGGCCATTCCGCCTGCTTTATCCACATCAAAAAATTCCGCTTCGCCATCGTTGACCCCGCCTGACTACGACGGCCTCTGCCGATTCAAATGGCGGCTCAACCGCTCATCCCGCACATTCTACGCCTTCTGCACCGTCTCTCGCGGCCCGCTCCTCAAGCCCCGCGTAATCTGGATGCACCGCCAGGTTGCCAATCCCCCCGACGACCTCCTCGTTGACCACATCAACCACAATGGCCTCGACAACCGCCGCTCAAATCTCCGCTTCGCCACCGATTCCACCAACCAGCAAAACGCCCGAAAAAGAAACGACAAAACCACCTCCCGTTTCAAAGGCGTTGACTTCGTCAAACCCACCGGCCTTTGGCGTGCTCGAATCTCCGTCAACGGCCAACGGCTCTTCCTCGGCTCATTCACTGACGAACTCGACGCCGCTATGGCTTATGACAACGCCGCTCGAAAATTTTTCGGAGAGTTCGCATGCACCAATTTTCCGTAGCGCACCTGTCCAGAGCAACGCCGAAGGAGCGAAGGTCCTCGGGGTTAGCTTCTTTGGTTTTCTGCCGGGGATCCAGTTTCCTCATCCGCCCGTCTGCCCTCCCGTAGCGCAGCAAAGGCCCCAGACTACGATCTGGGGGCTGGTATCCTTAAAAAATTCAGAACGATACACTTAACAAAACCATCTTTTATGTATAAAATAATTTATCCAATATGCCATTACTGTCGCACCTAAGCACAACCCTAAACCTACGCCAGCCAAAAAATCAGACCAATTTATCCCACACACAATCGATTTCCTTTCTTAAATCCCCTTTGTTTTGCCAAGTGCATAATTCCCTTAAAATACATAAGTCCTTTTCCCAGAATAAGTAACGACAATTCTAAATGTTATTAAAAAAAATGCGGATTTTTCAAAGAATTGTGTTGACAGCAACAGTTTAGTATGTTATAAGCATAATCAATAGGGTTTAGCGTTGGAGGTTAGATATGAGTAACCGAGCCGTTATCTTATTGCAGGAGCAACTCGTTGAGATTCGCCGTAGAATCACCCTTGTAATCGTAGCACATAGCAACATAGGCCGATCTCTAAACAGCGTGGACAACTCTTTGATTGAACTTAAAGGACAAGAAACCGAAATTGTACTTGCTCTTCGCAAACTTCGGAACGAGTAGTTGGCTTCTGCAAGTACTATTGCTTTACAAATTCGTTTGTTTGTAGGACACGGGCTTAACTTATTATGACCCTACACTTAACAATGATTAAAATTATTAAGACATTCAAAGCTCAACGGACATAGCGAGCTTACAAAATTATGCTTGACAACTAAAGCTTACTTTGTATAAACTTGTGTATAATACAGAAGTCTTTGGAGGCAACATTAATGTTATTTGGTATTGATGACCTTAAGAACATATTGGCGCAAAAGGGAGTTAAGCAGTCCCAACTTGCCAAGCACATAAAAGTTACCCCTCAATATATTGGGCAAATCATAAACAAGGAACGAGTCGCAAGTCGGGAGGTTCTAGAGCAAATAGAAGCAGCGCTTAATTTGCACCCAGGCACGTTGGTTTCGCCTCGAGATTACTCTGCACCGCCTAAGCAGTTGGTGTCCCTTCGACGAATGAAGGGTGTGGAAATCGCACATCTTCAAGTTGCAATGAAGGCTCTTATTGAGTCCCGTAATTTTCTCATACGCCAAAAGATTGAAGATGTGACAGCATCTACACGAGGCAAAGTCGACACTCTTTTTTTTGATCTTGCCCCTGAGCATATAATAGTCCAGCGTCTCCGTGAGTTTGACAACCAATGCGCAATCTTCACAGAAGAGGGAACTACAGAAGAACGACGTGAATTTGCTGCAAGACTCGCTTTTTTCATCGATCCATTTGACAGGTCCAAACCATTCGCCAAAGCCCTTGATGACTTTAAAAAAACTGAACCAGACAAAAAATATGTGGCCGATGCCATCAACGATCCAAATTGGTCTTTGCAGGGTCTCGATGCTCCTTTTGCGTCAATAACATGTGTCCGGGACTCCAAAATGTGCTTTAACGTTATGTGCAACTATACTAGTGGTGAAATCTACGTTGCTTGTGCCGCAATGATAAAGTACGGCCCAGTCGAGAAATGCCCAAACCCGGAAGCTATGGCAGAATATGGCAAGGACATTGTTTTTGCCCGTCGTGATGGTACGAACCTCATTACATTTGTTGGCACCCCAGATAAAAAAAATGCGGAAGGAAATGAAGATAAAAAAAGAAAGCTATACGAAGATCACCTGACTAATTTAGGTTTCGGGCTTCAAGACTTGCCGCCACCTAAATACCAAGACCCTGGCGGCCCTGCACGAATCTTGTATCTATCGGACATGCCCCAAAGCCAAGGTGCAAAAAGCTCAATTTGTCCCTACCGTCCCGCGTTCATTCTGTCCAATGGCGAGAAAATCTGTGAATGGGCTGGATGGCTTGCTTACGCTGCCCATTCGGAGTCTCTTCGAGCTTACGAACTAATTGCCGAAAAAGTTTCCGCGAGAGACTTTATTTTATTGGCACCACCACCAACATACAGCCTTTTTTCAATTGATGCGAACTCCTGCAAACTTAAATTAGAACGCGTTACAGGTCTTGATAGACCCGTTACTTTCAGAAGCGCTATTGTTGTTACGCACTTTGAAAGTTCCGATGTTGCTATTCGAATGAAAGCCAGGAAAGAAGAACGATGTCGTGAGTTGCGACTTTTTTCTAACAGTTAGAACTGTGGTTTTCTTTTTGTAGAGCAACTAACAAGTGGCTTGTTCTTATCCTCCCTAGTTTCTGGCTACGGACCACGAATCACTTCTGCACAAGCTTCCGCAGTCGCCCCTTCTTCCGTCACCGCCGTAATCCTCACCTTCGCAATCTCATTCTTATTAAATCGACATTCGACACTCGGCAATCGACAATCTTTTGTTACTTTGACTACGAAGTACCGTTCGCAATGTCCGAACGCTTGTTTATCCTTTGAACCTTCGATAAGGACCTCACAGATTTGATTTATAAATTGTTCTCTAAACTTAAAGCCCAGTTCATCGCTCACTTTCCGCAGAATCTGTGCCCGTTCTTTTATAATTTTTGACTCTACCTTGTTTTTCATCCTTGAAGCAGGGGTCCCCATTCTCGAAGAGAATGGGAAGGTGTGTATCTTCGAAAACCCCGCCCACTTTGAAAGTTCCACCGTCTGCTCAAAATCCTCATCCGTCTCGCCTGGAAACCCTACGATAATATCCGCCGTAATCGCGGGCCTGTCCAATCGCCGTTTTATCAGTTCAATTTTCGCCCGCAGTTCTGTCGCGTCATATTGCCGACACATTCTTTTCAATGTCGCGCTCGCCCCTGACTGCACCGACAAATGAATATGAGGCATAATGTTCGAATGCGAACAGAACACGTCTAACAATTCCTCACTAATGTCCCCCGGCTCCAAACTACTCACCCGAAGCCTCAACAACCCCGGCACTCGCGCCATCGCCGTTAGTAAATCTGTTAATTTCTCATTGTTTCCGCATTCTTCGTTCTCAATTCTTAATTCTAAATTCTCACTTCTCCTGTTCTCCTCCTCACCTGTTCTCCTCACTGTTTCCCGCCCATACGCCCCCAGATTGACGCCTGTAACGACGATTTCCTTATGCCCAGCCGCCACAAGGGCCTTTGCCTCCTCTACCGCTTCTCCCATCGGCTTACTTTGAACATCAGGCCTGACTTTAGGTACAACGCAATAGCTGCAAAGGCCGTCACATCCATCCTGAACCTTCAAAAAAGCCCTTGTATGCCCTTTGAAACTGGATAATTGTGGCAATTTGGGATATTTAGCGAATTTAGCCATTCCGTCCTTGATTTTTAAGCCGTTTTTTGCTGTAATAAGGGGATTACCGCCGATGATAATTTGGGCGATTCTTTGCGCCAAATCGTCTCGGCTGCTGATGATATGAATATTATCGCCGTCGCAAGGGGGGCTTTCCCGGCTGTTCATCGCCGGCAAACACCCGCAGACGACCCTTACGCCGGCTGGATTGGCCTTTAACGCTCTTTGTATATATTGCCTGCTCTTGGCTGACGCGGTCCCTGTTACGCAACAGGTATTTATCACCGCTAAATCGGGCTTCTCACCCGACTCCGCCGCCGACAGACCCAGCTCCTCAAGAAGCTGGGCTATCTGCTGCGATTCGTACTGATTCACTTTACAGCCAAGCGTATATATGGAAAAAGTTCTCATAGTTCCTATAATAATATAATTCTTTGTGTTATACTATTTGCGTTGGTAGCCGAATACAAGCCCCGCTCAACAATTATAGCGTGGCAGGAGGCGTAGTTTATGGCGGAAAAAATCGGGTCGGTCTGGGCCATCGACATCGGAAATACCTCGCTCAAGGCGCTCCGCCTTAGCAACGAATCCGGCACCCTCGAGGTCATCGGCTTCGAACATATTCAGCACCAAAAAGTCCTCTCCGGCTCAGGAATCAACGACCAGGAAAAGCAGGAGCTTATCGCTATCTCGCTTCGCCAGTTTGTCCAGGCCAACGACCTCGGCAGAGACGAAATCATCGTCGCCGTCCCAAGTGCAAACAGTTTCGCTCGTTTTGTCAATCTCCCGCCTGTCGAGCAAAAACGCATCCCTGAAATCGTCAAGTTCGAAGCCAGCCAGCAGATTCCTTTTGATATCAACGAGGTGGCATGGGATTGGCAATTGATGACGGAGGCGGGGGCGGCGGAGGCGAAGGTCGGGATATTCGCGATAAAGAACGACGTGGTGACGGCGGAGCTTGAGCATTTCAGCAGGGAGAACCTGGAGGTTACATACGTTCAGATAGCGCCGATGGCGCTTTATAACTATATTTTTTACGACAGGCCTGACCTGATGCGCTCGGATACGCAGGCGACGGTGGTGCTGAACATAGGTGCAGAAGCTACCGACCTTGTGGTCTGCACGAAATCGGACGTTTGGCAACGGACGATAGCGATGGGGGGCAACGCCTTTACCAAGGCGATAGCGGACACGTTCAAGCTGAATTTTGAAAAGGCGGAAAAGCTCAAGCGTACCGCGCCGATGAGTAAATATGCCAGGCAGATTCTGCAGGCGATGAAGCCGGTGTTCACTGACCTGGCGTCGGAGATTCAGCGTTCGCTCGGTTTTTATACCAGTTCGCACTCGAATGTGAAGCTGGTGAGAATTATCGCGCTGGGCGGCGGCACGAAGATGCGAGGTTTGCTCCAGTACCTTCAGCAGAGCTTGCAGATGCAGATAGAGCGGCCAGACGCGTTCAAGCAGGTCGGGATAAACGCGTCGGTGTCGGCGGCGAAGTTCCATGAAAGCGTATGTGATTTTGGCGTCGTTTACGGGTTAGGGGTGCAGGCGCTTGGTCTTGGGCGGATAGAGAGCAATCTATTGCCCCGGAGCATAGCCAAGTCAATGGTATGGGCAAGCAAGACGAANNACGCTTATAGACCGCGCCAGCTACACCAGCAAGGTATCGCAGAGAGAGGCAGCAAAGCTGGTGGTGGATGCCGCAAAGAAGGCCCAAGCCGACCTAAAGGCCGAAGAGGCCAGAGCCAGCGAATCGGAAGCGGTGATAAAAAAGGAGTTCGAGCTGTTCAAGTATCGTGATATGGTGCCTTTACTGTACCAGAAGTTGATAGGGACATTGCCGAATGCCCAAAGCAACCCGGAGCAGGCGGAGCTTTACCGTGCTTTTGCCAGCGGCGACGTGAAAGCGATAAAAGAGAAGTTCCCGGACCGCCGGGAGCGCAAGCAGATTTTTGTAATCGGGATGTCTATTTACTATACGCTGGACGTCGGGAGCGGTCAGTTCGGAACGACGAGTTTGGAGAGAGGTCTTGATTCGAGGGAGCTGCTCGGAGGCGCGGGTTCAGGCGGTCAGGCGGAATCGAGAGATATGATGAGGGGCGGTGGCGGGGGAGGACGAGGCAGGGCGCCGAGTAGATTTTCGCCTGTTGCGCGAGGCAGGACGGGGGGAGCCCCGTCGGCGGGGCCGGGCGGCGTGGCGCCGGATCGCGGTTTTGTAATAACGATTTCAGGTTACAGCCCGTATAAGACAATTACCGAACTGCTCGACCCTGTTAAAGTGCAGGACGATCCGAATAAGTGGGGATTAGTCACCCGGCTTGCGCATTTGGATAGTATGTTTGACGGCAACAGTCCCTTTGAGCTTTACAAGAAGACGGACAAGCAGCATTTTGACCTTCAGACCGGAGAAGTTGATTTGGCGGTGCCTATGCCTCAGGGTATCGGCGTAAAAAAATTAGGTGAGGGCAATAATGAAGTGATTATTGACCCGATGACCAACGAGATTATCTGCAAGGTTACTGATACCGACGATAGCGGCAAGAAAGTTGTGAAGGCTAACGATTCCTGGTTTGTGCTGAATTTTAAGTTGAGGTGGAAGGATTCATCAAAAGCGTCAGTTGAAGAGGGCGGCGGCAGCGGTAGCCCAGAGGCGGCGCCAGGTGCAAGCCCGCCACCGCCAAGTCCTGCCAAAGCACCCGCTCCACAGAAGAAAATCAGCAGGCCCAAATTGAAGGGGGGGGATGAGTGATGGGCAAGATTGACTTGTCTAAATTGAAGGATTTAATGAAGGGGTTGGGGGGATTGCGGGTGTATCTGGTGTTGATTTGGCCCGCGGTGATACTTTTGGTGTGCGGCGTGGTTCTGACGGCGGCTTGGCTGATGGGCAGCAGTTTAAAACAGAAGGTGGCCAAAGAAAGTGTGCCGATAGGCAACCAGGTAAGGGAAATGTTGAAACAGTTGCCCGCCGCCGGTCAGGCGGAGGTGGAGAAACAGTATCAGGATGCATACCGGCAGGACGCGAACCTGATAAAGTTGTTATCGGTAGAGAGCACTCAACGTAAACTGCTCGGTTACGACATATTTCCTCAGCCCAAGGACACATCGACCTTGTTATACATCCAGTTCGGGGAGAATTATCGTCATGGAATCGAGGCAATAATAAGGAAGGTCGACGGTAACGATTGTCCCAGTGCGGAGGAATTAAGCGCCGCCCGGCAGACGGGGAGAAGCCCCGGGGCAAGCGGAGCGGGTGGGGCGTCGTCAAGGATAGTCGAGGAGATTTGTCATGCCAGGGCCAAATCGGTGTCCGTATATGCGGTTCCTGAAACTGTGAGCGGGTACGATTTCTGGAAGACATATAAGTACTCCAATATAGATGACAGTGTCAAGGACTGCTGGTTCTGGCAGATTGGTTACTGGATAATTGAGGACGTGTTTTCGACGGCAGGGACGATGAATGCCGGTTCAAGCAGCGTGTTAACGTCGCCTGTAAAGCGTGTGGAGGGAGTCGGTTTTGTGACGCCGGGTGCCCTTTTTAGCGCTGGGACCGGGAAAGTGTCTCAGGAGCGGCCTAAATATGTAACCAAGCCGGAGGAACAGTTGATTGAGTCGTTCACTGGTCGAGTAAGCAACGAGAGCATAGACGTGGTGCATTTCGGTATGGTGGTGGTGGTGAGCAGCAAGGCAGTAATACCTTTTATGCGGGAGTTGTGCAGCGCCAAGGAGCACGAGTTTACGGGATTCACGGGCCAGGAGCCGGCGAAGGTATTCAAGCACAACCAGATAACCATTTTGGAGAGCAGGGTAAAGTCGGTGGATTTGACGTCGGCGGACCATCAGTATTATAGATATGGGGCGGATTCGGTTGTCGAAATGGAACTTGTCTGCGAATACATATTCAACAAGAACGGGTATAACGCGATAAAGCCGGAGTCGATAAAGAACCCTGTGGCAAAGACAGGCATTTAGGCGGCGTAGTTGCGCAGGCCCGCCCACGGGCGAGGTCTCGCCGAAGGCGGATTTGGGGTTTTGGAACTATGATTAGAAAACAAAGTAATTTCATAGATGAGCATATCGAAAAGGTGGCACTGGTAATAGGCGGTCTGGCGGCCATCTACGTTTTGTATGCGTTTGCGTTGCGAGGTCCGGAATTGGTTTTCGACAACCAGAAGTTTCGCCCTGGTCAGCTTGATATATACATAGCGGAGCAATCTGAACAGTTGAAATCGCGGCTGGCGAGGGAACCGATCCCCAAGCCCACATACGTGCCCCAAAGCGTTAGTTTTAAGGCGAAACTTAATTCGGTGCTGGATAAGGATTTGAACCTTATCTGGCCGGTGCCGAGTTCGGTCGAGACGATGATAGATAAGAAGTACCGCATGCCCGTGATTAGTTCCGTTAATGATGTTTCCGTGGAACACATAAGGGCAGCGGCCTATATGCCGAAAGTTGCGGTTACCGCGGAGAACGCCGGAGTAGAAGATACGTATGAACCGAACGACCTGGATTTGGTCACTGTTCAGGCGAGTTTCGACCTTGCGCCGTTAATAGACAGTTTTCAGGAGTGTTTTGCGGGCAGAGAAGTTCCTGAGGGGTGGCGTGATGCCGGTTTGGCCAAGCCGGTGTTTGCGGCGGTTCAGTTACAGAGGCAGCGTTTTGGTGACAATGGTGAGTGGGGCCAGTGGGAGGATGTGCCCCGCGTGAAGATAGACCCAAGGAGAGACGACTACAAGATAATAGGGGATGTAAACGGCTTGCCGAGCGGCGGGGTTATGGTTCAGCTTGCGAAGTTAAGCGCCCCGCAGATACAGGTGGGATTGCTGCAGCCGGAGCCGTATAAGATAGCGTCGGCTGATGATGATTGGCTGCCGCCTTTGCTGCACAGGAAGTTTTTGGCGGTTCGGCGAGAGAAGGAAGCGCAGGATCGGCGGGAGACGATGGCGACGGAGCGTGAGGCAAAAGCAGCGGAAGAACGTGACAAAACGGCGACGCGGCCAGCGAGAGAGGATCGCGGGGTGACAGAAAAGCCCCGTGGCACGACGGAACAAACGAGTCGAACGACAGCGCCAAGCAGGGCGGCAGGCGGTGCCGGGTACCGTGGAGGGGCGGCAGGCGGCGGTGGCCGAGGCGGAGTGGAAATGGGGGGAGGCGCATCTTCTCGCAATCCTTCGAGAACGACGGCAGCCAAGCCGGACAGGACACCGGAACGTGACCGGCGGACTGAATCGACAACGGCGGCTGAGCAGAAGAAGACCGCCAAGCCGGTGGTAACAGAGGCGACGATATACGACGAGATGAGAAAGATGCTGCTGACGCGGAAAGATGTCAGCAAGCTGCGTGAAGTGGTAACATTCTGGGCCTATGATGATACTGTTGAGCCGGGCGCGAGCTATCAGTATCGTATCCGGCTTGGGGTATTCAATCCAGTGGCCGGGACCGGCCAGGTGCGTGAGGAAGACGCCGAGAAGGACAGCAAGGTGGTATTATGGAGCGAATTTTCGGATGTGACGGACGTAGTGACGATAGATAAGCGGCTGTATTTCTTCCCGGTAAACGTTCAGGAGGCAGC
>PLLM01000063.1:32678-43039 GCA_003141275.1 Phycisphaerales bacterium
TGGTAGCGATGAACGACTGGTTCGGGGACAAAACTGTCCAGTCGCGGCAGTATTTTGATATACTGTTCAGCGACGGGACGAATGTGGAGAGATTGCCGGCGAAACAGATGTACTGGCCTGAGGAACTGCGTTTGAAGTATGGCGAGCTGAAGATGCTTGAGAAGAGGCCCAAGGAACCATGGCGTGCCTGGAGCAGCACCGGCGCGTCGGAAGTGCAACAGCGTGGTGCGCCAGGGGAAAATATGAGGAGAGGACTGATGGACAGAGGCGGCGAGATGCAGGACGGAATGCCAGACAGGAGACCGGGGCGGTAAAATCAAGGGTATTAGTCCTTTGGACAATTAGCGGTAAGGACAACGCACCCGTCGTTTGTGACGAGACAATCGTCTTCGATTCTGACGCCGAGGCGTCTTGGGATATAAACGGCCGGCTCGATTGTAATCACGTCGCCTGCCTGCAATTTTCCTTTTGCTTTGCCTGATATGGCGGGCAGTTCATGTACCTCCAGGCCAAGCCCGTGCCCGGTTCCGTGGCCGTAAACAGGGAGGTCGGCTTTTTTTATTATTTCCTTTGCAGTTGTGTCGACCTGGCTGGTTTCGACTCCGGCTTTGACCATTCTTATGGCGGCGGCCTGTGCCTGTTTTACGACGGCGTAAACTCCTGTGTAAATCCTGCGGGGTGTGCCGACCGAAAAGCACCTGGTCAAATCACAGCAGTAGCCGTCGAGGCGCACGCCGAAGTCGATTAGGACGTTATCATTTTTGCGTAATTTGCGGGAGGTGGGCTGGTGATGAGGCCTTGAGGCATTGGGACCGAACGCGACAATCGTTGCAAAGCTATTTGTGCCTCCTGCTTTTCTGATTTCAAAATCGACAATTCCCGCCAGTTCATTTTCCGTCAGGCCCGGTTTTACCTGTCGAAGCACACACCCGAAAGCCCGAGCGGCTATTTTGGCGGCGGCTCGAACGGCAGCAACCTCGGCCCGGTCTTTTTTCCGGCGTGCTGATTCGACGATACCTTCGGCGGTCTTCAGCCGGCAGGACAGGTTTTTCTTCAGCGACTGGAAATTGGCGAGCGATATTGATTTTTCGACGACGGCGGTTTTTATTCCGCGTCGATTCCGCAATAGTTCGGCGATTGCTTTAACAATTGCCTCTTTTCGTTCAACAATCCTGCAGAATCGGCACTGGGCGGCGGCCTGCTCGGTGTACCTGCTGTCGGTTACGAGTGCGACTGCGCGGGGTAAAATCACCACCCAGCTATCGTCGCCGGTAAAGCCGGTCAGGTAAGTAACATTGGCCGGTTCTGTGGCGATAAGGCAATCGGCTTTCAGCCGGGCAATTCCGGCCCGGACGACCTTGAGGCGGGTTTTATATGTGTGCTTATCCATTCGTAAAAATTCTCCAGTCAAAAACCTGCTGCCAGTATTAACAGCGCAGACGAGAAAAATAAAGATTTTTTCCGCGTCGATTTGGAGGCGAAGGATTCCTTTTTTATAATTTATTTGATTGGATTTGTCCGGCTGGAGGGGAAAAGCCGGTTTAAAATAGAGCGTATCGCCTCGCAATTATAGCCGGGGCCAAAGGTGCATGATTCCAACGCCTCATTTCACCTGAAACAGGACGGCGAAAGTCGTCCTGTTTTTTTATGTCTTGCCCGGCCCGCGGAAAGCCATTAGAATGCTGCCCTTTGAATCGTCCGGCTTTTTCAAAGGTAAATTGATTCTATTATGCTGCTGCCTATTCGCACAAATGTCAGATGTTACAGAACGCCCTACGCCAATTACGCCATCATAGCCGTAAATGTGATTGTGTTTTTATTGAGCTACTGGCCCGATGAGCGGGCAAGGGGTATTCTGCGGCCCTGGGCGGAGCAGTTTGTTTTCACGCCTGCTCACCCGTTTCTGTGGCAGTTCATAACATATGCTTTTTTGCACAGCGGTTTTCTGCATATTTTCGGAAACATGTTCTTTTTGTACATATTTGGCAATAACGTAAACGACAAACTGGGGCATTTCGGCTACACTTGTTTTTACCTGGCGGGCGCGGTGTTCAGCGCGGTTGGTCATACACTGATAAACAGCAATCCTGTTATGGGGGCAAGCGGCGCGGTGGCTGCGGTAACAGGCGCGTATCTTGTGCTGTTTCCGCAGACCCTTATAACTATTGCTTACTGGTTCATCTTTATCGGCACGGTTGACGTTCCCGCTATTTACTTTATCGCGTTAAAGATGATTATCCTTGATAATGTTATTATCCGTTATACAGCGAATACGAATGTTGCTTACGATGCGCATCTTGCGGGTTACACATTCGGCATCGTTTCGTCGCTGTTTTTGCTGGCGACGGGATTGCTTAGCAGCTCGCAATTCGACCTTTTAGCGATGCTCAAGCAGTGGAACCGCCGGCGCGTTTACCGCGACGCGATTTCCGCCGGCTACGACCCATACACCGGCATGGGCGGCAAAAAAAGTATAACAGCGAGAGAGATAACAAAGCCGGGGCCTGATGAGCCGCAGATTAGGCAGTTACGCGAGGATATCGCCAACAGCGTTTATCGGCACGACCTCCAAACGGCCGCCCAACAGTATCTTAATCTTGTATCGCTCGATAGCGGGCAGATTCTGCCTCGCCAGCATCTGCTTGATATTGCCAACCAGTTTGCCAGCGAGAGTGAATACAACAATGCCGCGTCGGTTTACGAAAAGTTTCTCACTCACTACGCAAATTATGAGCATATCGAGCAGGTCGAGCTGATGCTGGGGATAATATATTCGCGGTATCTTGAGAAGCCCGACCTTGCGCTGAATCACCTGCGTGCCGCCGAGAAGAAAATTGTCGACCCTGCCCAGTTGTTGATGTGCCGGTCTGAAATCGAAAAACTGCAGAGCCGGTAGTTATTCGTTTCTACTTTGGCACTATCATGTGCATCCAGTAAGCCAGGCAGCCCGTCCATGCCCATATCGCCGAGGCGGTGAACAATACAAGCGAACCAATAATACGCAGGCCCTTTTTGTCGTTTTGCCAAACCACGAGCGGCGAGAAAATACCGCATATTCCGCTCAATATAAATCCGATGCCCGACAAAGTCGGTTGCGTTGTCAGGCCGAGGTCGATTATCCGAACGCCAAGAATCGCCGCGGTTGCGCCTGCGAAAACGGCGTATATCGACAAAGGCAAAAGTTCCCATTTTTTAGCTAATGCCAAAGCCAGGCCGAGCAAAAGCACGCCAAATAATACCGACATCTCGCCGTATGCCATGCTATACGGTTTAGGCAACGGCCAGGTGAACGTAATCGCAAATCCGCCTATCGCGGCGACAAAGCCGGAGATTGCGAACGCGGGGACCCATCGGCCGGCATCTTCCGGCGAATCCAAATCACGCCAGACGAAACAGCCGAGCAGGAACAATCCCGCTGTCATATTTATCAGCATCAGCGTCACATAATCGATCATCATAATTGACCTCCTAATCTCTTTATCTGTGGTTTTGGGCAAAGCGTTTTCATATTACCCGAAATTATAGTGCTTTTTGACGGCCTTTTTGACTTGCCATTTACATTCTAGGTCAACGGGGAAGATGACGAAATCGCCGGGGCCGAAGCTGACGGACTCCTTGCCGTCGGTTACGGTTACGTCGCCCTCAAGTATCAGGCAGGTTTCCTTTTCGGTATAGGCCCAGTCGAATTCGCTCGGCTTGCAGGTCCATATCGGCCAGGTCTTGCAGAGTTTCTCTTCCTCTTTGCTCGGCTTTCGCACCACAATGTCTTTTGCTGTCGGCATATTTCGCTCCTTTATTTTCGCTTAATCAGCCACGATTATATCTTTGTGCCGGTTATTTACACTGAATTTTTTACTTTTTCCTTTTGCCGTTTTGCCTTACATTACTCGCTTTCTAAAAATTAACTATGAACAACGAACTATGAACAAAGAACAATTAAACGGATTCAAGGCGTGGTTTGATAAATTCGTCGCGGGGTTCTATGGCGATAACGAATATATCAACGCCAATATAAAGTTAAAGGAAGAGCACAGCGGGCGGGTGTGTTCGGAGATACTTTACCTTGCGGACCAACTGCACCTTGTCGGCAATCAACGATTACTGGCTGAGACGATTGCGATATTTCACGACGTGGGGCGGTTTCCGCAATTTATCAAATACCAGACATATAGCGACCCGAAGAGCATCAACCACTGTCTTCTCGGCTTAGAGGTCCTGCAAAAAGAAAACGTTCTGGCGCAGTTGACGGATGACGAAAGAGAAACAATCGAGACGGCGATTTGCTATCACGGGGAAAAGGAGCTGCCCGGTAATCTGACGGGCGATACGCTTTTGCTATCCAAAATGATACGCGACGCGGACAAGCTCGACATTTTTAACGTGATTATAAAGGCGTATATCCAGCGAAGAGACGACCCGGATAATTTCAAGCTCGAAATGGAGATGCCCGATGAGCCGGGGTTTACGCCTGAGGTGCTTGATGCGATTCTTACGGGCAGCCGGATTGATTATAAGATGCTGCGAACCTGGAACGATATGAAGCTGTGCATACTCGGCTGGGTCTATGACGTGAATTTTGCTCCGACGCTACGCCGATTAAAACAGAGGCGACACCTCGAAACGATTTTTGAATTCCTTCCCGATACTCCTGATATTCGCAAAGTCCGCGAGAAAATCTTCGCTTACGTCGATTCCCGGCTCAAATAACCGCAGAGGGCAGACACGCCATTCGATGCGCTCAGGGCAGGCAGGGGACGATTTAATGCCCCGCCGTTCCGGCGTGGGCTAAACGGTCCGGATTGCATCCGGTCTTGACGAAAAGGGGGGTTCGGGTTAGCATACCGCGGCGTTAATAAACTTTTGAAAGGGATTTTAATGGAAGCGGTATTGCAGACGAAAATCGGGAGCGTAGAGCCGAAAAGAGGGAAAGTGCGTGATGTTTATGATTTGGGCGATAAGCTGTTAATCGTCGCGACCGACCGCATAAGCGCGTTTGACGTTGTGATGGCCAACCCCATCCCGAAAAAGGGCATTGTGCTGACGCAGATATCGCTCTTCTGGTTCGAGTTTTTGTCATCTTCAATAAGTCATCACCTTATCGCGACCGACGTGAGCAAGTTTCCGGCCCCGTTTAACAAGTTCGAGAAGCAATTAGCGGGCAGAAGTATGTTAGTCAAGAAGACGAAGGTCTTCCCAATCGAGTGCGTTGTTCGCGGCTATCTGGCAGGGTCGGGGTGGAAGGAATACCAGCGGTCGCAAACTGTTTGCGGGACAAAGCTGCCCGCGGGGCTAAAGCAGTGCGATAAACTCCCTGAGCCGATATTTACGCCCGCGACGAAGGAGGAATTCGGCAAGCACGATGAGAACGTCGATTTCAACAGGTGCGTTGAAATTATCGGCGATAAAAACGCCAAATACCTGCGCGACAAGAGCATCGAGATTTTCAAGAAGGCGTCGAAATACGCGGAGTCGAAGGGGATAATATTAGCCGATACGAAATTCGAGTGGGGCGAAGTGAATGGCAAAACCATTCTTATCGACGAGGTATTGACGCCCGATTCTTCGCGTTTCTGGCCCGCGGACAAATACCAGCCGGGCAGAGACCAGGAGAGTTTCGACAAGCAGTTCGTTCGCAATTATCTCGAAGAAATAAAGTTCGATAAATCCGGCCCGGGCGTGAAACTGCCCGATGACGTTGTCAAAAAGACGGGCGAAAAATACATCGAATGTTACGAACGCCTGACGGGTAAAAAATTCAGGTTCTGATTTGCCGGGCGTTGGGCTTAAATCCGCAAATATGATTGAACGGCCATACAATCACCGTTGTTTGTTGATTTGCATATTACTGGCGGTTGTTACTTTCGCCGTTTATCTGCCGGTCCGCAATTACGAATTTCTTCACTATGACGATGACGTTTATGTTACCAATAATACGGTAGTCAAGTCGGGGTTGAGCTGGCAGGGCGTCGAATGGGCGTTTACGACGGGGCGTGGCGCCAACTGGCACCCGCTGACGTGGCTATCGCTTATGCTGGATTGCCAGTTATTCCGCGCAGCGTCCCTTCCGGGAGGCGTCAAATCAGGCCCTATGCACATTGTCAACGTCTTGTTTCACGTTGCGAATACCATTCTTCTTTTCCTTGTTCTGGCCCGAATGACAAAGGGCGTCTGGCAAAGCGCGTTTATTGCCGCGTTGTTCGCTTTGCATCCGCTGCACGTGGAATCCGTTGCCTGGATTGCCGAGCGGAAGGACGTTCTTAGCACGCTGTTCTGGCTGTTGACGATGCTTGCTTACGCGCGGTATGTCGAGCGTCCGTCGGCGGGCCGATATATCATTGTGCCGGTTTTGTTCACGATGGGGCTTATGGCCAAGCCGATGCTGGTAACGCTGCCGTTTGTTTTGCTGCTGCTGGATTACTGGCCTCTCGGTCGTTTTTCCAATCGGGGATTATCGGTAAAGGGACTGCTGCTGGAAAAGCTTCCCCTGTTAATTTTGTCTATCGCATCGAGCGTCGTCACGTTTATATTTCAGCAGCGGGGTGGTGCGGTAATTGCAAGTAACCGGCTGTTTTTTGACGAGCGGGCTCTCAATGCGATTGTTTCATATCTTGCTTATCTCGGCAAAATGCTTTGGCCCGCCAATCTCGCCGCGTTATATCCGCATCCCGTCAACGCTATACCTGTATCGAGGGCCTTGGTATCCGGTATTGTGCTTATCCTGATAACGATATTTTTTGTTTATCGCGCCCGGCAACATAAATATCTGCTTGTGGGCTGGCTTTGGTATCTTGGGACGCTTGTCCCCGTCATCGGCATAGTCCAGGTCGGTGCACAGGCAATGGCGGACAGGTACACATACGTTCCGCTTATTGGTATTTTTATAATCATCGCATTTGGCATGACGGAACTGTTGAAAGAAAAGCCGTCCAGGAAAATTATTCTCGGCGTTCTGGCGGGCATTTCCCTGTCGGCCTGCGCGGTCGTTACATCCAACCAGTTAAAATACTGGAAGGACAGCTTGTCGCTGTTCAAGCACACGCTGAACATCGTCAAGGACAATTACATTATGCAAAACAACTACGCCAACATCCTCGAAGATCTCGGCAGGTTCAACGAGGCCGTTGCATATTTCTCCGAGGCGCTCAAGCTGCATCCCGATTCCCCTGAAATCCACAACAACTACGGCAATGCCCTGCGTAAGGCAGGTAAGCTGGATGAGGCGATAGAGCAATTTAAGATTGCAGTCAAACTCGGCCCCGATTTTAAGCTGGCCCGTTACGACCTGGGGCTTGCCTTGGCGGCCAAGGGTGATTATGAAGGCGCAATTCAACAATACCGGCTTTATGCGGGCACCGCTGTGGATTTGGCTGATATTCGTCAGGGGCTGGCGACAGAATTGGTCAAAGAGGGCAAGGTCGATGACGCGGTGAATCAGTTCCAGCAGGCGATGATTGTCAATCCGGATTCGACGGAGGTTCTCAACAACTTTGGCTTTGCTCTTGCGCAGAGCGGTAAGCCGAAGGAGGCAATAGAATATTACGATAAGGTGCTTGCGAAGGACCCCAATAATGTGATTACCCACGGGCGACTGGCTCTTGCGCTGGCGTCCATCGGCAGAATCGACGAGGCAATCGAGCAATGCCGGATTGTCCTCACGGCACGACCCAGCGACTTCGAAATGTACACTAATCTCGGTATGCTGCTCCAAAACCAGGGTAAAGTTGACGAGGCAATCGAATCCTACAAAAAGGCCCTGCAAATCGACCCAAACTTCCCAAAAGCCCGCGAAAATATCGACGCCGCTCTTGCTCAGAAACAATCACAACGGTGATACCGCCCGGATAGTCAATGAAACCGTGCTAATATTGTTGCCGCTGACAAATATGTTATTATGAAATTATGCAGATTAATCTGAAACAGTGTTCATTCCTCCTTCTATGTGCGGGTCTGGTTATAGTCACTCTCGCTGTGTATTGGCCCGTTCGCAATCATCAGTTTGTTTACTATGACGACAATGTTTATGTTACCGAAAACCAGACTATTCACTCGGGTCCGACCTGGCAAAACATCAAATGGGCCTTTACAACGGGCTACGCCTCCAACTGGCATCCGCTAACGTGGCTGTCGCTTATGGTGGATTGCTGGCTGTTCGGCATCAGATCCGGCCCCTTTCACCTCGTCAATGTTCTGTTTCATATCGTGAACACATTACTTTTATTCATTGTTTTCAACCGTATGACAAAGTCCCTTTGGCAAAGCGCTTTTGTTGCGGCACTATTTGCACTTCATCCCCTGCACGTCGAGTCCGTTGCCTGGGTCGCTGAACGAAAAGATGTTTTAAGTTCGCTGTTGTGGTTTCTCACTATGATTGCTTACGCGCGATATGCCGAACGTCCATCGGTCGGCCGTTACTTTCTTACGCTCGTACTCTTCGTACTTGGCCTTATGGCAAAGCCGATGCTCGTTACGCTGCCCTTCGTGCTGCTCCTTCTCGATTACTGGCCTCTTGGTCGTCTTTTCAATCCAAAATTCTCGACAGTCAGATTACTTCTGGAAAAACTTCCCCTTATTATTTTGTCTGCTGCATCCAGTATAATCACCTTTATCGTCCAGCAAAAAGGCGGCGCTATGGTCGTCATACCTTTCAAAGAACGTATCGCCAACACCGCAATTTCTTATCTGGCTTACATCGGTAAAATGTTCTGGCCAGTGCACCTTGCGGTTCTTTACCCCCATCCTGCCGGTTTTATATCTGCCGCAAAAGCTATTTCTTATGCGATTACACTAGTCCTGATTACTGCCCTTTTACTTTATTACGGCAGACGATACAAATATCTCGCTGTCGGCTGGCTCTGGTATCTCGGCACACTCATACCTGTTATCGGCATCGTTCAGGTTGGCTCACAGGCAATGGCTGACAGATATACATACATCCCGTTAATCGGCCTTTTTGTAATCATCGCCTTTACCATTGCAGAGCTGGCCCCAAAAATTCCTTTCAGAAAAATCCTCCTAACCGTCTTGGCCGCCGCGGTTCTCATTGCCTGTGTTATCGCCACGTCTATTCAGCTAAAGTTCTGGGAAAACAGCTTCCTGCTTTTTGAACGTGCACTGGCCGTAATCGAAGGTAACAGCATTATACAAAATAATTTGGCAAACGTTCTCATTGACCAGGGCAAAACGGAAGATGCCGCCAAGCTTCTCTCTAAATCGCTCAAATCCATACCCAACTCCCCTGAAATACACAATAATTTCGGAAACGCATTAAGACAGCTTGACAGAAAGGACGAAGCAATAGAGCACTTTAAGTTTGCCCTTGAGATAGACCCCAATTTTTCCGAGGCACGTTATAATCTCGGACTGACTCTGGCAGACGAGGGAAAATACAATGAGGCAATCGAGCAATTCAATATTTATCTTGGCTCCGATGTAAATCTCGCCCAGCTCCACCAGGACTTAAAAACACTGTTCGTTAAAGAAGGAAGCATCGATGACACTATCACCCGGCGGCTCAAAAAAACGCTCGCTTCCAAGCCGGATTTAGTCGAGGTCGTCAGCTACCTCGGCTATGCTGTGGCTCAAAGCGGAAAACCCGACCAGGCGGTCGAATATTATTATCTGGCCCTTAAAATTGAACCAAATAATATCCTGACTCATGGGCGACTTGCGCTTGCGCTGGCGGCGGTAGGTAGAATCGACGAGGCAATCGAGCAATGCCGCTTTGTCCTCGCGGCCCGACCCAGCGACTTCGAAATGTACGCCAACCTTGGTATGCTGCTGCAAAAGCAGGGCAAACTTGACGAGGCAATCGAATCCTACAAAAAGGCCCTGCAAATCAACCCGGATTTCCCAAAAGCCCGTGAAAACCTCGATGCTGCTCTTGCTCAAAAACAGGCGGGCAGGTAAGAGCGGCCTTATCGAATACCTCAAATTAGCTGATATTTTAATTTGCCTTAAACGGCCAATCTCATATACACTAATAAATAATGATGGCGTTCAGTAATAAAAAGGTTCAACTGCCGATTTTATTAACTCTTGCTTTGCTGACCTTCGTCGTTTATTTGCCGGTTCGCAATCACGATTTTGTGCGCTACGACGACGACGTTTATGTCACCAACAATCCGGAGGTTAAGCCGGGGTTAAGCTGGCAGGGTATCAAGTGGGCGTTTGTGACGGACCACGGCGCCAACTGGCACCCGCTTACGTGGCTGTCGCTTATGCTGGATTGCGAGTTATTCGGTGTCCAACCCGGCCCCCTTCACATCGTCAATGTCCTGTTTCATATCGCGAACACATTGCTTTTATTCATTGTTTTCAACCGTATGACAAAGGCCCTTTGGCAAAGCGCTTTTATTGCGGCG
>PLLM01000063.1:43045-57577 GCA_003141275.1 Phycisphaerales bacterium
TTGTCTTTTTCGCACTCGGCCTTTTAGCCAAGCCGATGCTGGTCACACTGCCTTTTGTTCTGCTGCTTCTCGATTACTGGCCGCTTGGCCGTTTTGAAAATTCCAAGTTCTCAATTTGCAATTCTATTATCGAAAAGCTTCCGTTTTTCTTCCTTTCTATTTTATCAAGCGTAATTACGTTTATTGTTCAGCAAAAAGGCGGGGCGGTCTTCTCGGTAGATATAGTGCCTTTTAATGTTCGATTGGCCAATGCGATATGTTCTTATTTTGTCTATATCGAAAAAATGTTCTGGCCGGTCCGTCTGGCTGTTTTGTACCCGTACTCAATGAACGGCATATCCTTCGTCAGTGTTTTGCTTTCCGCGACAATCCTCGTCCTGATAACCGTTCTGGTTCTATATAACTATCGTCGCCGCAAATATCTCATTGTCGGGTGGCTCTGGTATTTAGGCACGCTTGTCCCCGTCATAGGAATCGTCCAGGTGGGCGTGCAGGCCTTTGCCGACAGGTACACATACGTTCCATTAACGGGGCTTTTTATAATATGTGCTTTCGCCTCCGCGGACCTGCTCAAAAATGTCCCGTTCAAAAAATACATTCTCGCGACTTCGGCGACCATAATCCTTTTGGCCTGCACCATTTTAACGACTGTGCAGTTGATATATTGGAAAGATAGCACCTTGCTTTTTGAACGTGCGCTGGCAGTCACCGAAAACAACGTTCACATACTCAACAACTACGGTAATGCTCTTGGTGCTATGGGCAAACACGAAGAAGCCGCGAAAGTTTTGGGGCAGGCGGTTCAAGGTTTGCCTGATTCGTACGAAATCCGTAACAACTACGGCAAGGCATTACAAAACCTTGGTAAATTGGACGAGGCAATAGAGCAATACCAAATCGCGATTAAAATCGAGCCGACAGCCGACTTTGCACGTTACAATCTCAGTGTTGCGCTGGCCGCCAAAGGCGATTTCGACGCCGCAATCAAGCAGTGCCGGATTGCCCTCGCAGCCCGACCCGATGACGCCGAAATGCACACACACCTCGGCAGTTTGCTCCAAAACCAGGGCAAAAACAACGAGGCGATTGAATGTTACAAAAAGGCCCTGCAAATCGACCCAACCTTCCAAAAAGCCCGCGAAAACCTCAATGCGCTCACGCAAAACCAGCCTCAGCATTAAATTTTAGCCGCCAACTACAGCAAATTCGCCATAAACATTTACACAAATCATCTGCTCTGCGGTTATTATTATGTGGAAACAGGATTGCCTGGCACTCAGTTAAAAGGTTTTTTAAATGAGATACTCAAAGCGATTAGAGCTCTTTGAAAAACTAAAGAATGAGTACATCGGCTATCTTACATCCACCCTGTGGAAACTTACATGCGACACCGATATTTTTGATGAGGCGATTCAATACGCGTTTCTGGCTATCTGGATGAATCTCGAAAAACTGACAGGCCCGCAGGCGGGCGCATACATATATCGAATCGCACTTTCCGCCAACTCCAGGGCCTGGCGGAATCGCACCGGTAAAGACGGCCAAATAGCAAAACCAGACGTGTTTAAATACCCGGCAGCCGGGGAAGCCGTCGATGAGGAAACACTCAACCTTGTAAGAAAGGAAATTGCCAAACTGCCCGAACAGCAGGCGCAGGCGATTGTGATGCGATATATCGAACAGACCGATTACAAAGCAATCGCCGACAAATTGAACTGTGTCGAGGATACCGCCCGCTCGCACGTATCAAAGGCGCTCAATACATTACGAAATAATCTTGCTCATCTGAGTATATCGGAGTCCTGAAATGAACGAAGAAAAACTAAAACAAATTCTGAAAAACATCGGCCAGACCGATGTCCCGCCGAATGTTGCCCTGATTGCCGAACGGGTGTCGCGTAATTTTTCCGTGGCGATCAAAATTCCTCAGCCGAAACGGTTGCTTTTTGGTCCCCTTCGGCTGCTTGCCGCCGCTGCGGTCATCATCTTTGCGTTTGCCGCGGGGCGATGGTCAAAGCCGCTCCCACCAGCATCTCCATTGCCTGAGGTTGCCTCTTATGCCCAGCCAGTTTCGGCATATCCGGCTGTTGGCAAAAACCCCGATAGTTTCTGGCGGCAAAAAGCCATCGCCGCAATGCAGCCCAGACCTTACTCACAAAACGAGCTTTCCCAAACCGCTTTACTTAACGTCTATAAACAATACCTCAAGGAGAAACACTATGAGTAATCGAAAGATAACCTGTTGCCTTGTTGCTTTCTATATTGCCATATCCTTTCTTGCTGGCTGCATCCCGGAAGATTCTCTCCAGTGGTCCGCCGATGGCTCAAAAGGTATCTATAGCAAAAAAGACGCACTGTTCCTCGTTGATGGCAGCACCGGCTCACTCACTCAAATCGCTCCCAAAGAGTCCACTACTATCTGGCCCGCTATTTCGCCCGACGGCTCACAGTTTGCCTATGGCCAAATCATTAAAGTTGACGACTTTAACAGCGCCTTTAAGCTTCTTTTGCCGACCCAGGCCAAAGAAATCAAAGAGCACGCTGAAATCCTCAAACAAAAAATCCTCAATGATGGAATCAAAGACGCTAATCTGCCCTCCCTCGAAGGTTACTCCAACGAGCAGCACACTGCATGGGTTGACCGGTATTTAATCGAAAAAGCTGATAACCAGCTCTCGCAGAAAATCGGCCCGGAAATAATCAAAAAAACCAAAGAAAAAGGACTTACTTACTACCAGCTTGTTATTGCCCCGGCCGCCGACCCGAACGGCAAAAAAGTACTTACGATAAGCTCTCAGTCGCTGTGGCGCATTCTATTTTCGCCGGACTCCAAATTTGTCGCTTATGTCTCGGACCGCATCACCGGCAAAGAATTTGAAGTTGGGTTTGACCTTTATCTGGCTTGTCCGTCGAAAAATATCAACGCGGCATTTGTCGCGTCGGCTGTGTCAATTGGCTACGACTTCAGGCCCGATTCCCGAGCGATTGCGTATCTTGAGCCCGAAGATAAAAACTTCAAGGACCAGAAGATTGTCCCCGGCTCACTTTTTGAAAAAACCATCATAGATCCCAACGGCCAATTCCTTGTCTCGACCGAGAAGCTTGACAGCAACGATTCTCAGATGAAATATACCTGCTCAGGGCCGACAAAAGCATACGCGGGCGTTGTGTATTGTTCCTGGATGAAGGTCGCTTATGCACGCGACAGCCGAATCTTTTTCTCGTCCACGAAAATATCACTACCATCCAGCAAACTTGATACGGATAACGGTTCCGTTTTCTGCTGCGATACGCTCACAGGCGCCGTCAGCGATATACTTCCGCAAATTGCCATCGACTTCACGCAAGGCAATTATCATCTCTTTACGCTGTCGCACGATTCCCGCAAAATCCTTTTCCCGGGAAAGAAAAACACTTTCGGAATTTATGCCCTCGGCCCGGATATAGAATCCTCAAAGATACTTGTCGATGCCAATGAAGGGTTCGGAGAAGACGCTCCGCCAAAACTCGCCGCCGAGTGGAAAGGTTCTAATCAGATTTCCTGCCTTGTCTCTGAAAAGTCCCATTATCTCACTGCCGACCCTAATACCCCTCATCGGCGAAAGGAAATTGTTATTCTCGACACAGAGGGCAAACTCGTAAAAATACTCAGCAAGGACTGGCCAGACGAGTTGCTCGATTACTGATTGGCAGTTACTTTTTTGCACGAACATACAAAGGCCGGACGGTTTAACTGCCCGGCCTTTTGCATTTCTACAATTTCCACGCTTTTGCGAACGCCTTGAAGCTTCTGTCGTATGTTTTTTCGACTTCGGACGGGAAGCAGCAGCCGGGTAATTGTCTCGATGACAAATGGTAAGCGATACACTCGCAGCACATACCTGTTTTATCGCAGCCCGCATACGTGCAGGTGCAATTCTTCAAATTTTCTTTTTTCCGGCATTCCATCTTTCACCTTTTAGCTTATTCTATTGCAAATTCGTAAATACTGACGCTCAGCGCAGGTACTTTAAGTTTATTCGATAATCCTTCGGCGGTCTTTTCCTCAATCACAACATTCGGTTCTTTACCCGGCACATTACACGCAAGCGGGTCTGTGCCTGTGATAACCCACAGTTTTCCAATATCGGCAACCTTAACGCCTTTCAATTCAATCGGCAATTCACGCTGTTTATCCGTCGGGTTGACAATCGCTATGGTTATCGCCTTTCGGTCGTTCTTTAACGCCGCGACAACATCGAGAGGGGCTATATTACTGCCTGTAACCTCAACGGGTATCTGGCCGAAGTGCTGCCTGTAAAGTTTCAGCGTGACTCCCGTGGTATCAAGCGTTGACGCCGTCCGAGATGTTTTAATTGCGCCGATGACGTTGACCGTCTGGGCGTAATTGGCCATATAGTAAATGTCGCTGTTTCTGAAATACTCGTGCAGGCCCGTCGCGACGCCGAGTGCGTCTTTGAGGAAATACTGCGTTCCTAATTCACCGTAAATGTAATTGCCATACCAGTAGTTCCATTCATCCATCGCGATGCGAATATCTTTGCCCGCAAGCTCATTAATGTCCCTGCGGTATTTCCTGTGCGCATCCGCCACGCGTTTAATTTCGTTTGCGAGCTGCTTAGTATGTCTGACGACGTCTTTAATCTCTTTGCAGTAAATATGCTCGCTGAGCAGGTTCATATTATCCGAGCATACCTTCAGCATCGTTTCGCTCCACTTTCCGACGCTGCCGACGCCGACGCGTTTGGCGTTTGGGTCAACCTTCCAGATTGCCTCGGCTATCTGATTATGTTTTTTAACGTATTGCTCCAGAGGTATATGTCCGATTTGCCAGTTTCCGTACATTTCATTGCCGACGGCCCACCATTTCACTTTATACGGCTCGGGATGGCCGTTTTGCGCCCGAAGTTTTCCCATCGGCGTGTCCGCCGAGCCGTTGAAATACTCGACTTCCGCCGCCGCTTCTTCCATTGTTCCCTTGCCGGTATTAAGCGCGACGTAAGGTTCCGCGCTGATAAGCTCCATAAGCTCCATAAATTCGTGGATGCCTACGTCGTCGTGCTCGATGCCTTTCCACGCGGGGTTTTTGCGGGGCGGCCTTTTGTCGCGCTCTCCGATACCGTCGCGCCAGTTATAGCCACTTACGAAATTTCCGCCCGGCCAGCGGTATATCGGCGAATCAAGCTCCTTGAGTAGCGCCACGACGTCGCTTCGCCAGCCCTTGATATTATCCGCAGGCATAAGCGACAGTGTCCCTATCCTGAATGTTCCCTTGCCTTTGCCCACGATTTCAATACGAACGTTGTCGCTCGACTCGGGCGCAGTAAAAGCCAGCAGATACGGTTTGAATTCCGGGCTTATTTTGCCGACGTCGATATTGATTGCGTTGCCTTTGTCGGGCACAATCCGCACAATAACAGGTCCGGCAAATTTATCCCCGGCGAGGATAATCCTGCCTGTATATCCCTTGTTCTTTACAATTGCCAGACCATCCTGCGAGATTCCCGCCTCGTTGCCGTCGCCTGTAAGGTGAATAACCGGCGTATGACTGCCGACGTATGGGTTATTCATATCCATTGTTACCGTGCCCGCCGCCCCGATGACCTTCCACGGCGACGCCTTGAGATATTTATATTCCCCAGCGTTCCATTGCGGGTCTTTGTCCGTTCCCCACGGGTTATATTCATCCTTGATTGGGTAGAGAAACTTTCGGTCCTCCAGCATCTCCGCCCATAAGCCGCCATAAATGCACCTGCCGAGGTGCTCGATGAATTGTCCGTATATGTATTTCGAAATCGGCTCTTTGGTTTTGCTCGCGTCGATTTCTATTTTCATCGGGGCTTGCTCTGTCGCTTTCGGCAGGGAATTACTGTCCGTCAGCCAGACCGCCATCGTCCCCTGTCCGCGGTTGGCCCAGGCGTAATACGGAATCATAGTTAAATCCTGCTTCGAGCCGTCGGGCGAAATTGTCCTGGCGTGTACTATAATGATGCCGCCTAACAAATCCTTAATCAGGTCGCACCACAAGGGTACTTCGTTAATAAGAGACAATTTGAGGACATTCGCGTCGCTGCCGGGCCACTCGGCACAATAAACTATCGGCCCCTTCTCAATCGCCATTCTGCCCGCGTCCGCGGCGACATTTGGATTCGCGACGACATATCTGGCAGGCATAGGCATCTCCATCTCGATAACATCACGCTTCTGCCATTTTCGGTCGATAAACGCGAACCCGTTTTTAATTTCCGGATGTATAACCTGGCCATTGAGCTTGAATTCAATCGACGAGACATTGCCATCGACATAACTATACAAATCGCTCGGCACGGGTTTGCCCTGTGCCCAGCCGGGAATTCGAACCGCCAATGCAAATTTACCTGCCCCCTTCGGTTCAACGGTAATCTTCACCGCACCATCCCACGGGTACAAGGTTTCCTGTTTGATTCGCACGGCGTTACTTTGCAGCTTGATTGTCGCTTCGGAGGCGGCGAACAAATTAACATATATCGTATCATCTGTTTTAGCGAATACGTACCCCGGCAGCGAAGCCATAAATCTGGCTATGTTCGGCGGACAGCAGGCACAGCCGAACCACACATCGCGTTTATGCTGCCCGTTCGATTCGAGAGGATTCACATAAAAGAATTTATCCCCGCTCAGAGAAACTCCGGAAATAAGGCCGTTGTAAAGCGTTTTTTCGAACACGTCGAGATACTTTGCCTCGCCTGTGAGCCGGAACATCCTGTAATTCCACATCGCGCTGCCGATTGCCGCACAGGTCTCACAGTAGGCAGTTGCGTTGGGCAGTTCATAATTTTTTCCGAATGCCTCTCCGTTGCTGGTTGCGCCAAGTCCTCCCGTGAGATACATCTTTTTGCCGACGACGTTATCCCATAGCCGTTTGGCAGCGTCGGAATACTTTTCGTCACCAGTCAGAGCGGCGATATCCGTCATCCCGCCATACATATACATTGCCCGCACCGCGTGCCCGACCGCCTCGTTCTGGTCAACGGGCTTCTTGTGTGCCTGTGCATATTCGCCGCTGCGAGGCCCACGCACATCCAGGAAGAATTTTGCCAGATTCAAATACTTCTCATTGCCCGTTACCCGGTAAAGCTTGACCAGCCCCATTTCGACTTCCTGGTGTCCCGGCCATTTGTGCAACTTGTTCGGCCCGAATGTCCTGTCCAACATATCAGCGTTTTTAATCGCAATGTCGAGCAGGTTGTGTTTTCCTGTAGCGAGATAATGCGCCGCCGCCGCCTCATACAGGTGCCCCGCGTTGTAAAGCTCGTGACTTCCGTCTTCTTTCGACCAACGTTCTTTGCCGAACCAGCTTTCTAACCTTTTGGTATTTGTGGTTCGAGCTGTGTATAAATAGCCGTCTTTTTCCTGTGCGGCGGCGATTTTGGCGATAATTTCATCGAGATATTTTTCGAGGTTCGGGTCGGAATATGCGCTTAGCGAATAAGATGCCGCCTCGATACTTTTATAGACATCTGAATCATCGAAGGGATACTGGCCACAGAACTCGCCTTCTTTCAAGCCGCCTGCGACTGCGAAATTGTCGATCCGTTTCGATTTCTCGCACATATTGAGAATATGCGGTATTGTTACCTTGCGGTTTGTTTCAATCTTCGGCTTCCAGAACTTGTCCGTCAAACTAACATCCGTCAGCGGCACTGCCTCAATCGGGTAATCTTTCTTGGGCTTAACTAACTTGCCGTGAGATGTTCCTGTTTCACAGCCGCCTGCTGTAAGTCCAAGAGCAATTGCGATAATTGTCAAAATCGCGGTTATGCGTATGCTGTTCATAATGCCTCCAATGTGCTTATGTTTTTCGGAACAAATTATGTAATGTTGAAGGCCGATTATAAGATTTGTTTAACCGAAGTGCAATTCGACAGTTATCATCCCTGCCCCTGCGTGTGTTAGGCAGGGGCAGGGCGATAATCTTTTTTTGTTATCCAAGTTGTGTTGCGACCAGGTCGCCGACCTGTTGTGTATTGTATCCCATTTTGCCTGCGGCCATCGATTTCATCTTATTGGCTGTGATGAATTTCACCGCGTCTTCGATAGCTGCCGCGGCTTTTTGCTCGCCAAGTGTCTCAAGCATCATCCCGCCCGCGCAAATCGCGGCCAACGGGTTGATGACGGCTTTGCCCGTGTATTTCGGTGCGCTTCCGCCTATCGGCTCGAACATACTGACGCCTTCGGGATTGATGTTGCCGCCAGCGGCGATTCCCATACCGCCCTGAATCATCGCGCCGAGGTCTGTGATGATGTCGCCGAACAGGTTGCCTGTAACAATCACGTCGAACCATTCCGGATTTTTCACGAACCACATACAGGTTGCGTCAACGTGATAATACTCGCGCTTGATATTCGGATATTCCTTTTGACCCATTTCGTGGAATGCCCTTTCCCACAAATCATAAATGAAGGTCAGGACGTTCGTCTTGCCGCAAAGCGCTAAGGTATTGTTATCGCCTTTACCTCTGGCTTTTTTGCCGTTTTTCTTTGCGTACTCAAACGCATATTTGAGGCACCTATCGACCTGGAAGCGAGAATAGACCGACGACTGCACAGCGACCTCGTGGGGCGTTCCTTTCATCGTAATGCCGCCCGTGCCTGTGTATGCGTCGCCTGAGTTTTCGCGCACGACGACAAAATCAATCTGCTCAGGGCCTTTGCCCTTTATAGGTGTCTCAACGCCGGGATACAGCCGAACAGGACGCAGATTGATATACTGGTCAAGTTCGAACCGTAATTTTAATAAGATGCCCTTTTCCAAAATCCCCGGCTTAACGTCTGGGTGACCAATCGCACCCAGCAGTATCGAATCGAATTTGCGCAGTTCAGCTATCGCGCTATCAGGCAGCGTCTCGCCTGTTTTTTTGTATCTCTCGCCGCCGAAATCGAAAGGCGTCATATCCAGCTTAAAGCCGAATTTCGCCGCAGCCGTATTGATGACCTTTACCGCTTCCGCTATCACTTCCGGCCCGGTGCCATCGCCGCCTATCACGGCAATCTTGTAACTCTTAACACTCTTCGCCACGTCTTGTCTCCTTATATTTCAATTTGTTGTTGGTTATTTACTTTTCTTAATATGTTCCAGCAGTCCGCCATCCCTGATTATTTCCAGCGCAAAGTCCGGCAGGGGCCGAAACTCAATCCGTTGGCCGGTGGTCTTGTCCTCGATTATACCTTTATCGTAATCGATTTGCACTTCGTCGCCGCCGTTAATTCGCTCGACCGCGTCTTTACTTTCGATGAGATAAAACCCGCAGTCAATCGCGTTGCGGTAGAATATCCGCGCAAAGGTCCCGGCAATCACCGTCGCCACGCCCGCGCCGCGAATCGCCCAGACGGCGTGCTCTCTCGATGAGCCGCAGCCGAAGTCATCGCCCGCGACAATCACGTCGCCCTTGCTTAAATTCTTTACGAACCCGGCGTCTAAATCTTCCATACAGTGCTTCGCCAGTTCCTGCTCGTTATCCGTATTCAAATACCTCGCCGGAATTATCTCATCCGTGTTTATGTGGTTTCTTTTATATACATGCGCCTTAGCCATAGTTTTTTCCTTTAAACTCTTAATCAGAGTAATCTGTGAAATCTGTGGTTAAATATACTTTCTCGGGTCAACCAATTTGCCCTCAATCGCGCTTGCTGCCGCTGTTGCCGGGCTTGCGAGATATACTTCGCTTTTGGGACTTCCCATTCTGCCAACGAAATTGCGATTGGTCGTACTGATACATTTCTCGCCGGCGGCGAGGATTCCCATAAAGCCGCCCAGACAAGCTCCGCAGGTCGGCGCGGAGATTACGCAGCCGGCTTTATAGAAGACATCGAATAAACCTTCGTCGTCCGCCTGTTTCCAGATTGTCGGCGTCGCGGGCACAATTATCGTGCGAATCTTCACCTCTTTGCCTTTGAAAATCTTTGCCACAATCCTGAGGTCTTCGATTCGCCCGTTAGTGCAGCTTCCGATATACGCCTGGTCCATAGCCATACCTTTGCACTGGCTAATCGGTTTGGCGTTGCTCGGCAGATGCGGCATAGCGACCATCGGCTCTAACTTCGAGCAGTCAAATTCCTCGACCGATGAGTATTCCGTGTCCGCATCCGATTCGAATACCTTATAGGCCTTCTTGTCTTTAAGATGCCTGGCGAGATACTTCTTTGTCGTTGCGTCGAAGCCGATGACGCCGTTTTTCGCGCCTGCCTCGATTGCCATATTGGTGATGGTCATCCTTGCCTCCATTGACATATCCTTCAACGCAGGTCCGACGAATTCCATCGCCTTATAAAGCGCACCATCCACACCAATCCTCGTTATCACCGCGAGGATTACGTCTTTGCTGTAAACGCCTTTTGGCAGTTTGCCGTTAAGAACGAATTTTATCGACTCCGGCACCCTGAACCAAAGCTCGCCCGTGGCGATTGACGCGGCTAAATCCGTTGAGCCGATACCTGTGCTGAACGCCGCGAACGCGCCGTAGGTGCAGGTATGCGAATCACCGCCAACGATTACCTCGCCGGGCCTGATATGGCCCTGCTCAGGAAGTAACGCGTGGCATACGCCCGCTCTGCCTAATTTGTAATAGTATCTGATTTTGTGGCGTCTCGCCCATTCATCAAGGCGTTTATGCAGCTCCGCGCTTTTGATGTCCTTTGCCGGCTGAAAATGGTCGGGCGTTACGACAATCTTGTTCTTGTCGAATACCTTGTCGATTCCCTTTTCAATCAGCATCGATATCGCCGCCGGTGTCGTAATATCGTGGCACATCACCACATCAATTTTTGCGTTGATTAAATCACCTGCTTTTACCGTTTTGTTTCCACTCGCCCTTGCGAGAATTTTCTCTGTTATAGTCATACCCATAGTTTCTTCTCTTTATGTCTTTTTCCTTTTGAGTTTCTTAAAGTTCCGCTTTGACTCCCGGCTTTTCTTTGCCGGCTTTGCCGACCATTCTGTTAATCGCGTCGATATACGCCTTTGCGCTTGCCTCGATAATGTCCGTCGAGATGCCTCTGCCCGTGAACCTGACGCCGTCGTTGTCGATTACCTTTACGATAGCTTCGCCGAGGGCCTCTTTGCCGCCCGTTACGGCCTTTATCGAATACAGGTCCAGCTTGGGCGATTGCCCTATAGCTGTTTTTATCGCCTCGTAAGCGGCGTCAACCGGGCCGTCTCCGCAGGCGGCTGCAATCATCGGCGCATCTTTACCTTTAATCTTTATTTTGACGCTTGCCGTCGGCAAAGTTCCCGTCCCGCAGGTTACGTGCAGGTACTGAAGCTCGAACACCGGCTCGACTGTCCTCATCTGGTCGTTGACAATCGCCGCGAGGTCTTCATCGAAGACCTCGGTTTTCTTGTCCGCGATGTCGAGGAACCTCTGATACAACTGATCAATCCTGTCATCCGAGACCTTGTACCCAAGCTCAGTCAACCTGTGCTTGAGGCCGTGCCTTCCGGTCCGGGCGGTTAGCACAACGGTGCTCTGCGGCGAGCCGACATCATCGGGCTTCATTATCTCGTAGGTCAGCGGGTCCTTCAAAAACCCGTCAACGTGAATCCCGCTGCTGTGCGCAAAGGCATTAATCCCGACAACAGCTTTGTTCGGCGGAACGGCTATTCCGAGCATTTCGGACGCCATCTTGCTTGTCCGGTAAAGCTCTTTTGTGTTGATTTTCGTATCCAGCCCGAAAAAGTCCCTGCGGGTCTTTATCGCCATTACGGCTTCTTCGAGCGAGGCGTTGCCCGCCCGCTCGCCGACGCCGTTGATTGTGCATTCAATCTGTCTTGCGCCGCTGTGAACCCCGGCAAGGGTATTCGCCACCGCCATTCCCAAATCATCGTGGCAGTGAACGCTTATAATCGCTTTCCGCACGTTGGGAACCCTGGCGAAAATATCCGCGATTAATTGCCCGTACTGCTCAGGTATCGAATAGCCGGTCGTGTCGGGGATATTCACGGTGGTCGCGCCTGCGTCGATTACCGCCTCGATGACCCTGTAGAGATATTCCTTTTCCGCTCTGCCCGAGTCCTCGCAGTAAAATTCGACGTCGTCGGTATATTGTTTGGCGCGTTTGACGGCCTTGACGCCCATAACAAGCGCCTTTTCCTTTTTGTCTTTGAGCGTTTTGCCGTATTTGTCGTCCTTGAATTTGCCCACGATGTGAATATCGCTGATTCCAAGGCCCGTATGAATCCTGGCCTTTTTGGCTTTTTTCAGGGCTTTGCCCGCGGCGTCGATGTCGGCTTCAACCGCCCTGGAAAGTCCGCATATAGTCGGGCCGACCACCTGCTGGGCGATTAAGCTCACCGCTTCGAAATCCTGCGGCGACGAAATCGGGAAACCGGCTTCAATCACGTCAACGCCGAGCTTGGCAAGCTGGGTAGCCAGTTCAAGTTTTTCGCCTGCGCCTAATCTTGTGCCTGCTGCCTGTTCTCCGTCACGTAAGGTCGTGTCGAATACAATCACTTTGTTCTGCATCGTTATATCTCCAAGCTCTTATACTGTCGGAAGTTAAGCGGTTATTATGCCCTAAAACGGGCAGAAAAGCTACCGCTTTGTTTAAAGATTGAAAATAGGAAATCAAATTGTGGTGCTATCGTTTTTTATGCGCCTTGGCGGCGCAGGATAAGAGCGAGGGCGATTAGCCCGGCGGGAACTAAACAAACTGTAAAGCTCTTAGTCATATTAATTATATTATACGGCTAATCGTCGCCTTTGCAACAGTAATTTATAAAAAATATTAGCTACAGCAATTTGTCAACTTTGGTGACGAGGTCTTTTATGTGGCTGACCGAGACATCTAATTCCCTGCGTTCGTCGGCGTTGAGATTTAATTCGACGATTTTTTCGACGCCTGCTTTGCCGAGCACCGCGGGGACGCCGACAAAGTAACCGCCTATGTTGTATTCCTTCTGGCAATATGCGCAGCAGGGTATCACTCCCCGGCTGTCAGTCGTAATCGCCTCTGCCATTTTCACGACTCCCGCGGCTGGTGCGTAATACGCGCTTGAGCCGAGCAGGTCAACGATTTCGATACCGCCTTTTCTGGTGCGTTCAATCAGCCGGGCGATTGCCTCTTTGGGTAGCAGCTCGGGGATTGGGACACTCGCCACTGTTGTGAACCGAGGCAGCGGGACCATATCGTCGCCGTGGCCTCCCATCAGTATGCCTCGAATGTCTTCGCTGCTGACGTTTAATTCCGTCGCGATAAAATGACAGAATCTCGCGACGTCTAAAGCTCCCGCCATTCCCATAACCCTGTTCTTCGCGAAGCCCGTAACCTTTGACGCGACATATACCATCGCGTCGAGCGGGTTCGATACTACGATAACGATTGCCTGGGGACAGTATTTGGCGACTTTTTCGCTGACGTCTTTAACTATCTGGACGTTCTTTGCGAGCAAATCATCCCTGCTCATCCCCGGCTTTCGCGCAAGGCCGCTTGTGATTACGACGATTGAGCTGTCCTGTGCGGCTGCCCAGTCGGTTGTTCCGGTTATCTTGCAGCTATAACCCTGCACCGGGCCTGCCTCTGCCATATCGAGGGCCTTACCCTCTGCCAGTCCTTTTACGATATCGATAAGAACGATGTCACCCAGTTTGCGGCTGGCCGCGATATGTGCTGTCGTCGCCCCGACATTACCTGCACCGACTACGGTTATTTTATTTACGCTCACAATAAAATCCTTTCATGTTTCTGTTTGCAGTTTTTTAACAAACGCCTTGTGTTTAATATATAAAAACAACTTGATTATCGCAAAGATAACCAATGCATCTAAAACAAATGAAAATAAGCACAGAATGCCGTCTATCCAGTCAAACACAACCCATCGCCCCGATTCAAATAGCCATTCCTCCCCGAAAAGTCGGTTCGTTAGGCCTTCTACGGAACAGATAATTATGAAACTTGGCCATATTACTACCGCAAAACAAAAAACTCCTATGGATTTGAATGATTCCGAGATATGCGACCATATAAAGTAATACAAGAGGTTAAATAATAGCAGTACGTACGAAATTAAAAATGATATAACCAACCCTTTGGGGATTTTGACAAACTTTCTGAATGCCAAAAGTCCAAGAACAAAAAGAGTTATTATTCCTAATGAGGCATAAGACTCGTTATTTACTTCTATAAGTTGATGAATACCCCAATAATATAAATGGCTGTATTCCATATTTCTATCGTCTTCTGAACTTACCGGCACCTTATAAGCTGGTTAGCGTTGAAATTCAAGTTCGGTATGTGCGTTTTAATGTCTTCGATGAAACGCAGGCCGTCCTGCCAGTAGCCCGCGGTCGGCTTTATAGCTGGATTAAAGCCCAGGAAATAATTATTGATGTTTTCGACGAGGACCTCTCGCAGATATTTGCAGACAATCGACGCAAGCGATACGGGCAGGAATTTGCTGTCCGCGCCGACGACAAAATGCACGCGTATTTTCCGATTGTTTGTTTTCATCTCGTAACTGCTTCTGTCCTGGTCTTCGTGAATGATGCGCAGTTGTGA
>PLLM01000061.1:0-4258 GCA_003141275.1 Phycisphaerales bacterium
CCTAAAAACCGCAGGTCGGTCTTTTCAATTTCTCTGCGGAATCGCTTTGCTATGAATATCACTTCCCCGGGGTGGTCCATCGTGAACGAGCGTCTCTCGCTGCCCGTTGCCTGCTGCGGACCCGCCACAGGGCGAGGTCTCGCCTCCGGCGGACATTTCGGGTCGTCCCAGAACACCACCGCGAACTCATCTCCGCCCAGCCGTGCCACCATGTCGTGCTTTCGGCAGCATCGCTTCATTAAAAGCGATGCCTGCTTGAGAACCTCATCGCCCGCAGCGTGACCGTAAACGTCGTTATAATGTTTGAAATCGTCTATGTCGAATATGAGCACGGTTACACGCCCGTTGTCTTTCTTTGCCCGTGCGATTATCTGTTTTGCGAATTCCCACAGATACCTCCTGTTTTTCAGGCCTGTCAAATCATCCTCAGTAGCCAGTTTTTCCAGCCGGCTTATCTTCGCCTGGAGAGTCGTATCTGAGATGGCCGCTTCTTTTCCAGCCACAGCCATAAGCGGGCCTTTGCATGCGACATTATAAAGCCGCTCTGTTTTAACCGGGCAGATAAGATAATCATCAGCCAAACTGGTCCCGTTGCTGCCTACAAGCTTTATCGCCTCCGGCTCTTCATGCATCCGCGAAAGCAGAATGATTTTTGCACTGGTGTTTTCCCTAAGCAGGGTGAGGCCGTCTCGCAAATTGGTCGCTGTGCCCTTCATTACCACGGCGATTGCGGCGAAACTGGTTTTTCGGGCGGTTTCAATACAGTCGTGTATATTGCCGCAGACCTGAATCGCGGGCCTGCCGCTCGGAGCGGCGCCGAATACCGCCGTCCCCGGGCCTATCAGCAGGATTCCGCTTGTCTCCGTATTGCTCATTGCAGTTACCGCCATTTATCACCCTTGACTCCGGGAAGTATTATAGCAGAATCGCCCGAAAAATCAAATCCGATATTTCCAGGACAAGGTACGCCTATAGCTTATTAAAACTCAATTCCCTCTCTTGCGGTGGTTCCTTTATCGAATGGGTGCTTGATATTTTTCATTTCAGTAACCAAATCGGCCAGGTCAATCAATTCGGATGTTGCTCCTCGGCCCGTAAGGATAATTTCAACGTGCGGGTCTCTTCCCGCAATAACCTTTTTCAGCTCCTCGATACTGGTCAGGCCTTTGGTGAAGCAATACACAATCTCGTCGAGTATCAGGATATCGAATTCACGGTTAGCCCCGGCTCTTGCAAGCCGTTCAAATGACTTTTTAATAGCTGCCTTGGCTGATGAGATTGCCTTCGGGTCTTTTGGCGATTTTGCCATATCCCACTGGATGTCCAATGACTCGATTCTTATGGCAGGAAGCAATGATAACGCGGCGCGTTCGCCGGTATTTAAGCAGGGGGGCTTAAGGAATTGATAAATCAGAACTTTGTTGCCCTGGCCCGCCGCGCGCAGCGCAAGTCCCAGGGCCGCCGTCGTCTTGCCCTTGCCGTCCCCCGTATATATCTGCACAAGTCCCTTTTCAAGCATAAACACATCATAAATCAAAAATCAGAAATTAAAAATCAAAAAAATAAAGGTTTAACGCAGTTTTCTGCGGGGATACTTCAATAAACGGCATTTTATAGGTCTCTTTCTATTGACATTGCACAGACCGTATGCTTAAATTGCTTTTATGAATGAGTGAAGGGGAGGATGAGAAGGGTTCTTTCCTTAACTTTTCCTCTCCAGAAAGTTCCTTAAAACTTGGTGCGAAAAAGCTGACGTTTTTTAAGGGGAAGAAAATGAAAACAAAACATCAGCATATTTGCATAACGGTGTTTTCTCTGATTGCGCTGGCCAGCACAATTGCATACGCCGATAACATCTACGTGTCGTGTTTCCCCAGTGGAACGATCGAAAAATTCGATTCGAATGGGAACCGGTCAACCTTTGCGTCGGGGTTGAACGGTCCGTCCGGTCTTGCGTTTGACAGCAGTGGTAATCTCTATGCGGCCAATTATTGGAACGGGATAATTGAAAAATTCGATTCGAGTGGGAAGCGGTACACCTTTGTTTCCGACTTGAATACCCCTCAGGCCCTTGCATTTGACTGTAAGGGCAATCTTTATGTGAGCATGTACAGTAGTGGGACGATTGAGAAAATCGATTCGAGCGGAAAGGGGTCTATTTGGGCTTCAGGGTTGGTCCAACCTATAGGTCTTGCGTTTAACAACAGCGGCAATCTCTATGTGGCCACATATTATGGAGGCACTATTGAGAAGTTCGATTCGAGCGGAAACAGGTCAACCTTTGCCCATGGATTGAACAAGCCTGTGGGGCTTGCATTTGACAGTAGTGGCTATCTGTACGCAACCGAGTCGGGGAGTGGGACAATTAAGAAATTCGATGCGAGCGGAAACGGGACACTCTTCGCCTCCGGCTTGTCCGGTCCGACATTTATTGCTACACGGGTTCCCAAACGGGGGACGCTTTTGCTTCTCGGCCTCGGGATAGGGACGCTTTTGCTTCTGGGACTGGGAGGATTGGCTTTGAGAAAGCGCAGGGCATAGGACGAATTTAGAATTCAGAATTGCGAATTAAGAATTGAAAATCACGCTGCGCCGAGTTTATGTCCTTTGCCTAAGGAATATAAGCGTTTCTTTGTTTTTTTATTTATATGTGAGCAAACAATCTCGCCGAAAAAGGTGATGTGGTCGCCAGTGGCAATCTGTTTTACTAGGCGGCATTCGAAATTGGCTACGGCGTCGGCGAGCAGGACTGATTTAATTTTTTTCGCGGGGGCGGTTTTAGTTCGGAATTCCTTTAGTTTATCGGTATCCCGGCCGGAGTGCGAGCCGAAGAAAAGGGCGGCCTTGGCCATATCGGAAGATGGGTAAACTATCGTAAAGCACTTCGAATGGCGGATACATCTGACGCTGTAATGGCCCTTATAGACGCCGACAGCCATCATCGGCGGGTCATACGAGGCAATCATCGTCCAGCCCAGCGTAACGGGATTGGCTTTGCCTGCCTTGTTCTTTGCTATTACAATGACGACCTGCTCGGGGTATTTGGTTTTTACGGCTTTCTCAAAACTTACCAGCTTTTGCATTGTTTTTCTCCGCAAACGTGTTTATATTATACGTTTGAAAATATATGAGAGATTATAATTCAGGCCTTGGTTACAGCAAGGAGGAATTATGGACACAATTGGTTTTATCGGCGCGGGTAATATGGCGGAGGCCCTGATAAAGGGCATAATCAGCGCCAATGTATGCAAGCCGAAGTACATTTTTGTCAACGATATCCGGTCTGACCGGCTGGAGTATCTGACGAGGCAATACCACGTCCAGGTGGTTACTAACAGCACTGCCCTGGCCGGGCAGGTCGATGTTCTGATACTCAGCGTCAAGCCCCAGAATATGGCCAATGTCCTGTTCGCGATAGAATCAACCGTAAAGTACAGCACGCTTACTATTTCCATAGCGGCGGGCGTAAAAATTGCCGAAATCGCCACGGCACTCGGCGATAAGCCCATAATCCGCGTTATGCCCAATACCCCGGCCCTGATTGGTGAAGGGGCAACTGCGATGTTCGCCAACGACAGGGCAAGGCCTATGATGGACAGGGCAATGAAAATATTCTCATCCGTCGGCAAGGCCGTCATTGTCGATAACGAGGATTTGATTGACGCCGTAACGGCGGTCAGCGGTTCAGGACCCGCCTATTTTTTCCTCCTGATGGAAGAAATGATTAGGATTGCCAATGAGATGGGGCTGCCTCCCGAAATCTCTAAAATCCTCGTGCTTCAGACCGCCAGAGGCGCAGCGTTGCTCGCCGCCGAGCGGGACAAATTCAGCGAAAGCCCCAGTGAGCTTCGCCGAAAGGTAACAAGCCCGGGCGGAACCACCGAGGCGGCCCTGAAGGTCTTTGCGACAAAGAATTTCCCTCAATTGATTGCCGACGCCCTGACCGCGGCCCGCAACAGAAGCAAAGAGCTGTCGGAGTAATTTATTCGACGACTATCGCCTCTACGGGGCATTCATCCGCTGCCTGCTGAACAGCGTCTTCGTATGCCGCCGGAACCTCTTCGACCTGTACCTGCGCTGTATCCGCCCCCATTTCAAAAACTTCCGGGCAGGTGTCGCAGCACAGCCCGCAGGCCGTGCAGGTGTCTTCTATTCGAACTTTCATACCTGTCTCCCATATCCGGTTTTATTGTTTCAACTCATTATATCCTATTAGCTTTTCGGCACAAATTGTTCAAGCGAAAATTATGGAAATTTT
>PLLM01000061.1:4297-72943 GCA_003141275.1 Phycisphaerales bacterium
GCACGTAAATACCGTTCGCAGACCTTCGATGACGTTGTCGGCCAGGAGCCGATTGCGCAGACCCTCAAAAACGCCATAAAAACCAATCACGTCGCCCACGCCTACCTTTTTACCGGAACCCGAGGCGTCGGCAAGACCACGATGGCCCGAATCCTCGCGAAATCCCTGAACTGCCTCAAGGCCGATGGCCCAACCGCTGAACCATGCTGCAAGTGTGACGCCTGTGCGGGAATTAACACTGGTGAGGACATCGATGTAATTGAAATCGATGGTGCATCCAACAACAGCGTGGAAGACGTAAGAGAGCTTCGTGAAAACGCCATTTATCGGCCTGCACGGTCACGGTTCAAAATCTACATCATCGACGAAGTGCATATGCTTAGCGTATCTGCTTTCAATGCCCTTCTTAAAATCCTTGAAGAGCCGCCCAGCCACGTCAAATTCATCTTCGCCACAACCGAGCCGCAAAAGGTATTGGCGACGATTCAATCCCGATGCCAGCGGTTTGATTTCAGAAATATATCGCCTGCCTTTATCAGTAAGCAGCTCAAATCCGTCCTCGACCAGGAGAAAATCAAATTCGAGGAAGACCTTGTCCTTACCCTTGCCAAGCTTGCCAATGGCTCGATGCGAGATGCCCTGAGTTTGCTGGACCGTCTCATCAGCACGGGCGTTCAGCCGCTTACCGCGAATTTACTTGAGGAATATCTTGGCTGCCCAAACAGCGAAAAGGTCTGCGGCCTTGTTGCCGCGATAGGCGACTCAAACGCGTCAGACGCCCTTGCTGCGGCAGGGGAGTTGACCAGCGCAGGCCTTACCGAAGTCCAGATTGCCGATGCCCTCGTCGATTATATGCGGGACCTGATGGTCGTTAAGGCTGCAGGAGCCAAAAGCGAGCTTGTGATTCTCACCGAACAGCAGAGAAAGCGTGCCGAGCAGTTGGCGGAAAAATTTGATATAGCCGGGCTGGTCTATAGTATTACGACCCTCGAAAAATTGCGATGGTCAATGAAAAACAGCGAATCCGCCAGGCCTCTTCTGGAAGCGACAATTCTCCGTCTTGCGATGAGCGAGCATTTCATCAACGTTGACTCATTGCTTGGACAATCAAATCCCCCGCAGGATAAAAAAAAAGTAACCACTGAACATCACACAGCCCCGCCCGCACCCCCGGCCCCTCCGGGACAGGGGCGATTGCCTCTGATTAGCGAAATTGAGTCGATAAAAAGCCATTGGCAGGATATTATTAAAACTCTTGGCCCCGGCACCGCGGGATTGCTCAGTTCTGCCGAGCCGGTTCGGCTTGAAAACAACACCTTGACGCTTGAGTTTGCCGCCTCTTCCGCTGTTCAAAAACAGATGTGCCAGAGTAATGGCCGGCTCGAACAGATAAAATCAGCCCTGACCCAAAAGCTTGGCGTCCCCATTACCATCGAGCTTCGGCTTGCCGCTGCAACGGCTAATGGTCCGCCGGCCCCGGACAAAACCAAAATGAAAAGCCAGAGACAAAACGAAATAATCAACGACCCCGCCGTCAAAACCGTCCTTATGGGCCTCGACGCCACCGTCACGAATATCGAAGACGCCTAACCCCAGGCAGGGCCAAAATGCTTCAAAAATGTTGCGTAACAATGTTCGATTGGTTACAATTCCCCGGAAAATTGCAATATCACTTTAGAACTGAAAGGTTCGGTTGTGTCGCAGAACATTTAATATGGGAAATGTATCAATCCACATAATGGGGTGCAATTTTGTTGCTAAAGGAGATGTGAATGTTTTCTAAGTTTTTCCCAAGAGATTTCAACTTTTTTAAGTTGTTTGAAAAGCAGATAAGTTACGCTGTGGATGCGGCTCGTTTCTTCAAGGAAGTGGTGTCCCAGGGCCGTGTGAATGAGGATACACTGAGCAAAATGTCGGCGATTGAGCACCAGGCGGACGACGTGGCGCACACGATTATCGAACAGTTAAACAAGACGTTCATCACGCCGATTGACAGGGAAGACATCCATGCTCTTACGATGGAAATTGATGACATCGTCGATATGATAGATACCATTGTGAACCGGATGAGAATTTATAATATCACCGGCGTGGACAAGAACTTACAGGAATTCGCCGTTGTGATTGAGCAGTCGGTGCAGGCCGTGGCGCGGGCCATCGGGGGATTGCGGGACATCAAAAACGTCAAGGTGGTTTACGACGCCTGCGTGGAGGTCAACCGTTTGGAAAATGTCGGTGACTCAATGCGAGACGAGATGCTGATGGAGCTTTTCGCGACCGTGAAGGACCCGATTGCGGTGATAAAATGGAAAGATATTTATCAGGACGCAGAAACCGTGCTGGACGTTTGCGAAGATGTAGCCCATGTTGTTGATTCTATTATGGTCAAACAGGCCTGACTATGACGCTGAGCATTTTATTTCTAATCCTTCTGGCGCTTGTCTTTGATTTTCTAAACGGCTTTCACGACTCGGCCAATTCTATTGCCACCATTGTCTCAACTCGCGTTCTGAAGCCGAAATACGCTGTGCTTTGGGCGGCATTTTTTAACTTTATCGCCTTTCTGTTTCTTGGCCTCCATGTTGCCAATACTATGGGCAAAGGTATCATCGATATCGCGATTGTGGACCAGAGGATTATTTTCGGGACGCTTGCCGGTGCCTGCAGTTGGAACGTCATTACCTGGTATTTAGGACTGCCGACCAGCTCCTCCCATGCCCTTATCGGCGGGCTGATAGGGGCAGCGCTGGTCAAGACGGGACAACAAGCTCTGGTCTGGTCGGGAATTATCAAAACGGTTGCATTCATATTCATATCGCCGATAGCGGGGCTTTTATTAGGATGGTTGCTCGGCAACATCGTTTACTGGGCCTGCCGAAAATCCTCACCTCAGAAGGTTGACCATTTTTTCCGAAAAGGTCAGCTTTTATCGGCCGCACTCTACAGCATCGGCCACGGCGGCAACGATGCGCAAAAAACCATGGGCATTATCGCCAGTTTGCTTTTTAGCGCCGGCCTCCTGGGCAAGACATTTCATATTCCTTTAGTCGTAGTGCTCGCCTGCTATGCCGCTATTGCTCTGGGCACGATGCTCGGCGGCTGGCGGATTGTCAAAACAATGGGGCAGAAAGTGGCAAAACTTAAACCGGTAGATGGCTTTTGCGCCGAATCCAGCGCCGCCTCGGCATTGCTGATTTCAACCGCCTTCGGCATTCCGGTTAGCACCACCCACACTATCACCGGGGCGATTATGGGAGTGGGGTCGCTCCGGCGGCTAAGCGCCGTCCACTGGGGCGTGGTCGGCAAGATACTCTGGGCATGGGTATTAACCATTCCCGCCTCCGCTCTGATTGCAGCCGTAACTTACAAATTAGCGGCAACATTCTTTTGAACCCTCATCATTGTTGCGGCGTGCAGGTGCAGGTAGTTTGCTTTTTTACAAAACACCGGCTATGATAACAGTGATATTTTTACTTTTTACTTTTTGATATTTGCTTTAATGATATGACGATTGGCTATACTGAAACCGTTAATAAACTGATTGAGGAGCTGGCTCGCCTTCCGGGCATTGGCACCAAGACCGCCGAACGGCTGGCCTTTCATATCCTCAAATCCAAACCCGCCGATGCCCTTGCCCTCGCCCAGGCCATTAGCGACGTCAAAACCAAAATCAAACAGTGCAAAACTTGTTTCAACTTCGCCGAAACCGATACCTGCCCCATCTGCGCCGATACCCGCCGCGATAAAAGCCTGATATGCGTCGTCGAACAGCCCAAAGACGTCATCGTCCTCGAAAAAACAGGCCAGTGCAGATGGGTCTACCACGTCCTCGGTGGCCACATCGCACCTCTCGACGGCATTGAGCCGGCTGACCTCACTATCGACAAACTCATCGAGCGCGTCAAAGCAGGGGGCATAGAAGAAATTATTATGGCGACCAATCCCAATATGGTCGGCGACGGCACATCGCTTTATATCAGTTCGCTCCTAAAAGGCACAGGCGTCAAAATCACCCGCCTCGCCCGTGGCATCGCCACCGGTTCTACCCTCGAATACGCCAACTCCCGTATGCTCTCCGACGCCATCACTGCCCGTCAGCCATTAGAATAAAACCACAAATCTTGCCCTGAGCGACCTGTGGTGAGCGAAGTCGAACCAAGTCGAAGGGCAGACAACCATTGGAATAGTAGCACGGCCATCCGCCGCAAGGCGTCCTGTGGACTGGCCGTGTTTTAACAATAATTTTTGTAGGGCGGGGTTTACCCCGCCTCCCGAAAGGGATACTGCGTAGAATCGAAACTTAAACGGATTAAGCGGTCTTTTTCCTGCCGCAATTCTCCTTGCCTTTCTCGACAATTCTGAGGATAATACCAGCGAGTGAAATGGTTCCTTTAAGGTATTAAATGGGAGATTCCTATTATGGCCGGCAGACAATTCTTTCTTTTCTCCTGCATATTACTGGCTTTTCCTTTTTCTGCAAAAGCAGATGAGAAACTTGTCGAACTCGTTAAAAAAACAAAGCCCGCAGTGGTTTTGATTCAAACCTTCGACAAGGACAACAAGCCATTGGGGCAGGGCAGCGGTTTTTTTGTAAACAATAAAGGCCATATCGTTACAAACCACCACGTTCTCGAAGGTGCTTATCGCGCCACAATTAAAACTTCGTCCGGTAAGGAATATCAAGATGACCGCTGATTCAAACGATGCTCAATTACTTTACCAGAATGGCTTAAAGGAACTGGGGCAGAAAAACTACGTTGCCGCACTTACCTTTTTTCAAAAGGCGAAAGAAAAGAATCCGCAAGATGCCGATGTATGGTTCCAGCTTGGTTATTGTTACAGCAATCTTGGCCGCTATCAGGATGCGATAGAATCCTACACTCAGGCCCTCAGAATCAAGCCGGATGATGCCAAGGCACACTATAATCTTGGCGTTGAATACGGCGATCTTAGCCGCTGGCAGGATGCGATAGAATCCTATAAGCAGGCCATAAGAATCAAGCCGGATTATACCTCGGCACACTCTAATCTCGGCGTTGCCTACGACAAACTTGGCCGCTTTCAGGATGCGATAGAATCCGATAAGCAGGCCATTAGAATCAAGCCGGATGATGCCGAGGCTCACTATAATCTTGGCCTTGCCTACCACAAACTTGGCCGCTATCAGGAGGCGATAGAATCCAATAAGCAGGCCATCAGAATCAAACCGGATTTCGCCATGGCGCACTATAATCTTGGCAATACCTACGGCAATCTTGGCCGCTACCAGGATAAGATACAATCCTATACGCAGGCCATAAGAATCAAGCCGGATTATGCCGAGGCACACTATGGTCTTGGCTTTACCTACGGCGAACTTGGTCGTTATCAGGATGCAATAGAATCCTATAAGCAGGCCATTAAAATCAAGCCGGATTACGCCGAGGCACACTCTAATCTTGGCAACGCCTATGGCGAACTTGGCCGCTCTCAGGATGCGATAGAATCGTATAAACAGGCCATCAGAATCAAACCGGATTTAGCGGAGGCACACTGTAATCTTGGTGCTGCCTCCGTCAAACTTGGCCGCTATAAGGATGCAGCAGAATCCTTTAAGCAGGCCATCAGAATCAATCCAGATTATGCCGAGGCACACAATAATCTTGGCGTTGTCTACGGCCAACTTGGCCGCTCTCAGGATGCGATAGAATCGTATAAACAGGCCATAAGAATCAAGCCGAATGATGCCGAGGCGCACTATAATCTTGGCCTTGCCTACGGCAAACTTGGCCGCTATCAGGATGCGTTAGAATCCTATAAGCAGACCATAAGAATCAAGCCGAATGATGCCGAGGCGCACTATAATCTTGGCGTTACCTATTTTTTAGCTGGCGACAAGGGTTCGGCTCTCGAAGAATATAAAATCTTAAAAACCCTGGATACCAAACAGGCAAATAAATTGTTTAACTTGATTTATAAGTAGGTATTTCCAATCAGCCACGCTTCTACTTCTCGGCCTCGGTGCGGGGGGCTGGGACGCTAACGACCTATGATTAACTTTGGAATTACAGAACAAAAAAAAGAAGAGCTTGCACAACGTATGCAGAAATGCAGCTTGTTCGAAGGGCCCTTTCCGCTTTTACTACTCCCGGCAAAAGAGTATAATTAAAATCGCCTTTGCAGGGTGGGGCAAAAGGCAAAGAAAGAAGGAGAATAACGGCTATGCAGATTATCGGTATCATCCTTTGGGCGATTGGTGTACTATATGCTATTGCTTGGGGCTTCATCATACGTCAGAAGGCCAAGAATGAGCAGGCTACAGAACATACATTTGAACTCCATGCGTTACTTCTTGCGGTTTCAGTAATTATCATACCAGTTCTGTCTTTGTCGCCGTTCCATTTATTATGGATGTTACCCGCATCATTCGTGATTGGTTTAGCTAGCATGATGTTCCCACTCAATCTATTATGGTTCCCTGCTTCATTATACGGTTCTTTATGGTATGTCGGGGCTACGAATCCAGGCCGCGCCTTTTATTTAGCTGGCGATTATGCTAAGGCAATAGAATGCTATAAAGAATCCGTCCGACTGAAACCTAATTGCGCCGAGGCGCATTTTAATCTTGGATTTAGCTATAGAGATTTAGGGGATAACGAAAAGGCAATAGAATCATTCAAAGAAGCTATCCGTATCAGGCCTGATTACGCTAAAGCTCACTATAATCTTGGCACTGCCTACCGCGAACTTGGCCGCCATCAGGAAGCTATAGAAGCCTATAAGCAGGCCCTCAGAATTGAGCCGGATGTTGCCGATGTACACTGTGGTCTTGGCATTGCCTATGGCAAACTTGGCCGCTACCAGGAGGCTATAGAAGCCTATAAACAGGCCATAATAATCGAACCAGACCAATACCTTTACTATAGACTTGCTGCTGTCTACGACAAACTTGGTCATCACCAAGAATCGTTAGAAGCTTATAAGCAGGCCACCAGAATCAAGCCGGATGATGCCTCGGCACACTTTTGTCTTGGCGCTGCTTATTTAGCAATTGGCGACAAAGGTTCAGCCCTCGAAGAATACAAAATCTTAAAAACATTGGATACCAAATTGGCAAATGGATTGTTCAACGATATTTATCAATAAGCGCCTATGAACCCGCTGAACTTTTATTGTTCGGACTCGGTGTGATGATTATAAGAAAAAGATGGAATAATGATGGCAAAGAAAAATTCAGTAAAATTAAAATATGTAATGACTATTCCTTCGGTGGACTTCCTAAATTATGTATCAATCAAGGACTTAATACTTCTTGGGAGTAGAGATAAACGATATCAAGATTTGAAAGCGCAAAACCCTGTATTGAAGCAATATCTGGATTCATTTAAAACGATATTTGGTGAAAAATTGAATCCATCTATAGTTGCACGCGATGAAAGTTTACCGAAGGTGGAACCATCTCAACTGTGTGCCTTTAGAAATGCCGTAGCAATTGCCGGAGTTATAGGTTCAAGAGTGTGTTCATGTCTTAATAACAACCAAACTACAGGATTTTATTGCACAGACCTATTTGATTTTAATCCGGTAAGCGTTTCAAGCGATGGAACAGACCTTATTGCACGGACACCATTCGAAAATTCCATTTGTTGCAAAGTTGATGATTTTATTGGCCAGTCCACACCTTCGGTAATCCATCCCGAACATATTATACCGGCGTTTGATGACAAACTTATGCTTGCCTTACTTGATGTAGTCGAAAATAATTATCGCACGCTTAACAAAAAAGAATTCAAGACCAAAGTGATCCGGTCTATGGAAATGGCATACTATGCATTGAGAAATCCATTTTTAATTTTAGGAGGTCAACCTGATTTTGGAGTTCAGATGAGTATGTGGGTTTCCGCGTTTGAGGTTTTAGCCAATCCGTATAACGATGCAGGTGTGCACTTTACTGATGTCAGTGCGATGATTAAGGCAGTACCTTGGATGGATAAGAAACTACGTCTCAAGAAATACGCGGCAGTTGGCTCTCATAAGGGTCATAAGGCTACTCTTCCAGTCCAGATATATGACCGATTATATCGCACAAGAAATGCTTATATGCATGGAAATAAGATGCGCAAAGGGGAATATGAATTTCATAAAAGAAAAGGATGGGGCAATCTATTTTTTCAAATACCAGCACTATATCGATGCGATCTAATGCAATTATTAAATTCCAATGGATTTGGTGAGTTTCTCGTCAATTCTCAAGAACAAAAACTTTATGAGAAAGTATTGTTGTCGAAATAAGGCAGCAATCCGCAGGGAAATCTGTGGTCACCATTCTCATTTCTCAAGGTAATAACCGGGGACAGCCGTTTTCTCCCTTTTGATTTTTAACTTTTCACTTCCTCCCAATTCGCCGTAGGTGTGATTTACTTCATCATTCGATATTGGTTATTGGACATTGGATATTGGACATTTATCCGTCTTTTCGTCTTTCGGCCTGTGTTTCCACCTTCTGTGCAGCCACCAGTATTGACTCGGGTCTTCACGGACAAACGTCTCAATCGCCTTTGTGTATTCGGCTGTAACCCAAAGCAACGGGTCTTTCTTATTCGCCCATTCCTCAGGCATTATTATCCGCGTAACTTCTATCTCAAAGAAAAATCGGTCGTCTATCCTCCTGGCATATCCGACGACTATCGGCAGATTTTCCGTCAGCGCAAGCAACCCTATGCTTTTATAGGTGCTCGCCTTTCTCCCGAAAAAGTCAACGAAGATTCCTTTATCGCCCGCGTCCTGGTCCGCGATAAAACCGATCGTCGCCCCCGATGACGCTACTTTGCCAAAAAGCTCCGCCGCGCCTTTCTTATCGATTATTTTTTGTCCCGCCCGTTCGCGCACCCCATACAGGTATTTGCTTATATACGGGTTATCCAGTGGCCTTGCGATGCTGTAAACATTGAATCCGAAAAGACCCATCATATACCCGAGGATTTCGAAGTTGCCGTAATGTGCCCCGACCAAAATCAGCCCCTTCCCCTCTTTGCTCAGCCACTTGGCACGCTCGGTGTTTTTGAATCGCGAATACTGCCGCCAGTTGTCTTTCTTCACAAGTCGTGGCGTAAAAATCACGTCCACCGCCAGCATTACTAATTGCTCACAACTCTTCCGTCCCGTCTCCTCATACCATTGCTCGCTCTTATCAGGATAGCTCGCGCGAAGATTCTCAAGTGCCCGTTGTCTTCCTCTGGCGTAGTGCTTCCACAACTGCCGACCAAGGAATCGGGCGAATCTCAGGTTTGTTTCAACGCTGGATAGTTGCAGTATGCCGACTAATATTCGCAGACCCGCATACCCCAGCCAGTCGAGAATGGCATTGCGTTCCTTCTTGGTCTTCTTTCTCTTGACGAATAACGGACTTGCCATAAATCAAAAATTTAGCCCCCGAATTTATTCGGGGGTTATTTCACATTACGTCAAGCCGTCGCAGCGTCGCCTTGGCCCATCGCATACTTCGCATCTGCGCCGCCAGCAGCAGTAGCGCTACCAGCACCCAGTAAACGCTGAATCGCAAAATCATAGATACGTATGCAATGTTGGTTTTTTGTGCCTGGCACGCTGCTATCATCTCCGTTGGCGTGAACATCGCGCCCGCGAACACCGGCGCAAACAGTAATTGCCACGGCAGCAGCAATACGACGAACGATAGCGACAAAAAGAACGCTCTCGCGATGTGATTGATTCCGCCCAGCCGCCCAATCAGCGACACCTTCATCGCGAATAGCATTGTCAGGCAATAAAGCAGCGAACAGGGTATGAGGATAAAGTCCAGGAACCTCACGACAGCCGCTATGTGTTTTACCCGCAACCGCAGCGCAATCGTCAGCTCCACCGGTGCTGGCTGGTTCGGCTCCGCACCCATCTGCAGTGATTGCCTGGTATTCGGCTCAGCAACGGCAGCAGCAGCATTGCTGTCCATCGTGATTTCTCTGGCGGCCTCTTTGATTTTATCCTCCGCCGTCGGTGCCTCTGCCGCCAAACTGCCAATAGCGGGGCCAAGCACCACATTGTCGCCCTTGACTAAGTGCAGATTCATAACCCAGAACGAACCCTGCACAAGAAGCAGACTCAGCAGAATGATTAAAAACAGAAAGTTCTTCCAGAATTTTATCGCACTTACCGCTTCGAGACAATCTGTCGTGTCGACCAGATTGCCCATCCTTGACTGTTCCTGATCCATTTGGTTTCTCCTGTCTCTGGATTCCTGTTTGTCTTCAAATTCAAAATCCATACGCACACTCGTTTAGACGGTTAATTATATTTTCACCTTTTTTATGTAGCCGCTATTATGCCCCTGTCTATTCATCAGTTCAAGTATTTTATTGGATATGCCTTCTGCCTATTGCCTGTGGTCTTGTGTCTCAGGTCTGGTGTCTGCTTTCTGTTTTTCAATCGTTTCCAGTTGTCGGCGGATATCCTCCGCCAGATTTTTGGCACCCTTGGCCCTGGCTATCTTAAGGCCTTGCCGATAATGCACCGTTGCCTCTTCAACTTTGCCCTGTTTAACAAGTATGTTGGCGAGCAGGTAATGCACCAGCGCGGAATTATCATCGACTTCAAGCGATTTGGTGTATTGTTCGGCCGCGTCCTGGGGCCTGTTCTTCGCCGTGAATATCAACCCTTTGCAGTAATAAGCGTCCGAATAAGCCCTCGGGTGAATCTTTTTTACATACTGCGCAAGTTCAAGCAGCCGGTCGAGGTGAGGTAACGCCTCATCGAATTTTCCCTGTCTGTACAACGAGCTTGATAATTCCCCGTGCGCAAGCCACGAATCAGGGTTTTTCTTCAGCGTATCAATCCACAGCGTGTCTCTGCTGGTGTATGCCTCGCATTGCCGCCAGGTCAATATTCCCAGCGTCAGCAGTAAAACGCCCGCCGCCGAGGCGATTACGAATCTGGCGTTTTTCCCGGAGCTGCCGAAAAGCGCCGCCCCGCCCGCCGCGACAAGCGCGATAGGCCCGATACACGCCATATATTGATAGTGGTCCGCGACAAACGTATAAACAAACGTGTAAAGGGGGAAAAACCCGAGCATCGGAAACAGCATCGCCGGGAAAAACAGTAAGGTAGTTGCAGGCCCCCGGCCAATACGGCTTCGCAGCAGCCACGCGCATACAATCGCTATAACGAAACTTACAGGCCAGCCGTATTGCCATACCGAGTGTGCGTCAATGTTCCACCGCGGATAGCTGAACGCAAGATTCACGGGCCAGAACAGTTTCCACAGGTAAAACCATAAGGCCCTGCCCGCGATAAGCGTTTTTTCCGTGCTGCTTAAACCAAGATTAACAACTCCCATACCTTGGTGATGCCTTTCCCACCACATTACCAAAAGCCCTATACCAATCGCCATAGCGATATAAGGCACAATTTGCAGCCAGCGTTTTACGGTAACGGGCGAGCGCTTTAGCCACAATATCAAAACAAGCGCAGCGGGCAGTGTGCACGCCGTCGCCTTGCTGAAAAGCGCCAAGGCACAAAACAGCAGCGACGCCGCATACAGCAAAATCGCCTTGCGCCCCGGTTTGCCGCCGAAGACAAATTCTACCCAGCACAAAACCGACAACAACGAAAAGAACAGCATCAAAGCATTTTTTCGCTCGGTTATCCACGCCACCGATTCGACGTTCACCGGATGCAGCGCAAAGACCGCTGCGGCGAACCACGCCCATGGTATGGACAGGCGTCTCAAAACCAGCCACAGCAGCAGGGCGTTAATACAGTGAATTGCCACGTTTACCGTATGATAGCCCGCCGGGTTAAGCCCCCACAACTGATACTCAAGGCGAAACGTTGTGTAAGTAAGCGGAAAATACTGCGACGGGGAATCCGTTGAAAACCAGATGCGATAAAGCCCGTCGGGGGCAGACAAAAGGGGGTTGGCGGTAACGTAATCGTCGTCGTCCCAGACAAAGCCGCCCTGTATCGCCGGCATATACGCCGCGAAACAGCCGGCAACGATGGCTATCGCCCCTGCCAGCAGGACTAATTTTCTTCCCGTCTTGTCTTCTACCCGTCTCATACCGCCATACTATATCAAAACAGGCCGCCCCTGTTTAGCCCCTTCTCGTTTGCGCCGTCCGCATCCTGCTCAAATATCTGCTTTTTTATGCAAATAGCATCTTGACTTTTTTGGGACTTAGTGCTTAATTGTCCTCATGGTGTTCCTGCAAAGGGGCATCGAGGGGACCTGCTTAGGGTGTGGGCGGGGCCCCTCTTTTTTTTCAGTTGTTCTCCCTTCTTAATTTTTAATTCTAACTTCTCAGTTCTGCGTTCATGCAAGGTTCAATCTCGCGAACTCGCCGTGGTATTTAATAGCGGCCCGGTCATGTGCCTTCGCGGCGTCGATTTCGTTATCAAATTGTCCTAACCATATTCTTTTACCCTGGAACCTGAGATAGGCAGTCCACTTGCCGGTTTTCTTGCTGAAACATACGCCGATAAATCGCGAAGAGGTTTTCGTCCGCGTCTTTTTTTTGTTGTAGGCGTTCTGAGCGTATGTCGCCAGGCGGAGGTTGTCCCTGCGATTATCGAGGGCATCTCCATTTTTATGGTCAACTAACAGGCCCGCAGGGGGGGTCATAATTTCCCTGTGCAAATATATGATTTTCGAGCCACTCCAGTAATTACCCATAAACCGGATGGCCGTAAAAGATTTGCCGTTCGGTTTTGCGATCCAATAAAAATTATTCAGCCGATAGTAATCCGCCTCGTCAACAAGCGTGTATTTCCCTTCCGTCAGCACTATCCTGCGATACGTGTACCCGTATTTCCATTTCCGGTACATCACCGCTGGCCACGCGAAAACCCTGTCCATCCATTCCGGTATCCCAATTGTTAAATTAACCCTCATCATTTATCCTTCTTGTCCTCGGGATTAGCTCCTTTGGTCTTCTGCCGGGGATCCACAAAACGAAATACGATATACGACACGGAGCGAAGCGACGGGCCCGCTTCGGAAAGACTATCAACTACAGAGGAAAACGCTTCCTCTATAATTGGCGCAAACCGACGCCTTGCGTCGTCCTGAGCAAGGCCGATGTCGTTTCGGCCGCGTCGAAGGATCTGGCCATCGACTACCTTTCCCGTCCGCCGGAGAGATTACACGTCTCTCTATAATTGGCGCAAATATGCGCGCTTTTGACGAAAATTCCGATTTTGGGGGTGCCTCGAAATGCACTTAAGTTGTTATGGTATAAGGAGTAGAAAATTTTTTCAGAATTTCGGATTTGGCCAAAAAACACCTGCGCGAAATCGGCGAACAAATGTATCATACAACTGTTTTATACAAGTGTTTTATGCGACTTTTTTAGTCCTGTTTTAAGTCCCTATTTCACAAGCAGTTACATCAAGAGGTCTGCGTGAAAAACGAGCAAAAAACAGGCCCAAAAATGACCCAAAAAAGGGGCTTAGCCACAGATTTCACAGATGAACACTGATCTATAACCGCTTAATAATAATGAAGTTGCGTCGTTTTTTTAATGTACCCATCCCGCCTGTTTTTTCATGCAAAAATTCGCGCCGCAGTGAACCCGCCTTTGGCAGATTTACGCTAAAAAATGGGGGCGGGAAAAAATGGTTGCTGTCCACATTATTACTGCATTCCAGTTTTCTGTCTATTTACGTCTATTTTCCAGGGATGGGCCATTCGAACACAGGATTGTCAATATCAAATTTCATTTTACCTCTATCCCATACCATTTCATATATCCGCACTGAAACCTTTTGCGTGCCTTCTTCTTCTTTTTCTTCTGTTTTGAAAGCTTTCGGTATTACCCCGCCTACAGCGCTTACAAGCCCCGCCGTAGCTGTAATGGTTTCCGGGACCTTAGTATCCGTAGTTGCAGCAAGAGAGGTAAGCTGCCAGCCGTTAGCAAGCGTAATCTTCGTGTCGGATGTGCCGTTTCCCGGCTTAATTGTAATGCCATATTTTGTCCGCAGATCCGGCAGATAGATAATCTTTACCGAGTAACCATCTTTGTTAGTATTGGCTGTAATTGGGACTTGCTGTGTGACTTTTTCATTAATTTTAGTGCCATCCGGTTTTTCCGTTTTGGTTTCTGTGACCTTATCTTGATATTCCGTTGTCGAAATCCCACTGGTGATAAGAAGATATGGCCTCGGCAGGTAATAAGGAATACCCGTATTCTTATCACCTAATTTTTTTACTTCGACAGATGAACCGCAGCTTGTAAGAAAAAGGGCCGGCATAACATATAACACGAGCAGGAACTTTGTAATTTTACTACACATAGAACACTTCCTTTCACAAGCGGCACCTGACAACGAGTCCAGGGCAGCCCAACACAATTTATATTTCGACTTAGACACTTATATATAGGCGTAGAAGGGGGATTAAATGTTGATTGAAAAACCTGACAAAAAAGGGTAAAAAAGGGTCTTAACCACGGATTAACACGGCTGGGAATGTCATAGCTAACGGTAGAAGGAAATAAGGCCTACACTTAATATATTATGGCGTAGTATTTTACAAAGATTTAACTTGCTTCCAGCCGAAATGGTGTATAATGACCCAAAAGAGAGTTGGAAGGAAAAAATGGCAAAACTAACTGCACAAGATGTAGCTAATTATTTCCTATCTCTTGTGGAGGAGGATTGCGGAGACGGCATATCTAATCTTAAATTACAAAAGCTCCTGTATTATGCGCAGGGTTTTAATTTGGCGATTACGGGGAAACCTCTTTTTGATGAACCTATTTTGGCTTGGCAACACGGCCCTGTTGTCCGTATTGTATGGAGACATTATAGTCTCCACGGAGCAAACCCTCTGCCAAGACCAAAAAAATTTGACTTGAGCAAGTTTGACGCTCCAACAAAAGAATTACTCGGTGATATTTGGGAAATTTATGGGCAATTTTCTGCTTGGAAACTTAGGAGTTTAACCCACGGTGAAAAACCGTGGATTGAAACAGAAAAAAAACAAGCAATTTCGCCTAAGTTAATGACGGCTTACTTCAAAACGCTTTTGAGCTAATGCTATGGGCGAAAAGTTTCGAAACAGGGAAACACAACAAAGCAAAAATATTACATATCAAACACACGGCGAATCAACTAATAAACTGCACCCCGCCTTTTGTCTAAGATATTTAGAAAACTCAAAATATGGTTTCCCTAAAGGCAACAAAGATAGACAGGTTATTATTATGGGGGACATATATCAAATGTGTCAAAAACCGTGGCAAGAAATAGTTATGACGCCAAGAAATAAAGGGGGGAAAGAACTTATAGCCCAAAACGCCATTTTAAGAACACCCCGTATGAGTATTTCTCCTGATGAACGCTATTTATCTTTTTATATTGGCGGAGACAAAGGAAGAATGGTTGGATGTCGCCGCGACAAAGTGTTTTATGTCTTTTGGTTCGACTTCGATTTTGACCTTTACGACCACGGATGACAATTAAACGTTAATATCATCGGGGCTTGCCGGTGGCAATTGCTTTTGTTCCTCTTGTGGCTCTTTCCCTTTTGATTGTTTTTCCTGAGCTAATTTTTCGCTATATTCGATTAACGGCAAATCTTTCCACGGCGGAAGTGCCCTTTGTATCATTCGCTTAAAATCAGCCCAAGTCGATGCTGCTTTCATTAAAGCTGTAACGGCAAATATATGCTCTCTAAGTTTAGGATTACCAATATCATCGGTTAACCATTGGAAAAATTTACTTTTTCTTCTTCCTTTTACGTCTTTGGGGTTTTTCTTTTTTAGCTCGTCAAGGACCCCCGGTGCAAGACGTTCATATACTATATCATTTGTTAATTTGCCGACAAGAATTGGCCGTTTTACGGAAATAGGATGATACCTCCAGCCCCTCAAACGAAACAAATTTGCGTAAAAATCGTCAGGGAAAGTTTTGGCCCATTTTAGTTTTTCATCCGAAATAAACATCTCCAGTATTTCTGCAAGGGCTTGCCGAGTGCGGATATATTGATAACCAGTAGCCTCATCAACTAATGCAATAATCCCAACTTTAGCAAAAGACCTTACAAGAATTTCACATTGAGCTGCAATATGTTTTTGTTGACTGTTCAGAGTGCCTTCTTTTCTTGCTTCTAATACAACTTCGCAAATATCAGCAAGTATTGTTGCTTCAAAACCAGCCGCTTCGCCCCCAGAAGGTATTTTGAATTTAATGGGATTTGTGGTCCTGTTGTATAAGTCCTTGCTAACATAGGATTTAAGCGCATTTGTTCCCAAAAATTTAGTAAGTCGGTCCTCCCCCTTTGTGGTAGTTGTTTTGCCAGACCCACCACTACTCATATTTAGCGCAGAATACAGACCGCTTTTGACTAATACCCTTTTCCCGTCCTCAAGAACATAGCAAGGAATTTCTACGTTGCCTATTCTTAATGGGCTATCAGGTGAACCATAAACCGCTTTTACTATTTCATTTGCCATTTTATGCCGCTCCTAAACTCCTTTGAATTGTTAAACTGAACACATCCTCTTGTTCTCTGTGGTTATAACGATAACAAAATTCATCTACGTATTTAGGCAAGTGTCTCAAGCTGACTTTGTGATACTGCCCTACAATACCTCGTTTAAGCAAAGCCCAAAACGATTCTATTGTGTTGGTATGAATATCGCCCCGGACATACCATATAGAATGGTCGATTGATTTGTGTGGTAAAATTCTGGACATACCGAGATAACTCCGATATTGGTCTGTCATCAAAATAGTGTTTTGAATATCAACCTTTTCCCGGACAAGAGCCGAAAACTTTTTTAAGGTAAGGCGAGATTTTCCAAACACCTTTGCATAAACCTGCCCTTTTCTTTCGACCATACCGACGACTGGTATTTTGCTTGTTCCCCTGCCACATTTATGTTTTATATGCACATCTTTACCGCTACCCCGTCTGGGCTTGCCCCCGACATACGTTTCATCCATTTCAACGATACCGCAAAGCAGATTACGATGCTCTGGCTGATACATAGCATCTCTTACCTGCATACCTATACGCCAAGCGGTGTTCCGATTGACTTTTAAGTGTCTTGCTAACTGTCGGGCCGAAATACCTTTTTTGGCGTTTAAAATTAAGGACACAGCAAGCAACCATTTTTGAAGGGGTAAACGCGTTCTATGAAATATGGTTTTGACGGTAACGCCATAGCTGGTGTTGCAACTGTTGCAATGATAACGATGCTCTTTGGGCAGGGGTGTTTGCTTGCTCGATTTGCAGTAAGGGCAACGCGGCGTTCCTTGCCACCTGACTTTTTCTAAGTAAGCAATGCAATCGTCCTGTTTCGGAAACCTTGCGAACACTTCAAAAATATCCATTGTCATAGCCCTTAAATTCTATCTACCAGTATCTATGTAGAATTATAACCTGTGTTCGGCCAAAGTCAACAAAAATCTAAAATATTTTTCTACCGTTAGCTATGACATTCCGACACGGCTTTATAACTGCTTGTATATAAAGCACTTATATTGTTTTTTTTAACACGAAGAACACAGAGAAACACGAAGAAAAAAAATACATAAAACCTTTATCCGGCGTAGGCGGAAAATGGCCGGAGTTAAATTTATCGCGAAGCGCAGGGCAGGAATTCAAATCAAAAAGCAAATGGCAAAAGGCAAAAATGTGGTATCCCGGAGGGATGATTTTTACCGCGGCGGGAAAAAAACGGTAGCTGTTCCCATTATTCCCCAATTCCAACAATATTTAAATTGCCTGCCGAGATAGTTACAACCCTTTCCTTTGTTTTTAATAAAAAGTGGGCGTAATGTATTATGGCTTGTATATGTAAGTTATAAATTTCTAACTCGGTTTCTTTTTCTTTAATCTTTCCTATTTTTTGTACATCAACAGATTTAATGCCCTCTTTATTAGCAAGGGTATTATTGGGAGGGATCAAAGCGTTATTTGCCTCTGTAATTTTAGCAGGATTATATCCTGAAAATTCGTTGAAGTCCTTGATATCGTTTATTCCGAGAGACATCAAATTTTCTATTCCCTCCATTCTGGATAAATACCAATCATGTGTATTTTTGTCGATTAGTAATCTATTGAGTTTGTCTTTACTCAAGATTCTTGCATTATTTATAATCGCTGCGCCGTAAAAGTTATCTCCATATTTGTATACACCATCTAATGTGATAGCATATCTCAATTCAATATTTCCTATTTTTGCGTGTAATCTTCTCATAAATGAATCGGAGTTATAAAACCGAACTATAGTAGCAAATGTAAGAACAAACAAAACAGCGTGAATAGGCGTTTCCAGTATTTGAAAACCTCCGTCACCTGTGCTAATAAAATGATTATTTCGATCGATACGGTTGGCGTTATCTATATCCCCAAATTTGCGATAATGCTGAAATATATAAGAGTAATTTTCCGTTATTAACTCCCAAGTATGATTGTATATTAACGCAAATAAAGGGGGAATGAATATTTGCTTGTCTGCTGGAAATAAGCTATATTGATATATATCAATACCAACTACGGTATGTTTTTGACTTGTTAGTTTCAGTATTTCGGCCTTTTCCTCTTCTGTATATTCTTTGGGGTACTCTTCTTGTTTTTTGAATCGTACTCTCGGGAGAACGTTAAATTCAAACATTTTATTTAAAAGCTCTTTTTTTAATTCAGCGATATTTATCATCTCTCAACCCTTGGCTAAGCAAAGCTTACTATCTTTTCTTTACCCCTGGAATAACCGGGGACACCATACTTATTTCCTTATTATTTATAAAGCATTTACCGGACGGCAAAGTTGGTAGGCAAAGGTGCGTTTCTCTTTTTGCAGTATATTGTTAAACTGGAAAGAAAACAAGCATTTTTGTTCGCCACCAAGGCACTAAGGCACTAAGTTTTTCGACTTAAGTAAAAGACAGGACAGTGTTAATCTGTGAAATCTGTGGCTTGATTAAATCGTCAATCGACATTCGGCAATCGGCAATTGCTTAATCCGCCTTGCCTGCCCCCGCGTCTCGTTTTGCGAAGCCCCGCCTTGCGGGAAGAATCAAAACGGCGGGGGGTTGCAATTATCTTAATGGCAGGATAAAATCATTGGAAACCTGCGCCGTAAGCAGGGTATATGTGGAACAAACGCAGGATTATTCAGGAAGCGGGAAAATGCGGGTAAACTATAAGATAATTCAAGCCAAAGATTTCATAAAGGCCAAACCCACCGGCCAGATAGACCTTGATGAGAGCAAAAAAATGCTCAGTCAACTTGCGCAGATGGAGGAATTAATCGGAGATCATGAGCTGCTGTTAGATTTGCGGGAAGTCCACAGCAACATGGATCATGCCGACCTGTTTGAGCTGATTCTTGAACTTGGGCGGCACAAGGAGGCATTCCGAAGTAAGATCGCCGTCATTGCAAGAGATGATGAGCAATTCAACAAAGCTGTTTTTCTGGAGATGTGCGCGAATATCGACAAATTTACCGTTATGGCGTTCACCGATTTTGAAAAGGCAGCAAACTGGCTCCAGTCCGATGAGGGTCTGGAAGACCTGTTATAGGCCTGCTGCCGCAATAAAGACGTAATGTAAGCGAAACTAAAAGAGTGTTTACCACAACAGGTAAGATGGAAATTTTGGTTAAAGGAGTGTTCGCCGTTCCCGTGTAATCCGTGTCGAATCAGTGGTTAAAATTCTTCGTGTTTCTTCGTGCCTTTGTGGTGAAAAGCAGTGTTAATCTGTGTCTAAAAAAAACGCTGTACTCTCTGCGGCTAAAAATAATCCGTGTTAATCCTTTTTAATTTATGTCAGCCAGTAAATACCTAAGGTATGCCCCTATGCCTTTGGCATCCCTTACGGGAAGGGGCAGCAGACGAGATAAAGGTCTTGCGCACAAACCACGTTTGGAGCACATACCTTATCGAGTATGCTCATCCGGCTGACTAAACCTGCGGAATCTGCGAAGCCCTGCGTAGCCCCCGCGTCTCGTTTTGTTGGGCCTTGCCCAACCCCCGTGTCCTGCTTTCACCAGAAAGCAACGGGGGCGAAAACGGCGGGGGCGCAATCAGCGTCTAAAATAAATCAGTGCAATCCGTGTAATCTGTGGCTAATAAAAAAACAGCGTATAGCGGACAGAAAAGACACAAGACAGCGGGCAGCGTACGAAGAAAAAATTTATTTATTTTGCCCGGATTTTGTTTGACAATCGCCGTCAAACTGATATAATGCACGCTAAGTTCGGGAGAGCGGTAACAATAATAACAGCGAGAAGAGAGGAAAGGAGCATTCTACCATCAACAAGGCCTCTCCCGCTGCCTCTGTTTCTGCATTTCTTTTAACAACTCAAGCCCTGGGTGTAAGCTGTACAACAATCGATTTGGCCCCCGGTGGATTCACCGGGTCAAGCGCTTATTGTATCAGCAGCACTCAACAGGTCGGCGGTGGTGAAGGTTCGTCTGCAATCGGCACTTATCATTTTCATGCCTTAGAAGCAGAAGATAATAACGCCCTATGCTGAACACACATTAACCGCTTTTTTTAAAGAGTAAAAAAAATGAAAAAGTTAATTTTATTTGCCATAACGTATTTGATAGTATCGCCGGCTTTGGCTCTTCCGATGTTGCCGGATGGAGTGGACGCATATTGGGCCATCAACGATGATGAAGGCCAGACAGGCCAGGCGGACGCAAAAATTATTTTCGAGAATACCGGAACAGGTTACACTTTTGGATTGTTTGATAAGAACAACAATGCAAACAAACTCGAGATGTTTACCAGTTCAAGTATTACAGGCGACAAGGCCGTGGTAACCATCCTTGGCGATGCTCCAGGTGGTATATCTTTACAGTCGGGAAACACGATTCATTTTACGGGGTGGGAAACTGCAACTTTTGCCGGAAATAATTTCGGATTTTACCTGACTACACTACAAGACGTGACATTTTACAGCGACACACTTTTAAATTCCGGCCAGATTGACCGTATGACCGCCGGTATTGTGAGTCCAGGATGTGAGTATCAATTGAGCTGGGATGGTTTTACAGTTAATGTCGAATCCGTCGCGCCAACCCCTGAACCCGCCACGTTATTCCTTCTCACCCTCGGCGGCCTCGCCTTGCGAAAAAAGCATTAAATCGAAAATCGGCAATCGCACACGGAGCGAAGCGACGGGCCCGCTTCGGAAATCGACAATTAGTCAATTGCCTTGAAGGCGGCTTTGGCCGCTTCGATTGTCTTTTCGATGTCCTTTTTCGAATGAGCCAGCGAAACAAACATCGCCTCATAGGCGCTTGGGGCGATATATATGCCTTGGGCGAGCATCTCCGCGAAGAACTTCTTGAACTGATGGATATCGGTTGACTTGACGTCCTCGAAATTCCTGACGGGCCTGTCGGTAAAAAAGCAGCTCAATATCGACCCGACGCGATTGATAACAACAGGGATACCCGCGATTTCGGCCGCATCCTTCAATCCCACAGCCAGCATCCCGGCTTTCGCCTCAAGTTTGTCGTAGCAATCGCCCTTAGCCAGTATATCGAGCGTCGCGTTCGCGGCCGCGGTAGCAACTGGGTTTCCGCTAAGCGTCCCCGCCTGATAAACCGGCCCCGTCGGCGCGAGCATATCTAAAATAGCCGTCTGTCCGCCAACCGCCGCCAGGGGCAATCCGCCCCCTATGATTTTACCGAGACAGGTAATGTCCGCCTTGACCCCGTAAAGCTCCTGTGCCCCTCCGCGTGCGACGCGAAAACCCGTGATTACTTCGTCAAAAATCAAAACCGCCTCCTCCGCGTCGCACAAGTCGCGGAGCATTTGCAGATAACCATCAGCAGGCGGCACAACTCCCATATTCGCAGCCACCGGCTCAACCAGGACCGCCGCGATTTGCCCCCTGTGCATCAAAAAACAGTTCTTGACCGCCTCCATATCGTTATATGGTATGACTACGGTAAGGTTCGCTATGGCAGGGGGGATGCCCGTGCTGGATGGCGACGCGAGTTCAGCCGCACCGGACCCCGCCTCGACTAATAGCGAATCGCTGTGCCCGTGATAGCAGCCCGCCATTTTGATAATCAAATCTTTTCGCTTATAGCCCCTCGCGAGCCGAATCGCCGTCATCACCGCCTCGGTCCCGCTGCTGACCAAACGCAATTTTTCAATCGACCAGAAGGCGTCGCGTATCTTTTGCGCTAATTCGGTCTCGGCCAGCGTGGGCGCGCCGTAACTGGTTCCTTTTCTCGCTGCTCTATTTATCGCCCTTACGACCGCAGGATGGGCGTGCCCCAGAATCATCGGTCCCCACGACCCGACGTAGTCAATATAGGCGTTTCCGTCGATATCGTAAATCTTCGCCCCTTTTGCCCTGTCGATAAACAATGGTTTGAGTCCTACGCCGCCGAATGCCCGGACAGGCGAGTTCACGCCTCCCGGCAGATACCTTCTCGCCTCCGAGAATGCCTCCGCCGACCTTGGATATTCCGGCTTGCCCTTTGTCTTTCTCATTCCTGAAATCCTAATCCGCCGACCGCATATCGTCAATCGTTAATCCCGTCTTTCTAACAGTCCTGTTGCCTTTTGTGTCTCTCTGCGCTGAAATTTTTATCCTCGGTCATCAGAGATAGTCAATTTTGCAGGCAAAGCCACCCCTGCAACTGCCCATAAATCGAACACTTTATTTCCCAAAAAACAGCATCAGAAAGATTTGACATAAAAGCCAACGATGGGTTATTATGATATGATTAACTCTGTTTCGTCAAATTAATCGCCGACGCCGGCATAACAAAAACATTAAGCAAGAAAGGAGCTTACCAATGAGATTTGCTCGTCTGATAACCAACTTAACGTATATAGCAACTTTACTGGTGATAGCCGCAGGGCTGACGGGGTGTTTCTCGTCGCATCCCAAGGATATCGAGGCATTTTTGAAACCACACCAGGTCAATGTGGCTGAGGACAAGTATGTCCTTCAGCCCCCGGACGAAATCGAGATTCATTGCGCTAAAATTCCCGAACTGAACATGCAGAAGCAGCGAATACGTCCAGACGGCAAGGTAAGCTTTGAGAACCTCGGAGAGTTTATGGCTGCGGGGAAGACACCAGTAGAGCTTGCCGAATCAATGCAAAAACAAATATCGGCAATGTACACGCTTGTAGGCGATAAGCCAATTGATGTGCGAATAACGGCCTATCAGAGCAAGGTCTATTACATACTGGGGCAGGTTAACGCTCCAGGTCCAAAGGTATATTCAGGACGAGACACCGTATTAACCGCGATTGCTGCAGCCCAACCCAACCCGATGGCATGGCTCGATCGAATTCAGGTTATAAGACCGTCGGCGGACGCGAGCGTAAAGCCCAAAATTTTTGAAGTGGATTTCGACCGGATGTCGGCACACGGAGACGCCACCAAAAACGTCGTTTTGCAGGAAGGCGACGTCATATACGTGCCGCCGACGGTTCTTGCTGCTATTGCTATGAAGATAGAAGAATTCATCCGGCCAATCGCCAGGGCTTTCACGGGTGTTAATATCGTGGAGGGCGGCACCAGAAGCCCATATGTAGGCGGAAATGAATATGGAAATGGCGGCAATAGCAGTTACTGAAAATAGAATCAGGAAAACCTGGCAAGAATTGAAAAGCAGGATGTTTTGGGTCTGACTCGATGGGAACGAGAAAAGGCATCAAAATAATACATTTAGCCAGCACAGTTTGGTTTATTCTGTGCACGGGCTATGTGTTCATTCTGGCGCTGTGGCAGGCAGGATTCAACTGGTTAGTCATATTCTCCCTGTCCGGATATTGGGCATTGATTATTACCTTGCTGGTCAGTTTGTATCTGTTTGCCGTTTTCAGGGGCGCCAGCCCGGTTCTCAGTATGGAGAAAGAACATCCCCTGACCAGCACTGCATATTATATGGCATTTTATGTATCGACGCCTTTTCTCGGTGCTGTTGCCGGCCTGCTGAGCATGATAGGCGATACGGAAGTCAGCTCACCGTTAAGCAGGATAACTATGGGAACAATCATCGCGACTTTTTTGACGTGGGTCGCTGTTGACCCGATTACGGGCCTTCTGGAGTTGTTGGCACCACAGCCGAGAAGACATCGTGCCGAACGGCTGGCGCAGGCGCGGACACAAAAACAACTCGAGCAGGAAAATCGCAAAAAAATGCTGGCTCGTTTATCCGAGCAAGAACGCGAAAATGAACGGTTGTGGAAAGAAGCGTTTGCTACACAGGCCGAACGGCTTGCAAGGTTGCTGGCCTCAGACGAAAATAATTTCTCAAAGACCGCCGAACAGGAAGCAATCAATATAGGCGTGGAGGCATGGACAAAAGGCGGGTTGATCTGTATGCAATATCTTCGCAATATGGCAGCGGAAATTTTCAAGCAGCAGTATGGCGAACGCCAGTTTGTTGACTACATTTCCGCATGGTGGGATGGCATAGGAAGGTGGCGAAATCCGTCACAGATATTGAGATAAAAGGATGATAATCATTCGCAGGAGGCGAGACGTATAAGGATCGAGGGTGACCAAGCAGATTTGGGTAATAATACTGCTGTTGCCGGTAATCGTATCTCTGGCAGCGGCAAGAAAATATTCCTTAAAACCTGGATAACAGTGGGTTAATCGACTGGGTGGACCTTGAATTATTCGCTCAATACTATCTGGCGAACAGGATGGATAATAGATTCATCAACAAGCCCCCGCATCGACGCAGGCGACCTCGATATTTTGGCAGAAAACGGACTCTGGGAAAAACAATAGAAACCCTGAATCTGCCTGCAGCGGATAAACGCACGCAAAAAAACGGGGCTGGGGTCATAATTCCCAGCCCCTTTGCTTTACATCACAATTCAGACCTACTGTTCCAAACTAAACAAGCAAGATGTCAAAACGTCACAACGTCCTGCGTCTTCGCAGCCAGCCAACAAGGGATACCCCTATTCCACCGAGCAGAATAGCACCCGGAGCGGGAACCGTAACAGGAACGCAAACCAACTGGTCCTGGCGATAACCTCCCTGGTACCACAGGTTCATGACTTCTACGGAGTATTCCCCGTTATTGTCTAACTTAGCATTGGCCACGCTGCCGAACTTGCCTGTGAGCAAGTTTGTGTACGCCGTAGTAAGTGAACCGCCCTCTCCTTCAAGATACCAAATTGCATTCTGGAGAGCACCGGCACTATTACTACGGCCAGTCCCTTGAGTATATTCATAACCCTGAAGCGTTCCGTTTTGAAACTCATGGTATAGCCAGGCCGTGCCTTTAGAAATGGGATCGCCTTGAGTCCCCGCCACACCACCCTGAAACGCTCTATCACTAAACGTCACATCGTACGTAGCACCTGGGGTGAAATACTCACCAGACTCCAAGCAGAATGTCTGGAAGGAAGGGTCGTAATTGCCAATGTTCTTGGTATTACCAGAGTAGCCTGCCAAAGGATCCCAACTCCAGTCAGAAAACTTTGCAGTGAACTCGCCCCCCCCGTTGCTATAATAGGTATACCCCGTTTGATCGTATAGTATGACTGTAGGCGAAGCGAATGCCTGTACAGCCATCAAGGCGAAAACTGCTCCTATAAACATTAATTTTTTAACATTCATACTGATATCTCCTAAAGTTGTCCCTAACTCAAAGTAAGCTTCTGTTTTCTGGGATTATCCCAGGTTATTCAAATCCATTACAGTGTTCTTCTCCTTCGCAGCCAACCAACAATGCTCACGCCGATGCTGCCCAGCAGAATTGCACCGGGAGCCGGAACGATTGGGTGAACAGATTCGACATTAACAATAAAATCAGGAGCCGTGCTGGGGGGGTCCCAGACCAATTGATACTCAGACCCTACTAACAGAGTATCAGCGGTCAGATGGTCAATCAGGCCAGGATTTAAAAGGGTGTCGCTGTAAAACGTCGCCCCATCTGGCGTCGTCAGGTAATATCCGAAAGCATTTGCGGCAAATGTAGCAGTGCCCACAACAACTGGAATAGTAGTGTCTATTGACCGTAACTGAATACCGCCAACATTACCAGTGATGGATACTACGGCTTGCTCGCCTGCAACACTTGAACTAATAAACACTGGGAGTATGTTGTTTTTATTCGACTTATCAAACAACCCAAAAGTGTCACCTGTTCCAGCATTCACAAAAACAATTTGTGCATCAGCCTGGTGTGTCGCATCGTTGATGGCCCAATATGCGTCCGCCCCATCCGGTAACGTCGGCCCAGCAAGAACTGGTGTTACCATCAGACCGACTAAAACGCTTATCAAAAGTAACTTTTTCATTTTTTTCCCATCCTAAATTTTTGGAAAACACTAAGTTTTCTAACGTTATTCAAATCGTTTAAACCTTAAGAAGTGTTTCGCGATTACACTCCTATATGGTTTTATAAAAAGGTCTCATTTGGGAAATAGGAGGGCCTCGCGGTTTCCTGCAGAAGATGAGTGCGGGTTGAAAACAATCACTTTGCCTGGTTCCGGAAACCAGACATAATGAACTCGAATCCGGACGCGACACCGAGTTCAGTATCGCGGAATAAGACCAATGGTAATCACTGCCAGCGGCAGTGCGAAATGCTGTGTGAGTAAAATTGACGCGGGGAATGTCCTTTTGCGAAAAGGCAAATACGTCAGCGGTATTCCGCAGAGTCAGCCCTTTGGGATAACTACGAAACAGGTTCCCCCTTCGCTGGCTATCATCGTCTCGAGATGAGGAGACAACTGCTTGTGTCCCCGTTTGGCCAGCCAGCGACAGTCCCGCAAATCCAGCCAGCCATATTCTCCTGTCCCGTATCAGGGAAATGCATATAAATCCCACAAGTGTCAATAGTCCGCTGGCGGGAGTGGCAGGCAGTACCATCGCGGAAACAGACGTCGTCTCGCTCGCAGAAACATCCATAGTCGCCGGGTAAAGTATGGCAAGTTGACTGATTTCAGGATTATCAGCCGATGAACGATAGTAAGCAGGCGAACATTGCTCGTTGCCGACAGCAACCTCGATAGAGGAAGAATAGAACGACTCCTCATTCGACCATGTTGGTCGAGCATCCGCGGGCAAAGCCGCATAAAGAACAGCCAGCACAAGTATACTACAACGAACAACCACGTTTTTCCCTGCCTCCGTGCCGTTGCCTCCAGCATCAATACATTAGACAGCACAGTTTAGCAAAATTAAACTTTGAAGTTTTTTCTCGCTGCGCCTTTAACGTTTTCCAAGAGCTCAAGTCATGCATCTTGTGGACATAATGGCAGATATATAAAAAAAGTCAATAAGAATAATGCTTAATTTAGACATCACAAATGCTTATGTCGCAGTGGCAGTTACTGGCAGGGTGAATTGAGGTACCGAAGGGCGTTTAATCGGAGCTGTCCAGAATGGTGGTTCCTTAAGAGAGAAAAACCTTGTTTTTAGGGCAATAATAGGAATTCGATCCCCTTAAGGAACTGCCATTCGGAGCTGTCCAGGATGCTCATAAAGGCGTCCTGGGGTATTTGCACGGAGCCGATGTTCTTCATTCGCTTGTGGCCTTACTTTTTAATCAGTTCGCATCGCCGGCTCTCGAACAATTGCATAATCCCGCCGATTGTGTCGGTGGTGGTGATAATTTCAAGACGAACAAACGGTTCCCTCAACTCCTCTATAGTTGTTACGTCCGGCAGGTCGGCTGGCGAATCTATTTTCAGTGTCCTGCCGTCGGTTGTAACGACTTCGTAGCTGACGGTCGGGGCGGTTTGAACGACGTCGATATCATTTTCTCGTTCGAGGCGTTCCTGGACGATTTCCATATGCAGAAGACAGGGGGTTTACATTGTGTTGTTTGGCGGGGTGTTTAGGGGGTTGACAGAGAAGGCAACGGCAATCTAACTGGCGCGGTTGTCGTAAAGCCAAGTGTTAATTAGTAATGACGGCTCACAAATAAAAAAGCCATTCCTTCGGTAAGATACTCCGAAGGAATAGCTTTCACTCTCAGTCAGGCAGATGTTTACTCAGGTATATAACCTTTCGTTTGTTCGAGTATCTGTCCGTAGTTTTCTATTAACTGAGTGACTGTTGTACTTTGAATATTTGAAAGCCGAGTCGCCTTAAGGTCCAGCGTCATTCTTATGCTGCCGGAGCCGGTCATATAGTCCTGTTGCTGCCAGACGTCATTTCCGCTAAGACCTATGGCGGTAAATCGCGAGAGTCCGCCTATATCTTTCAGGGAAGCATTACCACTAAGCACCATATATGTTCCTGTGGTATCGTCGAAGAAACGCAAAACCATCTTTTTGCCCCTGCCGTAATCTACCAGGATAAGCTCTGCATCGCTGGGTAATGTCGTATATTGAATTTTTCTGCCTGTTTTGGTTTCGTAATGCAGAAACTGGGTTTCCGAAATAGTTATACTGTTCGGATTTGACAGGTTGGCGTCGATTGCAAGATAGCCGCTTTCTTTTTTCATTTCGACGACGTTGTTTGCGACATCGAACTGATGGCCGCCTATATGCGTCTTGAATATCAGTATTTCAGCCCTGGCTGGAACACAAAAAGCAAAAGCAACCATTATTGAAATAAGGTATCTCATATTAAGAACCCCCTCCTTTATATTTTTCCAGAACATTCACAGCAAAACAACGCTTTTAAGTCGCCTTGCGTTCTGGTTTCTATCGTTTAGTATCCAACGTATAATCGAATTAGCTCATCAGCAGTTAGAACGCGATTATAAATATGCACATCGTCAATTTTGCCGTTAAGTCCCATGTCTCTGCCAAGGCCGTTGTTGCCAATATCAGCGTGGTCGGCAAATGCCGTCAGACCCGAGTATGCCCCGCTGGCTTTGAGCACGCCGTTGACATACACGTTATAGGTCGGTTTGTTCCATGTCAGTACGATGTGGTACCATTTTTTGTTTTGAAGCCGCTGAATATTAACACTCGTCTCTTGCGAGTCGCCAAGACCCAGGCATAAGTACCCGTATTTGTCATATAACTGTATCCTGTTGGCCGTACCTGTAACGTGACCAAAGAAATAATGTCTGGACAAAGTTTGTCTCTGGACATATACCCACATTCCGATGGTTCCTTGCTGCAGATTGAAATTTGTTGTTTTAATCTGAACTGCGTCGTTTGGAACGCTGAAGACAACTGCTCCGTTGATTTTGCCTGTTCCCCAGGTCAGGCCGTTTTTAAGGTATCCGGTGTCTCCGCTTTCTGAGGAGTCAGAGGCAATGTCGCCACTTGTTTCATCGAATTTCCAGTATCCGATTGGCGGAGAATTGCTATCGGGCAGGTTCGTGTCTGTGACTGTAATGGCTACCTTTTCGAAGTCCATAGATGAGCCGTGCGGCGCTGCGAACTCGACTTCATACGTTCCGGCATCTGTATAGCCGGGGGTCCAGCTGAAAGTATTTGACACCAAAGACGGCAAACTCGGCAAATTACTGTCAGCCAAAGTCATTGTTGCATCAGGCCTTGTTCTTATGGTGAAGCTTAGTTCATTACCTTCAGCCACAGTTTTATCGCCAATTGGGAGGAACATAAGGGCCAAATTGGAGATTTCCGTTGCCATCAGAGCCCGGTTGTATATGCGCACTTCATCAATAAGTCCTTGAAATCCTTCGGTGCGTGAGGTGGCATTGCCGGTGTTTCCAATGTCCGCCAGGTTGCTCAAAAGTGTCAGACCGGTATAGGTTCCGGTTGCGCTTAATGAACCATTCACATATACAGTGTAATTTGTGCCGTCCCAGCTAAGGGTGATGTGATACCATGTTTGAGGGGACAGAAGCTGTATGCCGGTTTTAAGCAGGTGATTATTACCCATACCAACGCAAAGGTACCCGTTGTCCGTGTATAATTGTATCAGGTTTGCCTCGCTTTCGTCGCTGTGCCCGAAAATATACTGTGTGCCGAGCATGCTCGTTCCGTTAATCCATAGCGAGACAGTGCCCTGGACAGCGTTCCAGTCGGTCGTCGAGATTTGAACGGCATCGTCGCCGCCGCCAAGGTTTGCTTCCTGCTGGCCGGTGCGCTGAGCGCCATTTATGTAATATCCGGTGTTGTTATGTCCAGAACTGTCTACGACGTAGCTGCTGCCGGCGTCGCCGAATACGTAGTAGCTCACAAGCCCCGAATTGTATGTATATCTAACGCTTGTCTTCGGCATCGGGTTGCCCGCAACATCCTTGACATTAACCACATTCAGGGTATAAGTTTTGCCGTCCGTGTGCATATCTGTGTATAATGTAACTCTATTATATCCTGTTTCGAGCCACAAGGAATTTATTTTAAGGCTATCACTCAATCCGTAATTGCCGGCGCTGCCAGCCGACGCCCCGTCGAGGGGTTCGCTGAATTGTATTTCGACGGAACTTTCTGTAGCGGTTACCGAAATTATCGATGGCGGTGTTATATCGGCAGCTAGTTCCTCGACTGTAATGACAACCGTATCAGTATCGGTAAGTCCGCTATTGTCTGTGACCAGCAACGTGATTATATGCCGACCGATTGACAGAGCTACGGTGGGATTGGCACCTACGGCAATCTGGCTGCCTCCTTCAGTCCATACATAACTCACAATGCTGCCGCTGGAGTGCGAACCGTCAAGAGTTACGGATGCGGCGCCGCTAACTGAAGCGGTTAACGGCTGGTCCGGTCCAGCATCAGCGATTGGCGGATTATTACTGGGCTGTGAGCCCACATACTCGTAGCATCCGGCATCCGGCGAGGAATCGCGGGAATTACCGAGAATATCAGTTGCCGGATAATTCGCAGGGTCGCCATGCCCAACTCCTAAACTGGTTGCCGAAGCGTGGTGAAAATCTCCATTTTGATAATTGGCAAAAATGCCCGTAAATAACGGGACATTCCAGTCGTTCCAGTTATAGTCGGAATGCAGGACAATATCATTTGAGCCGCAAATAGAGGTGGTTCCATAATAGCCCCGGTTATAGATGTTATAGTTGCTGTATACCTGGTCTATATTTGTTCCAATGCTGACCATACTTATTATATTGTTATATACCTTGATATTTTTTGAGGCCTGAATAGTGAGTTTGCCAATCAGGATGTTATTTCTGAAAACAAGTCCGTCTATTCCTAATATTCTTACTGTGCTATCGCTTTCGTCTTCCCCATCGATGTAATGGTTCCAGAACAAGTTGTTTTCGACGAGGAAATTATGGCCGCCAATGCCATTCGTATTACCCCAAGAAGAGCCATCCGGCCACAATTGCATAATCTGGTCGTCGCTTGTATCTCTGGTAGGATGAGAGCAATCGTATAGTTGATTGTTTCTGATAGTTAGATTGGAGGTGTTCTGAGAATCTAAAACCTGGATAAGGTCGGTGTGAACAGAACTTCTCCATTCATAGACCACATTTGAGGGCTGGCCGCCATTTGCTATGGATTTTTTAAGGGTTATTTGTGTCGGCGTTATAGAAGAAATTGTAACATCATGGTCTCCGGTATTGACATTTGTTCCCGATACTACATACAGCTCCATCTGGTCCCCTGTCCAGTCGATAGGTTCATTAACGCCCCAGGCGGCATTAGGGTTTGTCATTACGGTGCCGTTTGCATTCCAGGTTGTTTTAGTAGGCGTTTCTGAGAGAGTTGCGACATAAACTTGTGCATCGTGCAGGTTGTTATTTGTTACAAGTAAAGGCCCATTCCCGCCAGATATGCCTATTCCGGCGTCTGCGCTCGTGTAATTGACTTCATTATATGCGACTGTGCCCTTGACGCAGCCGACATAAATACCAACGTTCTGCACCTGATTGACGATGTTGTGCATAACGTTAAAGTCATCAGCGCCGGTTCTGAAATTGATGCCATAAACGAACCCGTCATATCGACCAGAACCATTGCCATGCAACCTGCAATACTCAATAGATATATCTGTTGTGCCGTAATCTCCCCATCCATAAATGCCATTAGTTGTATATTTTGCGCCTTGACCGACTATATTAAGATGCTGAAGTTTTACATGGGCGGAATTTCTCATATCAACAGCAAATGTTATGTTCTGTGTGGGCTTTATAGCAAATCCATCGAAAATCAAATAAGTGTTGAATCTTTTGTTTTGGTTATTTAATGATATATACGTGAGTTCAGGCGTATTCCCGCTTGCGGCACGATAAGTTACCCAGTCCGTTCTATCTGTGTTTGTTTCACTATAAGTTCCGTAAGAGCCATTCGCTACAATCACGGTATCTCCGCTGGTTACAGTCGCTTGAGCTTTAGAAAGTGTCCGCCATGCAGTTCCAACGGATAATCCGTCCGTATTATCACTCCCATTTGTTGCGTCAAGATAATAGGTAGCCGCAGTTGCCGTGTTATTCGCCGCGAGCTGGCAGAAGGAAAAAGCAATCGTAAGACAGAGCGTGAATTGCTTCCAAGAATGCCTATGCATGAGCCGATCCCTCAACTGGACAGTTGTTCCTGTGGTTACCATATTAAGCACCTGTTTCGAGTAAGAGTAAATAAGCATAACAATGTAAAATCTAACAATAAATCGATAGAATGACAAATGCCGGGGGGGAATTCAGCGATAATTCGGGGCTCTTGGCCGAAAAATAAGTTTTTTGTTGAGCACAAGGAAGTATTATAATGTGTCGAATAGATAAAGTCAAGCATATTATCGGAACTTGCCGTGAATAACTGTTTTTTTACTTTTTGCCAAAATTTGCCTTGAAAAAGAGCTTGCCAACTAGAATATAACAAGTTATTCTGAGACCTCGAGAGTCGGCCCGTGTTTTTTTATGAATATCCGTGTTTTTTGGCTCAATAAAAGATTTTGTGGGTTTTTAGAGTGCTACTTTGGGGTTGCTCCGTTTGGCGTATTTATTTGAAAATAGGCAATCGAGGGAACCTGTGAGGGTTTTCAGGCATATGCGCGGTGCCGCGGGCAAAACGCCGGTATGGTTTGCCTGGATTCTGGCCGTTTTGCTGCTGATATCCGGGGGTGTCGCCTATCGTGTTTTGGGGCACAAATTAAAGCTTATTGGGGAAAAGCCGACTGCGCTTCCTGTTCCTCTGAGTGACTTCCCCATACAGTTTGGCAATTGGGTCGGCAGTGAAATGCCCATTCCCGCTACTACGAAGGAGTATATGGAGAGGAATTTTGCGGATGATTTCTTCAGCCGGAGATACGTTAATTCTGTTGACAAGATATGGGTGGACATATACGTAGTATATTGCTCAACCAAACCTGGCGGGATGCTCGGGCATCGTCCTAGCGTGTGTTATCCGGCGAACGGGTGGTTGCAAGAGACGACCGAAAAATCACAGTTTACTTCGCAAAAGGGCCGACAAATAGACTGTCTCGTACAGAGATTCCGCCAGCCGGCACCTGCGATTGGCGAGGTTGTTGTCTTGAACTTCTATGTTCGCAATGGCCAAATTACAATCAACGAAGGCGATTTCGAGGGTCTGTTGGGCCGCAAGTTCAATATTACCAGAGACCCGAGTCGATACGTGGCTCAGGTTCAGATAAGCTCTGTGCTGGAAAGTTCGGTAAGAAAGGCCGCTGGGGAGATAACCGACATCATACTTGACTTTCTACCCGACAAGAACAGTAAAGTCAGTGCGGCGGGATTTATCCGGACTTCCGGCGGTAACGTCAAAAGCGACGAGTGATACTAAGAAGAACTGAGGGCAGTCGGGTAAGCAGGAGGTTGCATTTGCCTTTTAATGTAACCCACGGGGACGGAGTTTAAGCGAAGCGGAAAAACATTGATTTTGTTCGATAAATTACGCAAAGCCGTTTCAGATAAAATCATTCTGACACAAGGCGATGGCCTCAAGGCCCGGAGTGCTCGTAGTTCGTTAATACTGGCATCGGGCGTTTTTTTTGAAAGAGTCGTTGGTCTTGTTCGCAATATGATTCTTGCCAGAATGCTGGCACCTGAGAATTTTGGCCTTATGGCCATTGTGCTGGCGGTAATGGCCGTATTGGAATCTTTTACTGATATTGGTATAAAGCAGTCGGTTATCTATAATCAGGAAGGCAACAAGAAGGAGTATCTTAATGTTATATGGTGGATACAGATACTACGTGCTGCCGGCATATTTATTACAGCGTTTCTAATAGCTCCGGTCATCTGTCGTTTTTATGGTAAACCGGAACTACTCAATCTGCTCAGAATTTCATTTCTGGTCGTTGTGTTCAATGGATTGACTAGCCCGTGTTTATATCTGCTGGACAAAGAATTCCGATTTGTTAAGTCGTTATGCCTGATACAGGGCAGTTCAATAATCGGAACGATGGCATCAATAGGGCTGGCTTTATATATGCGAAATGTATGGGCTTTAGTAATAGGGCAGGTCGGACAGAGCGCCGTGCAATGCCTGTTATCCAATATTTATTGTCCATTTATACCAACTCTTAATTTTGACCGAAAATACCTCAGGGAAGTTTTAAGTTTTGGGAGAGGAATGGCTGGATTGTCATTTTTAACAGTGATTGCAATGGAGACTGATATTTTTGTGATGGGAAAGCTTTTGCCTTCTGCTCAGGTGGGAATGTATGCCTTGGCTCTTACACTGGCACAGCAGCCGAGGTTTTTATTTTCTCAGACAATCGGCCGGGTTTTACTGCCTGCATTTGCGGAGAAACAGAACGACAAAACGGCATTGCGAAATGCTGTTGTAACAATACTTAAAAATATGTTGCTAATTGGCGTACCGCTGTCGATTCTGGTCGCATTTGGCTCAAAAATTATATTGTCTGTCGTTTACGGGGCTCAATTTAGTGCGGTTGCCGTTCCATTTACATTATTGTGTTTTGCCACGCTGTTTAATGCTCAGGCTATTGTATTAGCTCAGGTGTATATTGGGATGGGGCTGCCTTACCTGCACCGACGTTACGTCACTCTTATTGCCGGATTGATTGTCATCCTGATGTATCCGGTGATAAAGTGGTTCGGCCTCAGCGGTGCGGCGGGCGTTCTGCTATTTTCACATATTATAGGGGTCTTTATGCAGATTGTTTGGATGAAAAATGTAATAGGCATTAGAATGAAGGATTATATCTATTGTTGGTTGCCTTTTCGCCTATCACCAATTAGGAATTAATGTGTTGGTGGATAAATTTGGCCGTAATATGATTTTTTGTGTTCCTGTGTGGTTGTGATATGCCGTTGCGTTTTAATTCCGATATAATGGCGAAACGCAACTTGTGCACATAAAGGGCTTGGTGACACTATCAATTCCGAAACATCACCTAAAGAGAATGATGCGATAGATGTATGTTTGCTTGGGGCTCAGTTAGACGTAGGCAATCAGGGTTGTCGCGCTCTTGCCGCTTCTCTTGTAAAACTTATTATAGATAACAGGCCGAACGCCAGAATCTATTTGCTTTATGGGAATCGAACCGGCGGAGCTCTAAAATTGCGCGTATCGGGGAAAATTGTTGAGGTGGAGATGGTTAATTTCCGTCTTTCTCCGAGGGGCGCATTACGCGAACATTTACTCTGGGTTCTATTTCTGGCGTGTATTTGTCGCTTGATGCCGATTACAACTATTAGAAACTGGATTGTGCGTTCGAATCAACGGTTGAGAGTTTTGATGGCGGCTGATTTTGTGGGAGATATAAGGGCAGGCGACAGTTTTAGTGATATTTATGGGGTGCGAAGGTTCCTTTTTGGAATTATTCCCAGTATTATCGCAATTCTTATGCGAAAAAAACTTGTTTTGCTGCCCCAGACTTACGGGCCGTTTAAATCAAAAGTTTCAAAACAAGCTGCGCGGTTTGTAATGAGGAGGGCCGTGAAACTTTATTCTCGTGATCGGGATAGTATAGAGTTAGTGCACGAGATGCTGGGCGAACAGGATAAGCGCAAGAGCGTACAGTTTTGCCCGGATGTTGCATTTGTTTTGGAATCTGTTTTGCCGGAAAATCCGGATATACAACCAGAACTGAACAGGGAGTCCAATATTCCGCTGATCGGATTTAATATAAGCTCAATGTTATACAGGGAAGGGTATACCGGCAACAATGAGTATGGACTCATGTTTAACTACAAAGAGTTTGTACATATACTACTCCGGGATTTGATGGAACGAACGAACGCGCATGTTTTGCTGGTTCCGCACGAGTACTTTCTGTATAAGATTGGCAGTCAGGAATGCAATGAAATTCATATATCCGAGAAAGAACGCGAGTCAACGGACAAGAAATATCATGACAGGATTCATTTGGTAAAACGAGAGTATAATCAGAATGAGATTAAAGGGATTATTGGGCTTTGTGATTTCTTCGTTGGGTCTCGTATGCATGCGTGCATTGCAGCACTTTCGCAGTGTATCCCGGCAGTGGGAATTGCTTACAGCAAGAAGTTTCATGGGGTTTTCGAGAGTATCGGCTTGAGCGACTGTGTTGCCGATGCGAGGACCAGCACCAAAGATGAATTACTGGGGAAAATCATTTCGTCGTTTGAGAAAAGAGAATTCATTCGAAATCATCTGATGCGCACTATACCTTCCATTCAACGTGAAATTCAGAATATCTTCAGAAATATATATTATTGACTGGTCTAATGCTGCTGTCTAAATTATTTTTCAAACTGTATGCCCTGAAAAGCGAGAGGATGAGGAAAGTTATTCTGACTTTGGTGTCAAGGTTTGAAGGCGGACAGATGCATTCGGAAACACTGCGGGCAATATTTTCAAAGTATCACAATATTGAAATTGGAATGTACAGTTATGGCGGGTGTTTTAATCTGGATCATATTCGACCTTTTACCAAAATAGGCAGATATTGTTCGTTTGCTGAAAATGTATATGTATATAACGCAAACCACCCTTTTGACCGCAAATCGGCTCACCCATTTTTCTATGACCCTTCACTTGGTTACGTTGGAACCGAACAAATATTGCGAAGAGGTATTGAGATAGGAAATGACGTGTGGGTTGGCCAGAATGTTATAATTTTGCCGAGTGTCACGCAAATCGGTGATGGCGCCGTTATTGGGGCCGGCACGGTAGTAACCAAGAATGTGCCGGATTTTGCGGTGGTTGTGGGCAATCCTGGCAGGGTGATTAAATACAGGTTTACCGAAGATACCATACAACAATTGAAGCAGGAACGATGGTGGGATAAAGACATTGATGATTTGCGGGAAAATTTAGATGCTTTTACGCATCGTTATAATGTTCCGTTTGATAACGCAAAGGAGCCGAATACCACGGGCACATGATCCGTTCGCAAGCGTTAAATAACTGCGGCAGTGACTCAATATTAACCAGTTTAACCCAAAAATAGTTCCTTGTGTACATCCTGTAATGCCGGCTATCAAGCAATTAACAGCGTGACGGCAAAAGCGGCGGTGGCATGATATTTATGTTAGAAAATAAGGCCAAACTACTTCTTAAAAGGTTACGTTATCTGATTCAGCGTTGGGTTGTTGCTCCTTTGCAGCCAAAATCGTTCAGAGATGAATACCAATTTTTTACTCAAATAAAATCTATGGCGTATGATGATACTGCATATAAAGAGGCATTATTGCGGAGCAGAAGTCATCAGGTGGACAAAGTTCTGACATTTGAGAATTTTGTGGCCAGGAATGGGATGTTACCCGGTATCAAAGAATTACTGCAGGAGGTGTTAGAAAGTCAGGACCATGATGATGCTACGGTTAATTGGTGCAGGCAGGTTCTTGCCGAATATCAGGAACGGGCAACGGGCAGCCGACCAGTGGAAACGACGTTTGACCTGCTTTATGATGCCGAATCCAGGCGAATGTTGAAAAGTATAATAGAGAATCGCAGGAGCATACGCAGCTTTACACAACAACCTATATTGAAAGAAGATATAAATGAAATTCTTGCTTCCGGCCTGTGGGCGCCAACCGGATGCAATAGGCAGATGATTAACTATCTTGTGCTCGACGATAAGGAAGATATGAAATTTTGCCAGAAGATGGCAGGAGAGACATATCCTTTTCCGTCTGAGGCCCCGATTTGCGTCGTAATTCTTGTGGACCCGAGAGTATATGCATTGCCTGGACATAGGCACATGGCATATTTGGAAACAGGCGCTGCTGTTCAAAATATGCTGCTGACCGCGCGGGTGCTTGGTATTGGAGGATGTTGGCTGTTCTGGCAGGATGCAGCGCCTAAACATTCGGAATTTCTGTCGCGGTTCAAACTTCAGCCATGGTTGCTTCCGGTTGCGCTGGTATGCTTTGGATATCCGGCAGCGGTTCCAAAGTTCCCTCCGTATCGGAAGGCGCTTTCGAAATGTGTGTACTATCCCGGAAAATAGAAGCCATTTTATGACATGTTTTTTGCCTCGTGGGTAATGCTTGTCAATAAATTAAAAGGCCGCCAAATTTTCCTGGTATATGTAACAATGCTGGTTTTTAGTAAGCCGGATAATTATTGTTGGTTGTGATATATTTGTCAAAGCGGATGAACACGTCAGATGGTGGGAATTACCAGTGGTAACAAGTAGGGCGAAAGTATTGAACCTGACATTTCATGGTATTGGAGAACGCCCTAATGGTGAACACGAGGACGAAGCGAGTATATGGTTAAGTGTCGAGCAATTCAACTTTGTCCTGGATTTTATCAAGGGGCGCCAGGATATATTTATTACGTTCGATGACGGGAACAAATCGGATGTTGAGATTGCCCTTCCCTTACTCTTGAAACGTGGAATTAAAGCGGCATTTTTTGTTTGCCCCGGAAATTTTGGTTCGTCTGGTTATTTGACAGGGGAAGATGTGCATAGCCTGTCGCGGGCCGGGATGATTATTGGTTCTCACGGGATGCATCATCGTGACTGGAGACAATTGAAAAACGAAGAATTGATGGGCGATTTGCGGGTATCCAGAGAGATTCTTGAAAAGGAAACAGAACAACCTATTTCGTACGTTGCGTGTCCCGGCGGTTCGTATGACAGGCGGGTGCTGAATTATCTCAAGAAAGCCGGATATGAGAGGGTATATACCAGTGATACCGGCTATTCAAGACCGGATGCTTTTCTGCAGGCCAGAAATACAATCCATTCAAATATCAATCCGGATTTGCTGCGACGAATAATCGAGCAGCGTACATGGAATTCTGCGGGTTTTATTCGTGTGGTTAAAAAATGTATTAAACGATGGTGTTAGCCCCGTAATCGGCAAAATATAAAAATATGCAGCCGTTAACATTAGTCATTTCGCTTATTGGTTCTGTCCTGGTGCTGTTTTTGCAGCCGGCCAAGGCATTTGCTGTTTACATAATCACGCTTTTATTTTACCCCACATTTCTGGTTCTCCCGCTTGGAACATTGAATTTTAAGGCGGGGAGGATTGTTGTTTTAGTGTTATTACTGCGTTGTCTGGCAAATACCAGAATCAGAAGCTCTTTCAAGTTGTCTGTGATTGATAAGTGGTTTTTTGCCGGTACCGGCGTTGCAATGATAGTGCCCTTTTTTTCCTATCACATTCCATTCATGCAATTATTGGCGAGCAAGTGCGGCGAGTTAATGGATACGTTGCTTGCATATCTGGTTGCCAGATTTTGTATCAGGGACCGATTCTCATTTGTAACTGCCATGAAATGGATTGGTATGGCGATTATACCACTGGCTTTGTTGGGAGTAGTTGAATCGTGCACTGCATGGATGCCTTTTGTTCCATTGAGACAATATTGTCCGTGGGACACAAAGGCGCTGGTAATTACGGACCGCTCAGGATTTTTCAGGGCAACGGGACCGTCAGGCCATCCAATTACGTTTGGTGCATCTTTTGCAATGTTCGCCCCTCTAATTTACTGTTTAAGACATCATGGCGGGATTTCAAAAAACTTATGCTATCTGATGACAGTAATGGCTGTTCTTGGGACACTGAGCAGTATGTCCAGCGGGCCATGGATGCTGCTTCTGGTTATTATTGTCTGTTTGGTACTCGAAAATTATAAGAAATGGATTAAACCGCTTATTATTTTCGGCGTTGTTTTCCTTATCGTTGTAGCTGTAATCAGCAACAGGCCATTCTATCACGTGGTTGCTACTTATGCCAATCCGCTTGGCGGCACTGGATGGCATCGTGCGAGGTTAATAGATTTGTCTATAGAGCATTTCAACGAGTGGTGGCTGATGGGTTATGGGGAGCAAGACCCGGGGTGGGGTGAGGAATTGGGAAATAGCTGGACGGATATAACAAATCAGTATATTGCAAACGGAGTTATGTATGGCATTGCAGGAGTTATTACCTTTGTAGGCACTTTGGTGGCTTCTCTCATGATGATAATACGATGCTATAAAACGGAGAAAGAATATACGGCAAAATCCATCTTTTGGGCCTTAGGCTGCATGATTATAGGTTTTATGATAGCATTTAACTCGTTTACACTGTTTGCACAGTCAGGTACGCTTTTTATATGTATGTTGGGTATTACTGCGTCGTTGTCGAGTTTTACTTTGTTGCCTCATCTTGCGAATGGAAAGGTACTGGCACAGAGAATGCAGTTTGCAATCAATAATATTGAAAGCATGAGAAAATAATATTTATGGCAAAGGTATTATTTTTTTTTTTCAAACGCGATATAGGGATGGCCAAAAGCATAATTTACAGAAAAAATATTACTTGATCAATGGTATGTTATCCACAGTTTTTAAGATTATGGTATAGCAATGTGTGATGTGAAGAAAGAGAAGGGTTTTTATGATAAAGAATACAGCCAAAGCCGATATGCTGTTGAATTGGGTGAACAGCATGCTGCTTATGTAGCGCTTAAAAACTTCATTGTTAAATATCGGTTATGCGACAAGAGATGTCTTGAAGTAGGGTGTGGGCGAGGTTTTTTTCAAGACTTAGTCGAAGACTATACCGGGGTTGATTTGTCAGATTCTGTTAGGCAAAACCTACATAAGCCTTTTTACCAGACCTCTGCAACTGAATTACCTTTTGGGAATGATGAGTTTGACGCCATATGGTCGGTATATACGCTCGAACACATTCCAGAGCCAGAGAAAGCTTTAACGGAAATGCGTCGAGTTTTGAAACCTGGGGGCTTAATTTTCTTGAAACCAGCTTGGCAATGCAGGCCCTGGGCTGCATCTGGATTCTCGGTTCGGCCTTACAAAGATTTTGATTTGAGGGGTAAACTTGTAAAGGCTTCAATACCTATTAGAAATTCTATCTTATTTCGGTCTCTGTATGTTTTCCCCAGAAGAATAGTAAGAAGTTTTGTGTATGTTCGTGGCAAAGCCCATACGAAATTCGCATACAAGCAACTGAATCCTAACTATGACCATTATTGGCAGCCTGACTCAGATGCCGTAAATTCGATGGACCCTTATGAAGCCGTGTTATGGTTTATCTCTCGCGGTGACACCTGTCTATCTTATACGAACTTTCTATCAAGGTTTTTTGTTAAAACAGGTGCCGTAATATTCCGAATAATGAAGTGATACTATAATGAATTATGATGTTGTTATCGCCACACGCAACCGCCCCGAGGCACTAAAGGTTTCGATTCCCCTCATTCTCAACCAGAACCGTGCTCCTCGAAAGCTGGTTATTGTTGATTCAAGCGACGACTGCGAGCGAGTGAATAGAACTGTTACTAAAATTATGGCTGATTCTCCGGTAAAATTGGAAATCACGAATTCTGAAGCCAATTCGGCGCAACAGCGCAATATTGGACTAAAGTATGTGGAATCACCGGTAGTGATGTTTCCTGATGATGATTCTTTGTGGTGGCCCGGTGTTGCTGAAGCAATAATGCGTATCTATGAGCGAGACGAAAACGGCGATATCGGCGGCGTGTCTGCCGACTTAATTAAATTATGTCCCCCGCAGGCGCATCTTGAGATAAATTCTGAAAACAAAATGCTGTTTAAAGATCGATTGCGTCAACGAATTTCGGGGCTAAGGCATATACTGAATTGCAGAATCGGCTCTGACCCTATGTATATTCTGGGACAGTCATTTTGGAAAAACAGTGATGTTCCTGGTTGGATGGTCGATGAAAATGCTTCATTAACAGAATATATGGCTGGTTGTAGAATGTCATTTCGTACAGATGCAATCCGGTCGGTTGGTGGTTTTGATCAAGACCTTGGAGCATTTGTTGGCTGGGCAGCTTACGAGGACGCAGCAGCTAGTTTTGCTGTGATGTCAAGAAGAGCTTTGGTAACTGCTCATAACGCTAAAGTGTGCCATTACACATTTCCAAGTCAGCGTGGCGGAGGTTTTGAACTGGGTTTTATCAATCAGTTCAATCGTGCTTACGTAATATGTCGGTACTCACCACCATGTTCGACTGCTCGTCGAGCGCTCAAAAAGTTTGGACATTATAAGGCGCTGCAATATCTTTTAGGCATTAAAAACAGATTTGGGCGGGATAGAATAAGAGGGCACCTAAAAGCATTACGAGCTATGAAGGTGTTATTAGAGTCCCCTCCTGAATGCTTGCGAGACCGTTATTTAGAACAATGCCAAAAGAACTTAAAAGGTTAGTATCAATGGTAACATCTTCAATGCTTGGAAAGCCGGTTATTTGCACAGATTGCACTGCCGTTAGGGATTATGTCACTGATGAGGTTAACGGCCTTCTTGTTAAAAATGGATTACGATGTAGTTATATTGATAAAGTTGTGACGGCACTTGTTACAAATAGTAAAGTATCGAGAGAATAGTAATGGGGATTTTATCGTTTGTTATCTGGGTGATGGCGATTATTGGATTTGGCTGTGCAGTTATATTCTGCTATTTTGTTTTACCATGGCTTTATGGCAGATGGCAAAGGGTATCGCTTAAGCTATTGGCCGTTAAAACTAAATCGGTTGTGTTTACCTTCGATGACGGCCCGAGTGATGTTACTCCTGATGTTCTCGCTGTTTTGCGCCAATATAATGTCAAGGCCACTTTTTTTCTGGGCGGAGCAAGAATAGCGGGCCGGGAAAGTATTGTCAGACAAATAGTGGCTGAGGGACATGAAATTGGTTCGCACACGTATAGCCATTTACATCAATGGTATGTTTCGCCGATATCTGGAATCAGAGATATTAAACGCGGGTGGCAGGCTATAGATAATGCGATGGAAATCCAAAATGGTAAATACCCGTTCCGGCCGCCATACGGCAAACTTAATCTTCTGACCCTGTTGTATTTGTGGGCAAAGAGAGTCCCTGTGATTTTTTGGACAACAGATTCACGAGATATAGCAGGCATCGTGGATTTCGATAGTCAAAGGAATGCGATGTTAATCAAAAAGGAAGGTGGTACAGTTATATTGGCCCATGACTATACGGTAAAGACAAAAGACAGGATTATTCCATCATTGTGTGCATCTATTATGGCCGCAAGAGAAATGGGAATGGCAGTAAGAACCATTTCAGAATTGCGTGCTATTCGCCGGGTTAATAATTTGTCAGATAAAAAGAACATCTGATGCGTCTGCCCAACGAATATAAGGTCAGTATCGCAAAGAGTATAGATGAAATCGAAGCAATTCGTTCGATATGGGAAGAGTTGCAGAGCAGTGAACCCCGTCCCGTAATTAATGCCGATATTGACAGGTATCTTTCTGTTGTCCGGGCGATTGGAGATAAAGCACAACCTTATATTATGCTTATTAAAAAAGATGGTTGCCCGGCCGCAATGGCAATCTGTCTTTTCCACAAAGAATGGCCGTTAAAGCTGACATTCGGATATAAAGCATTTTTTAGTCCGACGGTACGATGTTTGGAAGTTGTATATGGAGGCGCTATTGGATGTTTAAACGATGACATAAGCGAGACGCTTGTCAGGGAGTTGATGAAGGTCTTGCGTCGTAATGAAGCTGATGTAGTGCGATTTAACCATTTAGAAACCGATTCCTGTGTTTTTAAGTCATCCCGGGAAATACCAGGCATTTTAACGAGAGGCCATTTTCAGAGGAAAGAATGTCACTGGTCGATGTTGATTCCGGAAAATATAGACCTGTTTTACAAAACGCTTTCAAAGAAACACAGAGGCAATATAAAGCGAACGGCGAATAAGCTGTACAATGAGTTTGCCGGGCAGATAAATATAGTTACTTACACTAAAGAAGACGAGCTGGATGATGCGATAAAAGCGGTTTCTCAGATTTCCCGTTCAACATATCAGTATGGATTGGGTAGCGGTTTTGTAGATAATTCCTGGACGCGGGAGCTTTTAACGACAGCGGCAAGATGTGGTTGGCTTCGCATGTCGGTGCTTTTTGTGAATCAGCAACCATGTGCTTTTCAAATTGGTTTGCGATATGGTGAGCAGTATATGCTGGATCAAATTGGATTTGACCCTAAATGGGGCAGGTATGAAGTCGGAACGATATTGTTTGTCAAAGTGTTGGAGGATATTTGTGCCGATAAGTATATGAAGTGTATTGACTATGGTTTTGGTGATGCCGAATACAAACGCAGCTATGGCGACAAACAATGGCAGGAGGTGTCTGTTCATATTTATGCGACAAAACCATACCCTGTATTTCTCAATATGTTACAGTCGGCAATCGCTGGGTTTAATATAGGTGTTCATAATATCCTTGAGTCGATTGGGTTGGCGGGACGGATAAAACGCTACTGGAGGGGGCGTCTCAGTAAATCATGACGGCGATTCGGAAACAGATGAGCCGTTATCTGAAATATGATATGTGTTGTAGTTAAACATTCGGGTTTGTAAAGGCGGCATCACAAACATAATTTTTGTGGGGAATGAACAACCATTGTTTGATGTCAGTGCTGTAATTGTCAGTTGGAATGCCAGAGGGCATCTCGTTAATTGCCTGAATTCTCTTTTGGCTAACAAAAGGGGTAGATGTGAGATTATCGTAGTTGACAATAATTCAACGGATGGCAGTCCTGAGATGGTGGAAAGCCAGTTTCCCCAGGTTAAACTAATAAGAAACAAGGAGAATTTAGGTTTTGCCAAGGCTAATAATATTGGAATTCGGGTATGCACTGGTCGGTATATCTGTCTAATAAATTCCGATGTGATTGTGCTGGATGGCTGCATTGATAAATTGATGGAATTTATGGATAAGAACCAGTTGGCCGGGATGGCGGGGCCGAGGATTCTCAATCCCGATCACACTTTACAGTTTAGCTGTTTTCATTTTCCCGGTATAAGAAATAATCTTTCTCAAGCACTTGGGCTGAACAAGCTGTTTCCGAAATCGTCTTTTTTTTCGGAACAAACAATGAAGTATTGGCCGCATGACTGCGAGCGAAAAGTTGATGTGCTAAACGGCTGTTTTTGGATGGTGCGTCGCAAAGCAATGGACCAAGTCGGTCTTCTTGATGAAAATTTCTTTTTCTATGGTGAAGATATCGACTGGTGCAAAAGATTTAACGACGCCGGCTGGGAAGTTAAGTTCTATCCCGGAGCCGAGGCCATTCATTTTGGCGGGGCAAGCTCAGGTAATGCGCCCATAAGATTTTACATCGAGATGCAAAAGGCCGACTTGCAATATTGGAGAAAGCATCACGGCAGGTTAGGCCGATCGGCTTATTGGATGATAATTCTGCTGCGTCAGCTGGTACGGTTGCCTGTATATGTCCTGGTTTACATTTTTCTACACGGTGCGCGAAGCAACGCGGTTTTTAAGATGAAACGAAGTATTGCCTGCATTCGCTGGCTTTTTGGGACACGCAAGATATGACGTTTGTTTTCTTTCGAGATATAGCATGAAAACGCGATATGTTTTGGTAACTCCCGTACACAATGAGCAGCAGTTGCTTGATCAGGTAATTGCATCCGTTGTTTCCCAAACGATTTTACCCGGGAAGTGGTTTATTGTGGATGATGGCTCTACAGACGACTCACCTAATATTATAAAACGGTACGAAAATAAATATGCCTTTATTTCTTACCTTCGGTTTGATGAACATTGCCAGGAAAGTTACTATAGTCGCAGGGTTTCTGTGGTTCTGCATGGGATTGAGGCTGCCAAGAATCTGGAATACGATTTTCTGGGGGTATTGGATGGTGATATTACTTTAGAGAAGACATATTATGAAGCGATTCTGCAGGAATTTGAACGAAATACAAAGCTCGGAATTGCTTCTGGGATTTATGTAAATAAATGCGGCGACAGCCTCCAATCCGTTTTAATAGATGCTAACCATACTCCCGGGGGCATTCAGATGTTCAGACGGCAATGTTATGAAAAAATTGGAGGATATATACCACAGAGGTACGGAGGTGATGATTCGTGTGCTGAAATCATGGCTCGGATGCGCGGATGGCAGACACGGTCATTTTCAAAGTATCGGGTGATTCATCATCGGCCTACGGGAACAATAGGTGGTGCAAGCATAATTCGTGCAAGATTTCGCCAGGGATTGGCAGAATACGGCGTTGCAACTCATCCACTGTTCATGGTGGCCAAATCTATACGCCGCGCGGTTCTGGAAAAACCATATTTCATAGGCAGCATCTCCAGACTTTTCGGATTCCTGTATGGTTATTGCCTGCGAGAAGAAAGAAAATTTCCCCCCGAGGCTATACGTTTTGTTCGAAAAGAACAGATGAGAAGATTGTTTGGCCGGGCTATATGAACAAAAAAAATAATATTAAAATCTGTGTGGCATGTTCGACGGGTGGGCACATGGTACAGGCGAAACAGCTTGCGCCGGTTTATGAGAAGTATGACCATTTCTTTTTTACGTTCTCCGGCGGCGTTGCGGATGAGATGAAGAAGACCGAGCGTGTTCGTTCTATTCCTAATATAGTCAGGCGTAACCCCATATCCTGGATTGTTGGAGCGGTGCTGTCAGGATATGCAGTCCTTGTGGAAAGGCCTGATGTGGTTATTTCGACGGGCGCCGGAATAGTAGTGTACTTTTGCGTATTTGCGAAATTACTCGGGGCAAAACTGATATTCATTGAAAGTATGGCACGTGTCGAACGGCCCACTTTAACGGGTCGACTTCTATATCCATTTTCAGATTTGTTCATAGTGCAATGGCCGGATTTGCTGAAGTATTTTCCCGGAGCAAAATACATGGGGAGATTGTTTTGATATTTCTAACCGTAGGTACATGGAGAAGCGGCTACAACCGGCTTGTCAGAGCGATAGATGAACTAATAATCGCAGGAGTTATTACCGAGGAAGTTATCGCCCAGACCGGCTACGGTTCATATAAGCCGGGGAATATGATGATGATAGAGTTTTGTTCGCCGAGTGAATTCGGGAAGCTGGTCTCTGAAGCCAGGTTTGTAATATCCCATGCCGGTATGGGGACAATAATAGAAACCGTCCGGCTGCACAAACCGCTTATTGTTGTCCCTCGCCAAAGTTCGCTGGGAGAAGTTGACAACGACCATCAGTTCACCACTGCGAAACGGCTGGAAGCAGAGGGCAAAATACTCGTAGCTTATGAGGTATCTGAATTACCTGTCAAACTTGAGCAAGCAAGGACTTTTGTTCCTGTGAATAGCCGAGCATCTGAAGATATCCTTCGGGCGGTCGAGGAAGTAATCGAGGCCGTGGCCGCAAAAAGGGGCAGTTAATAGAAAGAGCTTTTTCTGGGTAGATAGTGAAATTTTGGCCTTACAGGATTCTGAAAAGGGATGACGATGGCATCAGGGCTGACTTGGACAGCATAATGCAGCATTTTGCCGCGAAAGGATTTACTTTTGACACGATTGTCTTTGTTCCCAACGCTGGACTCTATTTGAGCAAGCTCTTCGTCGGAATGTTTGACAATTCATTTGAAGTAAATTTCGTCACAGTCAGAAGAGCTTCAACTGTGACAAAGGGTAATCCAGCCAAGAAATTTATCTTCAAAAGAGAATGGCTTTCCAATCTTATGAGGCATATGGAGGTGCTGATAAGACTCGTGAAGTTTAAGCTCGGAATAAAACAGAAAATGGAGGCAAAACTTGAAATAGGATTCAATGTTACAGATAAAAGAGTTCTGGTCATAGACGACTCGGTGGATACCGGAACAACGCTGCGTCTGGTGAAATCCGCTCTTTTAAAGAAAGGTGCTGGTTCCGTAGATACAGCGTGTATTTCAAACCACTTGCTGCCTGATAAGGTTTGCGTCGACTATGCTGTTTACACCTATGCGTTATTGAGAACCAGGAATTCCAGAGATTATGATGCGGTCTGATAACCTCAATGTTTTTGACTTTGACGGAACACTGGTCAAGGTCAACAGTTTCAAAAAAATAAACAAGCGGTTTTTGGTAACGCTGATAGCGAAGTTTAAGATAATATTTTTTATTAGGATGGCCGCTTTATATGTTATACGCAAATGTGGCTTTATTTCTCATCTTGCGTTTAAACGGCAAGTTGTGAATATCTTTGAGCAGACTCTGACTGAACAGGAGAAGAAACATATCTGTCAGGCGGTTTTTGACGAGCATGTTAATCCGTCTGTTTTTCAGAGGATGATTGATATGGATAATTGCATTATATGCACAACGGCGCCATTTGCATATATGTCCAGGCTGTCTTTCGGAAAGGATGTTGTCATAATAAGCTCTTTAGATTCAGCAAACAGTTTTCCGGACAAAGGTAATTTTGGGCCCGCCAAAGTTGTAAATCTAAAGGCGTACTTTAAAGATAAAAATATTCAGGTGGCCAATTTTTTTACCGACAACAGGGTCGATGACTATGCTCTAATAGATTTGTGCCAAAACGCCTTCATTGTGGAAGGCGATACTATAAAAAAGATAAAGTGATGTATGTTGCGCATGGAAAGTATTAAAGCCATAATTCTTGCAGGAAAACACGATTTTGGGCGTTGCCCCATAGCATCTCGTTTACCTGCGGCTTTGTGGCCGGTGATGGGCAAACCCTCGCTGGAACGTATTATTGTTGGTCTGGCAGAGCAGGGGATAAGGGATATTACGGTCTGTTGCAGCGGAGACCGCGTTCTGTTGCAGGAATCAATTGATGTGCCGCAAATTAACGGGAATATCAGGTTTCTTGATGAGCCGTTGCCGATGGGCACAGCTGGGTCTATTCGCGATGCTGCCAACGGCGAAAAAAATGATTTGCTCGTCATATTTCCCGCTGATATGGTGTGCCCGCCTGATATCAGCTTGTTAATAGCCGCCCATCGTGATCAGGCAGCAGACTTGACTGTAGTGCTCAATCCAGCATCAAGCGGTAATGATGAAAAAGGCGATGTGGCCAATATTTATATCTGCAATCCGGATGTGCCGGAATATATTCCGGCGGAAGGATATCATGATATCAAAGAAAGTTTAATACCGGAACTGGTTAGAGTCGGCAAACATGTGGGTTATACCGTATTACCACATTGTGCCGGCAATTTCCGCGATGGGCAGGGATACTTGCGTGCGGTGGCAAATTATCTTGGAAAAGGACCGTCATTGAATGACGAGATACCTTCTCTTCGTCGTAATAATGAGCGGTGCTTATGGCTTGATGATGAGGCTGAGGTGGACCCATCTGCGAGATTTTTTGGTCCCGTGGTTTTGATGGCTGGTGCCAGAGTAGCCAAAGGCGCAGTTATTTTCGGGCCGAGCATCATAGGTCGAAAATGTAGCATCGGTAGCGACAGTGTTGTTATGAATAGCGTGCTTTGGGATACCGCCGGCATAGATGAAAATTGTGAAGTTCGGAATTGTCTGCTTGATTACGGTGTTAATATTGCCAGCGATACGGTTGTTAGTAACAGAATCATTCCTTTTAAAAAAAACTCAGTTATCGCGCGAGGAGGAATTAGGGCATTGAAATTCGGCAGGAAGACAGCAAGTGATTTGTGTGCCAGATTTTACGGCGATTCAGCTTTGCCGGGGCCGTTAATCGCCCTAAAAACCGTAGGGCTCGCTGGGACCGTCATAGTCGCTGCGTTTATATGGTCCTATTGGTCGGGGATAGTAGACCTTTGGAGTGTCTGGCAGCGCAGTGACGAATACTCCAGCGGATTACTTGTCCCTTTCCTTGCGGGTTATATTTTATGGTCAAGGCGGGAACAGTTCAAATCCATTCCGATAAGACCATCATTGTGGGGTGGTCTTGCGCTATTATTTGCCGGCATATTAAGGTTATTCGGCTTGTTTTTTCTATATGGGTCTGCGGAACGATTCTCTATAGTTCTCAGTATCGCAGCGATTGTTCTGTTTATCTTGGGCTGGCAGTTTTTCAAAAAAGCAACCACCGTATTGCTGTTTCTTTGCTTAATGTTACCCTGGCCACATAGTGTTCAGTCGGCTGTTGCACTACCTTTACAACAGTGGTCAACTTCATCAGCGGCATTTTGCCTTGAAATAATGGGCTACGATGTTATTAAGGAAGGCAATGTCATACATATCGGCCAAACAAGTGTGGCCGTAGCCGAGGCCTGTAACGGTCTGCGTATGGTCACGGCATTTTTTGTAATCAGCGCCCTGGTTGTAATGCTGGTAAGACGGAAATGGTGGGAGAAACAGGTCGTCATGACATCCAGTTTGCCTATCGCACTGCTATGCAATACAATACGGTTGACGGTTACGGCGATGGCTTTCACTGTCCTTAAGGGTGATTACTGGGAAAAAATGTTCCACGATTTTGGCGGTTACGCTATGATGCCGCTGGCCCTGGCGGCGGTAATAGGGGAATTTTGGCTGTTGGGCCTGCTTACAGTGAGGCCAGACGAAAAAAGCTCAATAATTATCACCCGAGGATAAAGAACCGATATAGTAAATAGAAATGTTTTCAATATGAGAGTGCTGAATGGATGAATTGACGCGATATGAAGCTGGAATGCTAGGACCTGTTATCCAGGGAATGCCACCTTTTCCGGAGCCGGCTGGGCCGAATGTATTCGATATGCTTGCCACAGTTCTGCTCCGCCGGTGGCGAGCAGCTGTGATTGTATTTGCCGTAATATGTTGCACTGGTTTGTCTGTAATATGGCTGATTCTAAAGCCTGTCTGTGAGGTGACTGGCGCGATAAAGGTAGCTCCCATTCTGTCGAACATTCTGACTGGTGAGGCGGACAGAGGTGATATATCGAATTACCAGAGTTTTATGAACACGCAGGTCGAGATGATAATCAGCGGTCCGGTAATCGAGAGGGCTGCGGATGATTTGGCTACCAAGAATCTGCCTTTTTTCAATGCTAAAGCTTCGACCTTAATCAAAAAGCTGCAAAGCGAATTCCGCGGTTATTCGACACGTTCGGATTACGCGGCAAAGTTGAAAGAAGCCATAAATGATGGTTTTATTACCATAACGAACAGTCGGAATACAGAGTTAATTAAGATAACAATGGCAGATGATCGGCCGGAGGATGCGCGTCAAATAGTTGACGCCTTCATTCGCGCCTATATGGCGATGGAAGGTATCAAGTCCACGCAGGACGAGGACCAGAAATTGAATGTGTTGGAAGCTGAAAGAAGAACATTGGCAGAGAAATTAGAAACCCAGCGAGAATCGATTCGGAAGTTGGCTGAGGAATACGGCACTGTTACTTTGGATGGTCGGCAAAATATGATGTTGCAGCGCGTCGCAAGTTTGCTGGCGGAATTGACAAAGGTCGAAGCACAACGGATTAGCCTTGAGGCCAGAATTCAGGTGCTTGAGCAGGGTAAAGGGCAAGGTGTGCCGGAAGAGCGGCTCAACAAACGTAACGAACGCATTAATGCCGACCCTGCAGTTCAGGAACTTGTTCGCAGTATTGTTCGGTTGGAGGAAGACCTCATCGCTGCAAGACAATTTATGACACCAGAAAATCCTCTGTTGAAACAAAAAGAGGAGTTTGTAGAATCTTTCGGGAAACGCCTCGAGGAAAAACGCCGGGAGGAAGCGAACGATATTGGCAAGAACGAGCTTCAAAATTCTCGTGCGCAACTTGAAGAAACTGCTGCCTATGAAAAACTGCTGCGAGAGAAACTCGCTGCCGAGGACGATCAGACAATACAAATCGGGCGAAAGCAATTGTCGATTCAGGATATGCAATATCAGCTTGGACTGGAAAAAGAAATGTACGATACGGTCACGAAGCGTGTCCAGGAGCTTGAAATGGAGCGCAAGCGGCCAGCGAGAGTAAGTGTCGCTTATAACGCCGATATTGCGAATATTCGTGACAAACGTATCAAGTACTCAGCAGCGGTTGTCTTCGCCGCGATTGCTGGCGGAATAGGGCTGGCCTTGCTGAAGGACAAGATGGATCCGAGTTTGCGGTCACCGGAAGATATTACTAGGCTTCTCGGTGTCAGAATAATTGGGACAACTACAAACCAGGAGACCGTTGAAAAAGCCCTGCTCCCGAGACAGTTGACCGAGGATTACCAGACAATCCGTGCCAACCTCGGATTGCTCGACGGCGGCGGAATGCCGAAAAAACTGGTCGTTACCAGCGCCGGAATGCGCGACGGCAAAACCACTTTCTCCGTTAATCTCGCCACCAGTTTGAGCAGGTCAGGTCGCAAGGTGCTGCTGATAGATGGTGATTTGAGGAAGCCGGACATCGGACGTTTACTGAACGTCCCAAGAGATATGAGACGTCTGTTAGACGTGCTTATGGGCAGCCCTGCCGATGACTCCGCCATTGCAATTGTTTCGCCGGGTCTGCACGTCCTTGCATCGGATTCACAAAATACGGTTGACCCTTATGAGTTATTGGTATTGCCAAGTACAGTGTCGCTTATAGATAATCTTTCGGAAAGATATGACCATGTGATTATCGATACACCTCCTGTTCTGGCGTTTCCCGATGCGCTTATATTGGCCAAAATCGCCGGCGCAGTAATACTCGCGAGCTTTGCCGGGCGTACTTCAGGCCCGGACCTTAAGGAAACAAAAGACAGATTGGCTCAGATTAACGTCAGGATACTTGGAACGGTTATGGGCAATGTCCACCTTGGTCATACTTATTATCGTTATGGATACCACTATTACGCACAGGGCGGCAGACCAGGAAGAGACAGCAGGAGAAACGGCATAAATCCGATGTTGTTGTCTGATAAACCACAGGATGACTCGGACAAACCGACGTCCTGAGATACGAAGGTTTGTTGCCGGCAGAACAATCCCACAAAGTTCTTACACGGATAATGTATGCATTTGGTAGTCGTTCACAACTCCAATAGTTCAGGTGAAAACAGTTCAGATTCCCTGCTGCTATTGGCGTTCTCAGGCGGGTTGGTGACGGACGCCGTTGTCGGCAGAATATCCGAATACTATGGTTTGCACAGGGATAATCTGACCTTTGCGATACCTGAAGAATGGAAACGGGCCGGTGGTGTTTCGAACCAGGGTGTCCTGTTTTACGATGGCAAAGTACCTTTACTCCAGCATCGCTATGCACCCAGCAGCAAATCGTGGTATGTAATTTCGGATGGCAGATTTTTTGCTCAAACCGACCTGCAATTGTTATATGAGACGATAGCTCGAATTAATTCCGATGTTGTGGTTGTCGATGTTGAGCCGTGTCTGAAGGCCGGCTGTGAAAAAGTCCTTACCGACTCGCATAAAAATCTTGTCGGTATTCGTCTGTTGTATGCAGACGTTGTTCAGCCGGCGCCGATTCCTTCTGACTGGCCGCATCACCTTTTTATTCGCTCCAGTATTATCAGCCGGCTTTTCAAAGATGGGACTCTGCCCGCAACCTTCAGTGAGTTTCTGAATGGATGCCGTTCAATCTCTGCGAATATTACAGGTATTGGCATAGGAGGCCTGACGCTGGATTTAAATACTGAACAGGGATTGCTTTCAATGTTGCCCGGCGGGTTGGGAAGAAAGGCGAATTCACAGAGCAATTATCCGGCGAACGAGAAGTGGATTCATAACAACGATATAAGTATATCGGCTGATGCCCGGCTGTTTGGTAAAATTGCCTTTGGTCGAAATGTTACTATCGGCGCAAATGCGATTATCGCAGGTCCGGCAGTGATTGCCGATGGCGCCAATATAGCCGACAAGGCGGTCATACGGAATTGTATCATCGGTCCAGGTGTTTCTGTGCCTGCCGGCTGCGTCCTTCAGAACCGTGTCATTGTGGCTTCATCCCGGATAGCAAGTCAATTCTGTGACGCCGTGAGCAAAAATGTTAGCCGCAATCTGCAAGATGGCAGTTCCTTCCTGAGTCGCTATAGGATGTGGCCGATATTTTCCTATGCCAGATGCATAAAAAGAATCGCGGATATTATTATAGCGACAAGTGTGCTTGTTGTTTTCGTTCCCATCCTGCCGTTCGTCGCCCTGGCGGTTAAGCTTGGCTCGCAGGGGCCGGTCTTTTTCAAAGATATGCGACAGGGGCTGCATGGCAAACCTTTTGCCTGTCTAAAGTTCAGGACAATGCTTGTCGGCGCCGATGCAATGCAGGAAAAATTAAGGGCGCTCAATGAAGCGGACGGGCCTCAGTTTGTGATTTCTGATGACCCCAGGATGAGCAGGGTCGGGCGGTTTTTGCGAGAAACATACATAGATGAAATTCCTCAGTTCTTGTCAATTTTACTTGGTCATATGAGCGTTGTTGGCCCAAGACCATCCCCGGAATCAGAGAACGTCCTTTGCCCGTTCTGGCGGGACGCTCGATTGTCGGTCAGGCCTGGTCTGACGGGACTTTGGCAGGTTTGCAGAACGCGTCAGCCGATGAAGGATTTCCAGGAATGGATACACTACGACATCGAATACGTCAGGAATCTTTCGATAGGGCTTGACCTGTGGATATGCTGGCAGACGGCCAAAAAAATGTTCGTTAATTTCGTTCGTCAATTCTAATGGACCGGCATTGGCCGGGAAGGTGTACCGATGGGAAAAAGATACTTTAACTGGAAATTGGCTGTTGTGCTTCTAATGGGGCTGGCGGTGCTTGCTGCCACTGCTTTCGGGCTGCGGCACTGGCAGCGGAGCAGGAGGGCCTCTCAGGGGCTTTTGCTTGGCAACAAGGCATACAGCGAAAGCAGATGGTATGAGTCGGCTAATCAGTTCGGACGGTATTTGGGCGTGTCACCGGACGATATTCCCATTTTGCTCAAGTATGCTGATTCACATCTAAAGATTAGGCCTTTGAAATCCGGTAATGTTCAACAGGCAATAGCAGCCTATCGAACCATCCTGCGGCTGGAACCGGGGTATATAGAAGCGGCTTTAAGATTGTCCGAGGTATATCTTGGTCTTAATCAGGCGGCGGAAGCTGAGCAGGTTGCAGCAAGGGCGCTTCAATCTGCTCAATCTGTTGAATTGCGGAGGAGGTTGGCATTTGCCCTGGCGGTGCAGCGGAAATTCACCGTTGCGGCAAATGAGCTTGAAAACATCATCAAAGATAATCCTAATGATGTTCAGTCATACGAGATTATAGGAAAGCTCGCTGAGCAGCGGCCCCAGGATTTCAACATACCTGCGCAGTTCTGGTTCGATGAGGCGGTTAAGAAAAATCCGTCTTCAGCACAGGCGTTCATTATTCGAGGCGCATATAACCTTCGCCGGGGAGAAAGGGCTCAGGCGGTGGCTGATTTTAACGATGCTGCCAAAAAAGATTTGAGTGACCCTAATATCAGGCTGCAACTTGCCAGCCAGCTCGTTATAGCGGGGGATTTAGAGCAGGCCCGCAGGCATCTCGATATTGTCGTTGGCCAAAATCCGTCCAGCCAGGACTTGTGGCGCATCTGGGTGCAGCTTGCTAAAAAGTCCGGCGATACATCATTGATGCTTGAAGTTGCTGATAATGGTCTAAAATCGCTTTCATTGCAGCCGTGGGATTTTATGCCACTGGCCGTAGAGATATATATACGGGGTGGCCGGCTCGATAAAGCGGCCGATTGTCTTTTACGGTTGCACCAAAAAGATATTAATCCTCCTGCGACTGCATTCCTCGATGGGCTGCTGGCAGAAGCCAAAGGTCAAGGTTACGAAGCTGTCGGATACTGGCAAAAAGCAATGGACTTAGGTGCCGAGCCGGCCAATGTGCGAATTATGCTTGCACGCGAATTATCGAACCTTGGCGATACACTGTCGGCGATTAAACAGTTGCGTGCGCTGGTATCCGAACAGCCAAGTCATTTTAGGGCAAGGATCGAGTTGGCCAAATTGCTTGGCGATATCGGCAGATGGGGCGAGTCGTTGGAACATGCCAAGACTGCTCTCCAGATTTCGCCGCAGGACGCCGATGCAATTTTTACTTACGCCCGTGCCGGGGTAAACTTGATGACTGGTAAAACCGCCGGTTACAACTCAGTATCTGCCAAAGAGCTTGAGGAATATCTGCGCAAGCTTGACGATGTTACAGGTGGTCAGGTTGATGTGAAGCTTTTGGAAGTGCAGTTGGCGGTGAATATAGCTGATTTCAATCGAGCCGAGCTCTTGCTCGGTCAGCTCAAAAAGGAATATCCTTTGGATATTAGAGTTGTTTTTGCAAAGACGAAATTACTCGTCTCGCAGGGCAAGACCGGCGAAGCTATCGCCCTGTTGACCGAGGCGGTTGACAAGTCGCCGGATTCGGTCGTTTTAGTAAAAACTCTTGCTGGTCTGTTGTTGGCCCAGGACACGAAGCAGCAGTGCGAAGAGGTGGTTAGTCGGGCTATGGCTAACAGCCGGGAACCCTCCATAAAAAGGCAATTTGGTTTGTTATTGGCCAGCTTGTACGCGAACTGGAATGAAGAAACGAAGCGATGTGATTTGCTCGCGCAGCTTAGCGACAAGTTTCCCGATGATATCCCTGTATTGCGTACAATGCTTACTTGTCAAACTGTTTTGAGGGATTTGACCAGAGCACAAAAATTTGTCGATAGAATCAAGAACATTGAAGGCGAAAAGGGCTGGCAATGGCGATACGAACAGGCAAGGGTCTGGTTTGCTCAAGAGGATTTCAATTCCACCTATCCTCAGCTCGTGTTACTGCTTAAGGAAAATCTTCTGGATAATCCAGACAACCAGGTCAGCCGAATGTTGCTGGCAGCAGCCTATGAAAGGGCAGGGGATATGCGCCTGGCGGTTGCGACTTACGAGGAAGTACTGAACCATTCGCCTGAAGATGTCAGAGTTATGGTTATTACCGCCGGTGCTTTGTATAAGGCAAATGAATACGACCGTGCCGACCAGATACTCCGGAGGGCGGCTGAAAACAGAATTGAAAATCCCGAACTGAAACGGCTGCAACTTCGAAGTTTCATCAGGCGAGGAGAGATTGATTCAGCCGGTACGGTTCTTGAAGACCTTCTCACGGCTGATCCGAACAATCAGTCAATTGGTTTATCGCTTGTGTTTCTGCAAATGCGGCAGGGACGGCTTGATGAAGCAGAAAAGACACTTGACGCCTTGAACATTGGTGATTCGAATTCATTATCAGCAGCTGCCGCTCGGGTGGAACTGAATATCCGTCAGGGCAAAACAGCTGATGCAATCAAGATATGCGATAACATGGTCGCAAAGCTAAATAACGCTTCGTCGCTCGTTTTGCGGGCGAGGACCTTTGCATTGCTCGGACAGAACGATAAGGCACAAACCGATTTAGAACAGGCCGTGTCCGCCGAACCGAACAATGTCGAAGTGTGGCTGGCCAAAAGTGACTTCTATCGTTCTATAAATCATATCGATAAATCCATTGAGGATGTGCGACATGCTTTAATTATTAGCCCGACGGACCTCATGGCACAGAAACGTGCGATTCTGCTTTACCTGGTAAGCTCCAATTCGGCTATGCGTCGAGAAGGAATGTCGCTTCTTGAAAATGCCTTGAAGGCGAATCCGCAGGATATGGAATTGCGGCTGTATAAAGCTCGTCTGCTGATTTCGCAGGGTACGTTACCTTCCCTGGAAGGAGCTAAAAGTATCCTTGAAACTGTAACTGAACAGCAGCCGTTAAGCAGCGAGGCATGGCAGCTTCTCGCTGAAGTCGCCACAAGACAGGGACAATCCGCCAGGGCGACGGATATCACTCTTAGAGGTCTTGCCTACCGCCCCAATGACAAGGGCTTATTGTTGCTGAGGGCAAAACTTTTGAAAGATCGGTCACCGATGCTTGCCGTTCCAATTTTCCGCACCCTGCTGGAAATGGAACCAAATGATTCCGAGATGACGGCCTATCTTGCCGAGACGTATATCGACGCGGGAGAGTATGGACAGGCGATGACTTTGCTCAAGTCGCGGCTGGGTATGCAAAATACACCTGCGGCCGAGCGACGGCTGAAGATTGCCCTTGCTACGGCGACGTACAAGCTCGGCAATACAGATGATGCGGAAAAGACGCTGGATGCTCTGCAGCAATCGTTGCCTGATGACCCTTTGCCTTTACTCGCTAAGATCCGACTGCTTAAAAGCGATAAAATGTGGGACCAAATAAACCAAGCGGTAATAAGCTGGTGCCAATCGCATCCTAACGATGTAAATGTACCTCTGGTTGTGGCTAATAACCTAGCCGGCAGCCAAGAATATGAACTGAAAAAAATAGCGGAAGATTTGCTCGGGCGAATCTTGCGGCAAAATCCGGATTCTCGCGGGGCGATATACTCGCTTGCGACGCTGCTTCAGGCAACGGGTCGTTCCGCCGAAGCCGCCAAGCTTTATCAGCGTTTCCTTTTGCTGGATCCCAATAACGTCACCGCTGTTAATAATCTCGCATGGATTCTTTGCGAGGACCAGAGCCAGTATCAACAAGCTCTGGAACTGGCTGAAAAAGGACTTGCAAAAGAGCCAAATTATGTTGACCTGCTCGATACTCGCGGTGTGGTCTATTATCGGCTCGGCCGTTTTGAACGTGCAGTTGAAGACCTGTCTCGGTGTATTAATCTTTACCCCGAGCGTTCGCAATCGCTTGTAGCTTCATACTTTCACCTGGCAAGAGCATTGGCGAAGCTTGGGCAAATCAGCCAGGCCGTTGACAATCTTAAAAAGGCCCTTGATTTGAATAATTCGGCAGGGGGGCTAACCGCCTCCGATTTGACTGAGGCTAGACAGCTTCTCCAAAAGCTGTCGGAAGGAGGCAGTTAAGATGTCCCTATCCTCAAAGAAACCAGATAATGTAGAAAACAATCACGGCTCATCATCTAACGTTCGATTGCCGGTTCGTATCCTGGATGATACTCAATGGCTTTTCATTCGCAAAAGCTTTCGTATGAGCCCGCGTGAGTTGATTGTTGCAAAGTTTGTTTGTGGCGGACTGAGTAATGAAGAAATTGCAACCCGATTGGGCATTAAAACGGCAACTATAAAAACGCACTTGCGTAATATTTATCGGCGAATACGCGTGCAGCGAAAACTTGATATGCTGCTTACGTTTCTTGACCAAAGTGCTAAATATTCAGGTACTCGTTCAGATGTACCCATAAACGCTGTTGATGCCCCGACTATACGCAAAATTGGCAATAAAACCGGCCGTTAGTTCAATCGCACTTTTCATTTCCCTTTGTTCTTTCTTCATCAGGCATTCCCTATATTACCACATAGGCGTTTCTTTGTTATATGACATCCAAAATGTTAAAGCCCATCAATAATTCTTCTTGTAAAATACCACTAATAAGTTACTTCAAATAGGGTAGAATGTGCGTTTTTTATCAAATATTAAGGGATAACTCAGCAATAAAAAAAACGGACGGTTTCCCCCTTGACAAAGTAGGGTATTTTAAGCTAGAATCATACGTAAGGTTTGGTAGCCAGGGAAGGGATCCCACTGATGTGCTGGCATTTAGCAATCTGGTGCGGATTTGCATTTGGGCTACCTATTAAAACGAGAAACTGTTTTGCTTAGCTGTGCCGTCTAAAGTCTGGAGGCGACGGCACGGAGGCGGAGAAGAACGTGGTTAGTAGCTTTATAGTTGTTTGTATTGGCTGTGGCATTATTCTTGCCTTTTTGCGCGATGAATTTCAATCCGCGCGGTCAGGTAAGACATTATTTGGCCGGTCATCTTCTGTGTATGTCTGTGAGATATCCCCAGAATATTCTGAGTGTGTTCGTGGAACACCTCTTGGCGTGTGAATTAATTAACAGTAAACTTTAAAATTTAGGAAGGGGTAAAAATTATGAAAAAGTTGGTTTTAGTGGCCGTAATGGCTTTGATGGTATCACCGGTTTTGGCTTTTCCGACGTTGCCAGATGGAGCGGATGCCTATTGGGCCATCAACGATGCGACGGGCCAGGCTGATGCAAGAATTATTTTCGAGAATACTGGAACAGGTTACACTTTCGGGATATTTGATAAGAATAACATCGCAAACAAACTCGAGGTGTTTACTAGTTCAAGTGTTACAGGCGACGCAGCCGTGGTAACCATCCTTGGCGATGTTTCAGGTGGTATATCTTTACAGTCGGGAAACACGACTCATTTTGCGGGGTGGGAAACCGCAACTTTTGCCGGAAATGCTTTCGGATATTACCTGACTACACCACAAGACGTGACATTTTATAGCGACACACTTTTAAATCCTGGCGAGATTGACCATATGACCGCCGGTATTGTGAATCCAGGGTCTGAGTATCAATTAACCTGGGACGCTGGCCTTGTAGGCGACGACTTTATAGGCATCACGGCTAATACCTCTAACTCTTTTGTTGCCAATGTAGAATCCGTTCACCCGGTTGTTCCCGCTCCCGGTGCAGTTCTGCTGGGCAGTATTGGTGTCAGCCTTGTCGGCTGGTTAAGAAGAAAGAACACAATATAAAAAACTAACGAAATATTTTTTTAGGAGGTTTAAAATGATGCAAAGGTTATTAATGGTTTTATTGGTTCTCGCGGCAATTGGTACCGTGAACGCCAATGTAACAAAGGAGACAGGTGCAATCGCGGATATGACCGACGGTTCGGCATATGCATGGAACATCGCATGCGGCCCGCTTGCGTCAGGCGAAACCATCACTGGCGCCACCTTGACGTTCACCAACCTCAAGGATGTAGATTACGGTTCCCTCGACAAATTCTACACCAATCTGTTGGATAACCATGTAACCGCAGCCAATGGTTGGGTTAGAGCTGGTGGCGATACAGACCCATATTATTGGTATGGGACGCCGACAGGCGTAGGTGACTACTTTACTGGTAATAACACCCCGAACGTACTGGTAGGCACATATACCCCAACGAACAACAATGCTATTAGTTTCAGTTATAACATAGACGCTACAACATTAGCAAACTACATGGCTGATGGTCAAATCGCATTTGGGTTCGACCCGGACTGCGAATGGACCGTGGACAACATTAAATTTACGCTGTCCACCACGACTAACACCGTTCCGGCTCCTGGCGCTATGCTGCTGGGCGGCATTGGCGTGAGTATTGTCGGCTGGCTCAAACGTCGCAGAGCGCTATAATATCGGCGAGTTTTTTAGTAACGAGTAAACCATAAACTCCCTTTCTGCGGGATAAATCCGCAGCGAGGGAGTTTCTTTTTTAGTTTTCACAGGCAAGAGTGTGCTCTGGGCTGGAGCCGTTTCAGGAAAAACTAAAAATGCCCCTGATTTTTGGAACATTTGTATTTACGCAAAGGGAAGTTTTGATATAATCCGGTTATTAATGAGGGAACGGATAATTCGGGACAGCGGATTTATAAAAGTAAGGATTATTATTTTTGGAAGGCACACTAATGAAACGGTTAGTTTTGACAATTCTAATTGCCGCGGGTTTAACATCAATTGCCGCCGCCAAATACTCCGGCGGGACAGGTACTTCCAGTGACCCGTACCGAATTGCCACAGCCGGGGACCTGCTGGCGCTGGCGGCGGATACAGCCGACTATGATGCAAATTTTGTTCTTACGGCGGATATTAACCTTGCCGGCTATACCTTTATAGCCGCTGTAATTGCGCCGGATTCGGATAGTTCGGATGTTTCTTTCAACGGCACGAAATTTACCGGTATTTTTGACGGCGCGGGGAAACAAATAGCCAATATGACCATCGACTGCGATGGGGTCGATCACATCGGCCTGTTCGGAGATACCGTCGTCGGCAGTGAGATAAAAAACCTGCGACTGAAAAATTTCAGCATCAACGCCGGAGACAATTCAATTTGTATAGGCGGGCTGGCCGGGGAAACCGCAGGCTATATCCGCAACTGCTTCTCGGAAGGCAATATTATCGGAGATAGTAATTCCTCATATATCGGCGGGCTTGTGGGGGTGGAAGTTAATGATGGCAATATCATCGATTCGTATTCCGTAGGCACCATCACTGGCGGTAATGATTCGAATTATATCGGCGGGCTTGTGGGAGGTATCTACTACAATGGCAATATCCGCAGGTGTTTTTCGACAAGCGATATTACCGGCGGAAATAATGGTTCATACATCGGTGGTCTGGTGGGAGACAACTATTTAGGCAGTATCGCAAATTGTTTCTCGACGGGGATCCTTACAAGCGAAACTAATTACTTTAGTGTCGGCGGTCTGGTAGGAAGAAACTTCTGGGGTTCTATCGAAAACTGCTACTCAACAGATGAGGTATCTGCTGGGGTTACTAAAGCCGACCTCGGCGGATTGGTTGGGACTGATTTAGGTTACATGGGCGTTATCTCTGACAGCTATTTCCTGGATATCGCGGGGCCTAACAACAATATTGGATTGCTGTTAACAGATATTCAAATGAAGCAGCAGGCGAGTTTCACAGGGTGGGACTTTGTCAATGTCTGGAAAATATCTGAAGGTACCGGATACCCCAAACTCTTATGGCAGCTAAGCCCTCAGGTGAAAAAATGCAGCATTACGGCGGGCAGCAAGAAAAATACCGACAAGATTTCATTTTCGGGCACGATGAGTGCAACAGCGGATGACTTCAATGACGCCAATAACTCCAGCGTCGCCAATTTTGTCGAGGTTACAATCAGCGATGAGAATTCTGAGGATATGGACCCCTGTGTTTTTACCTTCCCCGTCAACAGCAAGACATTCAAGAAGGGCAAATTCAAAAGCACGATAACCAGTAAACCTTTGAAGATGTCTTTCGCTTTCGATACCAAGAAGAAGACGTTTTCCTTCTCAGCGACAAATGTTGACCTCACGGGGCTTTCCTGCCCGGTTGGTATTGAGATAAAAGTTGGAGATTGGACAGGGACAGCCGAAGTGAATGAAGCGATAGTCAACGGCAAGAAACCGATACCGATTAATCTTTTGATGGACGTCAAAAACTCTCTGCGAGTCGATAAGTCAAAATTCACAAAGAAATTAAGCGTTATCACCCAGTTGTCCGTCAGCGGCGGGTTCTCGGTGGGAGACCTTGGCGATGCGAATATGGCCGACACTAATTCTGTCGCCGAGTTGGCCGGGCAAACCTTTACGATACCGAAGGGAAATTTCAAGGCCAACAAAAAGGGTGACAAATTCACCTGCTCGAAGGTGAAATTATATGATGATTCTTTCAACCTTATAGGGATTGCCTCTGCGACGTTTAATTTCAGCAAATGCACTTTTACGCTGACGATTAAGAATACCAATTTCCCAGCCGATGCCGGCGACACGGATTTTGGAATTACTTTCGCGAGTTTCATCGGAAGCGACGAAGTTAAGCTGCCTTAGTCGTCTGTTTTGTCGTCGGCGTATTTTCGGAAGTGGTTGACTTCTGAGTGGGTGAGGAGGCGGAATATTTTCATGATAATAAGTATATCTGCTCGGCCGGAGGCGGACAATGACAATAAACATCCGAAACACGGGGGAGGATAAAATATGATTTACAGTTACTGCTTGAGATAATTTTCCGCAGCGGCCGCGAAGTCAAGGAAATTTATAATCTGGTCGCCTCGAAAAGCGGGAGCGATATCGCATTGACCTGCCCCGTTAGTGAGCCATCGGTTTATAAAAACAGATAAATCCATTTCATCGATAACGCCGTCGCCGCCTTCGGGCCATATATCGCATCGCGGGTTCCAGCCGGTCATACCTCGTTTTGTTTTCCACGCCCTGCTAATAACAGCCCAATCCTGAAAATTAACTATCCCATTGCCTCTGTAGGGATATATATCCATGCTGGCTTGTTTTGTTAACCAATGGTCACAAAGCAGGGCAATGTCCAAAATATCCACTCCATCGGGGCATATCCAATCACCCTTATACAACTTTTCCCAGCTCAACCTGGGATAGTTCATTCCCTCGCAAATGGTCCAGGGGTTTATTTGGCTGCCCGGGGCCTCGCCTGCAAATTGCCATCCGGCCTTTGTGTATGTATTTTCCGTCATTAATTCGGCTTCGGAGGCATTGTCTTTTGAAAATGACGCTGTTACCGTTCCACTGTCTGCAAAACCGACAAGATTGCCCATCTGGTCGGCATTCGGAGTCATATTAGCAACGGCGTAACACCTCGAAATAGTTCCTCCATCATATAGAAGTCCAACCAGTCCGCCGACGCAATAACTTCCCGTGACCATTCCCTGCGAATAGCAGTCAAGAACATCGCCTGCGTTTCGTCCCACGAGTCCGCCTGTCTGCTGGTGCCCGGTTACGGTTGCTATCGCGTAACTGCATTTCACCACGCCGCGAGAAGTTCCTACCAGGCCGGCCACCTTGTCTCCGCAGCCGGTAATACTTCCCTTCACGTAGCAATTCACAATCTGGCCGTCGTTATCGCCTGCTAGTCCGCCCATATCACAGCCCTGGCCATACACAATGCCGGAAAATGAGCAATTCTGCATGATGTTGCCGCTGTGGTAACTGGTAATGCCGCCGATACCTGTAGCGCCATAAACAGTTGTTTCTACAGTACAATTTGTGATTGCCCCGCCTAAGTTGTATCCAACCAGACCGCCGACGTTGTTGCTGCCCCGTATTACGCCTCCTTCGACGCTGCATCCTGTAACGGTTCCGCTTCTTAATTTGCCTGCGATTGTCCCAGTGTACATTGATCCTAACCCGTTAATGTTCGGATTGACCAGAGTCAGGTCCTTTATCAATGCTCCTTTGCCGAGGACGTATCCGAATAGCCCGGTGAAATCATGTCCAACGTGTGAAACATTCAGGTTAATGATTCTTTTTTTGTTGCCGTCGAAGACGCCCTTAAAGGGCTTTGAAGTATAGGGGTCCCACAGCAGATACCCGATAATCGGAAATGCGCCGGGGGTGTTTGAATCGCTCATATTGACATCAGACATCAATAAGAAGTGTTTGTCCCAGTCGTCGGGGTTGTTGCCTATCTGCACCAAATCTTCAGGGGTGAAAATAAGAAATGGATTATTGCTGTCGCCGTTTCCGCCGCCGTATTTTCCGCTTGCGGCGCCAGCGCAGACCAACACCGCCATCATCATCAGACAAATCAGGCAATTTCTTCGATTCTTGTTCGCAATGCCTACTGCTTCTCGCCTGATATGCCGCCAGCCGCAATTCCCGCGATTGCAAAACATCACCCTTTACGGCTCCTTCCGGCAATACTATTGGTACCACTTACCCCCAACAATTTTTCCCCATTTTTTACCCCCCAACCATCATTATACGAAAGCCCTATAACATAATACGCTAATGCAAGACCGTAAGTCAAATAAATCTCGCAAAATTCGTATAAAAACGGCTTTTGCAGACGAATTCCCTCAATATGGCAAGGTATAGCTTCTACGTCATCAGCCCAAATGAGACAGCAAAGATGCCCGTTTTGGTTGACGTTTTTGGCTTCCGATTTCGGTTACCTTTGAGTTAAACTCTTTTCTGTTTTCAATCGTTAAGTATTTAGGAAAGCTAATCTTACAAGCAGCTTATTTTGCTGAATTGGTCGGCTTCCTTATGGTTCCGCGGTATGATTACTACGCTGGGAGCGTCTTGTATGGGCTTTTGAAGTTATACAGGAGGGCGGCTGGGGTGAATATTTTTACAGTACGGGTTCGAGTAGTTTCAAGAGTTGACAGTGGCTGTCGGAAGTTGTTATACTCAAACGACTTAAGATTAAAGCGCCCGTAGCTCAGCTGGATAGAGCAACGGATTTCTAATCTTGATATGACCTATCGCCATTACCCCAAAAATGCGGTTTTCAAATCGCCATAGCGGTTTTTCTGTTCGTCTCTGTTCGTCTCTGTTCGTAAGTTTTCGCATAATATATGTAAGTGGGACTATAAGTTTTTTTATCCGGCTTTCACTAATGTTTGTTTACTTTCAGACGCGCCAAAATCCGGCAGGGATTCAACCGCCTGCGCTTCCTGTCCGACAAGCGTATGCGTGTAAATTCCCATCGTTAGTTCGATTGTGCTGTGTCTCATTATGCTTTGGGCCGTCTTTGGGTGAACGCCAGCCGCTGCCAGTAATGTCCCGCAAGTATGCCTAAGGCAATGAAAGTCCGCATAGCGTCCCGCCGCGTCCTGATAATCAATCTTTGCGTCTTTCAAATCCTCTTTGAGCATATCGGCGGTTCTATACGGCGTATTGAACGCCTGCTCTGTCGGCAGCTTGCCCGCAAGATATTGTTTTAACTCTAATGCCGTATCGCGCCTAAGCGGCAAAGTGCTTTCCTTTTTGTTTTTGGAATACGCAGCCGATACCGTTACTGTTAAATTCTCAAAGTCAAACGACGACGTTTTCAAGCTGTGCAATTCACTCCGTCTAAGCCCGCTTTCGGCGGCAAGACGATACAATAAAGCCCTTGTAGCTCCGGTCATACCGAATCTAAACGGCCCGGCCTTCGTCGTTACCAAAAGCCGCCTGATTTCGTCCGGCCCTAATCCCCGTCGCTGGTGTCGCTGGTCTAATTTTGCATTAAGCCCCTTCAAGTGTCTTATCGGTGATTCGCCTGACCGTCCCTGTTCTATCATCCAGTTAGCGAACATTTTTAACGCCGTCAGATATGCGTTAGACCTGCGATAACCAATCCCGCCTTCTTTTTTGTCCCTTAACTCTTTCAGGTATGCTTCGACTTTGACGGCTGATATATCCGTCCAGTAGCTAAACCCACAACCGGCAGCGATAATCTTTACCGCGCTCATCGTCTCTTTGATATACTGCCCGCTGCGATTCCGCGCTTCAAGGGACTTTCGGTAATCCTCGACGTTCTCTGATAACGCCTTGCCGATGTTCGCCCTGTCTGGCGCAAGTATCCCGACTTTTACAAGCCGGTTTCTCAAATCCGAATCCATTGAAACAATCCAGTTTGATAATTCGTCGTCCGGCGGCTCATTATTCTTTTTGCGAACAACCAGCTTGTCGATTTTCTCACCGAGCTTCAATGTCTGCGTCCTGTCGGAAAAGCCCGCGAATCTCTGCGCCCGGCCCAAGTGGTCTTTGGTTTCAATCCAGAATTTTTTTACCTTTTTCACTTTGCCGCTTTTGTCTTTATACATCGGTTTGAATACAAACATCGTTCACCTGCCTTTTTTGTCTTATGCTTTTTCGATATAAGCTCAATCCCCAAAACCTTCAATAATTCCGACGCTACTTCCGTTCGCGCATCCGTTTCACCGGACAAAAAATCATATATTGTTCGACGCGGAATTTTGCCTTTGAGCATTTTCGTTAGCTGGTTAGTGGTCAGCTTCAACTCGTTCATACGCTTCTTAATTGCTTTTCGTATCATAGTCATATTTACAATATATGCGATATATCGCACGCTGTCAAGCACAAAATCGAAGAAAATTAAAAAAATCTTTTCTCGCTGCCTGTTAAGGCAATATCGCCCTAAAATAGTCCTGAAAACCGCTTGCCCGATGCGTTTTCCCTTGCCAGAATCGACGAACGCAGCCCGGTTAGGCATACGGCAGGGGGCTTTTGGCTTTTGGGCCTTTTATGGCGTCCCTGATATGCCTGTATTGCTTTGAAAACGCCGTCTCGATGTTTAGAGATATTCAATTCTTGGTTCACACTGTCCATCGTAAAAAACCCATATTTCAATAGTGCTGTTTTCCGGCAAACGGTTCTTAACCGAAAGCATATTTTTCCGCTCCGCAGGACAAGGCAATCGGTTTGACTTAACCTGAATATGACGGACACCCCGACGATTCTCCGCCACAAGGTCGAATAATCCCAAACTGCCGCCCGCCTTTGTAACTAAATACCCGGCTGCCTCTAAAACCTTGCGGGCTTTGCGCTCCTGTCTGCTGCCCTTGCGCTTTGCGTTCATAATGCTATGCAGACCGGGCCTGTTGAATATGCTTGGCAACCACTGAAATAATATCCCTGCACAAAGGGTCGTTCGGCTGCGCAATGTTGTTTAAATAATTCTGCATAAATTCGACGTTCTGTTCGGGCATACCCGCCGCCAAAGCACTATTTGAAAGAGATTCCGAAAGCTCGTCCATCCGGCCTTCGTCGTAAAGCTGTAAATGCTCGTCCTGTTCGTCGCCCGTCTCGTCGCTATGCTTCGGTTTATTCTCTTGTCCCTCGTCTGCGGAATTTTCCTTTGGCTGTCCATCAGGGCCATATTCATAACTGAATCCGCCGCTCTTTGTGCTGGCTTTATTTTCCGGCGGTGAATCGTCTTTTTTTATCGGCTTACCATCAGGGCCGTATTCGTAAGTGAATCCGCCCGTTTGCTGGTGTTCTCTTTCAGATTTTTCATAATCAAAACCCGAAGAACGCGGCTGCTGTTTATTGACATCGACAACATCTTCCCACAAGGGGCGTCCATAATGGGGGTCGTCAAAATCGCCATTGTCGAACATCTGTTTTAATTCATCATCGTTATACATATCGAATACTCCTTAAAATTAAATTGTCAAAAACCTCGTTATTTCCGCAAGCCGAAACGCAAAATCCTTAACCTGTATTTTTATCGCAGACGTATTGTCTGAAACGTCGGGAATTTGCCGTAACTTTTTCGCAAAATGTGCCGTCGTAGGTATTGTGATTCCCAATCCATTCGGAATCTTTCGCTCACTGCACACCTTTTTTGAAATTTTCTCCCAAGTGAAGTCGGCCTGCATCGCCGCAAAAAGTCCCTTCCAGATAGGTTCAAT
>PLLM01000087.1 GCA_003141275.1 Phycisphaerales bacterium
GGCGAAGCGACCTCAGTGGAATTTAACGTGAATGTTGCGGCTCCGTAGAAGCCGGGCCGTGTGTTCCATGGCCCGTTCCTGTGAGCGGGCGTCGTTTGCCGTTTAATGGCGAGTTTGAAAAAGAGCGTTTATTTTGAACTATGCCGGCAATAGGTTTGGTGCCTGACCCAAAAGGTTCAGGTTTGAAACATATTTTTACTTTAAGAAAGGAAAAAGAGATGAAAAATGCAATCGCTATAGTGATGACGCTGGTTCTGGCGACCGTGTCCGGCTGCTCATCGAGCAGCGAGAAAGGCGGCAGTGTTGTCAAGGGCGAAGGGTTTAAAATCGCCGTCCCAACCCTCGATGTGAAGCTCCAACAGGGTGAAGTCCAAAATGTTACTGTCTCGCTGGAGAGGGGCGATTATTTTAAGCAGGATGTTAAGCTGGAAATTAAATTGCCCAAGGGTGAAGGCATCAGCATCGACCCGACCAGCGTTACTATCAAGGCGAGTGATAAACCTGATGTGCAACTCAGGGTTACTGTGGCTCAGAATGCCGCTCTCGGTGAGTATCACGTTTCCGTTAAGGGTATCCCAAAAACCGGAGAATCGACTTCGACGGTGTTCACTGTGAAGGTTGTCTCTCCGTAGGTCAAATTTGCTTGTTGGGATGATAGTATGTTTGACAATAGGTAAAGCATATATATGAAACTAAAACCAATTTGCAATTGACGCTACTGTAGTATATATCAAAAGGACCAACGCTGAAGATATAATGTTGCGTCTTACATATCTGTGTCTGTTGCTGCGCTGGCGCCGGATATGATGATAAAAATGGTAACGGGTACAAGTAACTCGATGGCGGGGGTGTGCCCGTTTCCTTTTTTATAAATTAACAACGTGGGGTAAGCCATGCAATTGAATGTGATAAATCTGCGTGCACTTTTAAGAAACGACTGTCTAATCGCTTTATTTGCAGCAACCTTTATTTTCGTTTTTGTTTTGACGCCCCGTGTCGGGTTAGGTTCTGACCCGAACAGCCAAATGAGCAGCAGCGAAACGTTGGCGGACGGCAATGATGCCGCAAAAGACAGCAACGGCCCCACTATGATAATGAGTTATAGTAAAAAGCAATTCATAAAAAACCCCATAGAGTCTTTTATGTATTTTGTTCCCCTGATAGCCCCTACACTTGTTGACAACATATCAAGTGCCAATAATGAGCAGCAGGTGGGTGTAATTTCATACGAAAAAACAGTCACTTCAAACTCCTTCTATCTGGCCTGCGATTTTGAGGTATTGGGAAGTGGTTTTCATATGAACACATTTGATTTTGCGGGGATGATTGCGGCACATGCCGATGAGTTGGAAAAAAGAGAGTCGCTGATAAATATGCTTGATTATATCAAGTTTGACGGAGAAGGGCTTGCCCGCATCGAGGTTAAGGGGACTATGACCGGTTTTACTCCGACCGTTACCGAGGTGGCCATGCAGTTCAATGCAAGAGGCCACAAAAGCCCCGTAACCATCGGTCTTTATGATATTAAACCAAAAGACGGACAGTATAAGTACGAAAACAGGTCGAATCGGATATTTGCCCGGGTGAATTCACTTGTATTCAAAAAGACCGAAAGCACTCCCCGCATGGGAATAATAGTGGCGTCTATCAGTGACGCAGAAGAATCTGAGGGCTTCATTAGTGGTGTCAAGGGGTGCATAGCCAATTTGTTTATAACGCCGCCGAAGGTGACCAAGCTTGGCAATACTACGATGCTTGAATTTGGAGACGCATTACTTCAGAAAAAAAACACATTCACTTTTCCCAAAGCTAAAAATATCAAGGAAGGCAAGATAGTAGTAATGGATCATATACAAAAATAAGCTGCGGATTGATTGAGTCCGCAGCTTTTGTTTTGCGCGAGGAGGGGGTATAATCGGCGGGTATGGCGAATGCACAGGTGAAAATCTATACCGTCAGCCAGGTAACGACGCTGATAAAGACGACGCTGGAGAATAATCTTCCCGGGCGATTAACAGTGAGGGGCGAAATTAGCGACTGGAGGCCGCATTCGAGCGGGCACTGCTATTTTTCACTCAAGGATGAGGGGTCGGTATTGCCCTGTGTGATGTGGGCCAGCAATTTCAAAAAGGTGAAGTTCAAACCCGAGAACGGCCTTGCGGTTTTCGCAACGGGCAACGTTGATATTTACGAGCCGCAGGGTAAATATCAGTTTTACGTTGATAGGATGGAGCCGGCAGGGGTGGGTGCGCTGCAATTGGCGTTCGAGCAAATGGTCAATCGCTTGGCGGCGCAGGGATTATTCGATGAGGCGCATAAAAAACCGCTTCCCAAGTATCCCCGGCGGATAGGCGTATTGACGAGCGAATCGGGGGCGGCGGTTGATGATATAAAGAAAAGCATTTTTGACCGCTGGCCCTGCATATTGTGTTTTTACCCGGTACCTGTTCAGGGTGAGGGTGCTGCGGAAAAAATCGCGTCGGCGATAAAAGACGTCAATCGCCGGAATGACAAACTCAAGCTCGATATCTTGATTGTGGGACGCGGAGGCGGGTCATTAGAGGATTTGTGGGCGTTTAACGAGGAGGTATTGGCGCGGGCGATTTACGATTCGAAGATACCGATTATCAGTGCGGTCGGTCACGAAATTGATACGACGATAGCGGATTTGGTGGCAGACGCCCGGGCATCGACGCCGACCAAGGCGGGAGTGGTTGCGGTGCCGGACGCGCGAGAGGTGCTGGAAAAGTTGTCGGCGGCGGGAAGTCGGCTGACGGGTGATATAAAATCGGTTATCGAGCTTGCGGAACAAAGATTGCAAACAGTATGCGCCAGCGCCGCGTTTCGCAACCCGCTTTTGCAGGTGCGGAACCGCCAGCAGCAGTTGGATGAGATGGGGAGCAATCTCGAAGAATTGATTGGGGATATGATAACGGATGCGAAAGAGCGGCTGAATGGATATTATGAGCAGGTGGTGCGTCTTGAGCCGCATCGGTTGATAGGCAGGAAAATGGTCGAGGTTAATGAGCTGACAAGCAGGGCAAACGCGGCTGTATCGGCATTATTGGGCAGGGCGGGATTGCTCCTTACCGCACAGGAGAATCGGCTCGCGGGCCTCAACCCCAGGGCGGTATTGAAACGCGGTTACTCGATAACGGCGCTCAAACAAACGGGTATGGTGTTGAAAAACGCCTCACAAGTGCAAATGGGCGATACGCTGGTTACGGAACTGGCGGAAAATTTGATTGAAAGCAAGGTCATAAAAAAGTAAAAAGAAACCACAGATTACACAGATTAACGCAGATTGTTGGGTAGAAGAATGGCAAAGGATGAAATAAAGAACGATACGAGCAAACTGACTTTCGAGCAGGCGATAAAAGAGCTGACGGGGATAGTCGGCAAAATCGAGCAGGGCGAGATTGCGCTTGGCGACAGTTTGCAGCAATATGAAAAAGGAATGTCGTTGATTAAGCATTGCAGGAAGATTCTGCAGGATGCGGAAAAACGCATCGAGAAGATTGCTGAAGAAGGGAAGGGGCAGCAGTAAATGTTGATTTGGATTCCCGCTTGCGCGGGAATGACAGTCAGGCGAGCGTGGCGGAACTGGCATACGCGCAAGGCTTAGGACCTTGTGGGTGAAAGCCCGTGGAGGTTCGACTCCTCTCGCTCGCATTAATATGGCAAATAGAATAGTATAACAAAAGTATAAATTTGACAGATAGTTTACAGTTGTAGTCGTGGAGGTTTAGATATGAAGATTCTTCGTTTGGAAGTCAATGGATTCAGGTCCTTAAAGAATGTTGTATGGGAACCAGATGACCTGAATGTTGTTATTGGTCCGAACGCCACAGGCAAGTCAAACTTATTGAGGTTCTTAGAGCTAATTTCCTTATCTGCGCAAGGAGGACTTGGTAAATATGTGCAAAGTTCTGGTGGTATGGAACCTTTGGTTTGGGATGGTTCCTTTGAAGGCATTGGTTTCAAAATAAAAGCTTCACCTGTCGAATCCTATCGGGATGTAGGAAGGGAAAGTTTAACATATGAAATTGAAATGAATAGAATTGGGACTACGAGCGCGTATCGGATATGGCGAGAGCAATTAGCAAATTATCATGCTGTTGAGACCGGAGAAAAAACGGAGCCTTTCAAATTGTTAACAAGGACAGGAACAAGGGGAGTAGTGTTTGATGAAAAAGAGAAGGGATTAATAGCTCCTGAGGAATCGATCTCCGAAGAAGAAACGCTCCTTTCTTCAGCAATTGGTCCTTTTGTACATAACCATTTAATTCCTCCATTTAGGGCGCAACTTGCCAATTGGTGTATCTATCACGACTTGCATGTGAATAAAGACGCGCCTATTCGACAATCTGTGATTGCTAAACGGGAGAAAACAGTGGCACCTGATGGACAGAACCTTGTGTCAGTGCTACATACATTGTATGAAGAAGAACGAGATTTTGCAAAAGATATTGATGCAGCAATGAAAGCTGCGTTTGGGGATGACTTTGAATCGCTTACGTTTCCTCCAGCGGCAGACCAAAGGATTCAACTTAGAGTTCGCTGGAAATCATTAAGACGTGAGCAATCTGCAGCAGATCTGTCTGATGGAACATTACGTTTTCTTCTATTGTTGACGATTCTTGCATCTCCTTTACCTGCTCCTCTTATCGCTATTGATGAGCCCGAAATAGGCCTACATCCTTCGATGCTGCCTATTGTCGCAGAGTATGCTATAGACGCCGCATCACGAACGCAGGTGATATTTACCACTCACTCACCCCAATTATTAAATGCTTTCAAGGATAAACGACCATCAACAACTGTCACGAAATGGATAAACGGAGAGACGGTTTTGCAGAAATTATCAGGAGAATCTTTGGACTACTGGTTGAAAGAATATTCATTAGGTACACTGTTTGAATCTGGAGAACTGGAGAATTTGAAATGAAATTCATTCTCTTTGTGGAGGGGTATACTGAGCGGGATGTAATGGCGCAATTCTTGAAACGTTGGCTGGACCCGCGGTTGCAACAAAATATCGCCGTTAAATTGGTTCGATTCGAGGGGTGGCCAGAAATGGTTAAGGATATTCCGAAGAAAGCATTGATGTATCTGGAAGGACCTGAAAATCAGGATATTATTTCTGTAGTTGGTTTGCTAGATTTATATGGTCCCACCTTCTATCCTATGAGCAAGAATAACGTCCAAGAACGACTTGATTGGGCAAAGCATGAAATTGAAAGCAAAGTACAGCATGAAAAATTCAAGATGTTCTTTGCGGTTCACGAAGTTGAAGCGTGGCTCTTAAGCCAGCCCGATATATTTCCGAAAGAAATACAAAAGCATCTTAAGGAGGAAAGCAAAAACCCCGAGAATGTCGATTTCGACGAACCGCCAGCCAAGTTTCTTGACAAGATATTTATGAAAGAAACAAAACGTGGGTACAAGAAAACTGTGCATGGTTCCCAACTTTTTCGAAAGCTCGACCCTAATACGGCTTATTCTAAATGCCCTAATCTGAAAAAGATGCTCGACTATATGTTGGAGGAAGCACAAAAGTGCCATAACAAGACAGGAGGTTGAATATGGCGGGCGATTATTTTGGGTTGAAGGCGAGGGGGACAAATGTCAAAACGGAGGTCATCGCAGGCATTACGACGTTTCTGACGATGGCCTACATAATTTTTGTCAATCCCGATATGCTCAGCAAGACCGGTATGGACAAAAACGCGCTTGTGGCGGTGGTGTGCTTAGTGTCGGCGATTGCGACAATTATCACGGGTGTTTTCGGCAAGGCGCCGATTGCGATGGCTCCGGGGATGGGACTCAACGCGTTTTTCACATACACGCTGGTGCTGAGCAATAAAATGAGTTGGGAGACGGCGCTTGGGGCGGTATTTGTTTCGGGCGTGTTGTTTTTGCTGCTGACCTTGATTGGGCTTCGCAAAAAGCTCGTCGAGGCGATACCGCCGGGGATAATTTCGGCGATATCGGTGGGCATCGGACTTTTCATCACGTTCATCGGGTTAGTCAATCTTCACATAATAGTTCGTAACGACGCGACGCTTGTTTCTGCGGGGCCGTTGGGCGCCAAGACGCTGATAGGGCTGGCGGGTCTGTTGTTTATGCTGTTTTTTGAAATGAAGGGGATAAAAGGGTCGCTGCTTATCGGCATAGCTTTTTCGACGCTTCTGGCGATTACGTTCGGGTATGTTGACAGGCCGATGCAGTGGGTGTCGTTCAGCGTGGATATAAGGCCTATCGCGTTTCATCTGGATGTTTTCGGCGCCTTGAAGTGGGGTGTGCTTGGCAGCGTGTTCAGCTTGATGTTTATGAGTATGTTCGACGGCATAGGAACATTGGTCGCGTGCTGTCACCACGCTAAAATGGTTGATAGTCACGGAAAGATAAAGGGCTTAGACAGGTTACTGGCGATTGATGCTCTTGCGGGTATGACCGGGGCGGTGTTCGGCACATCGACAACTACCGCGTATGTCGAATCGGCCGCGGGTATTGAGCAGGGCGGCAGAACAGGATTGACCTCAGTGGTTACGGGGGCGTTATTTTTACTGGCGATTATTTTTGCGCCGCTTGTTGGCGTGGTGCCTGAATACGCTACGGCTCCTGCTTTGATTATGGTTGGTTTGTTTATGATGAAGGAAGTCCGGGTGATAAACTTTGCGGATATTCAGGAGGCGTTCCCGGCCTTTATTATTATCGTGATGATTGCGCTGAGCTACAGTATCAGCACGGGGCTGGCGTTCGGTTTTATTTCCTTTGTGCTTATCAAATCAGCCGCTGGCAAGATGAGGGAAATCAAGCCGACGATGTGGATTATCGCGATTCTGTCGCTGGCGTTTCTCGCCGGCGACAAACTTGGCGATTTGGTAAAAGTGATTAAATGAGCGAATCGGGAAAAGGCTCATGCTATAATTATCTCACTTTTTATATTCTATTGGGAAGGTATAATATAGCTAAAGGCATGAAGATGCAGTTGATGTGAGTTTCAGGTAAACGTCTTGATAATTGCAGTGTGAAGAGAATTCCGTAGGTCCTTTTATGAATGTTGGGCGGAAATACAGCGGTCTTGATATTTTTGTCGTAATAGTATACGGCCTCGCATTTTTGATAGTGATATTCAATATATGCTTTGTTGATCCTCTCTCGAAGAAAGAAAATATAGTGATTGATTATGTGAACTATTCAGTCCCTATAATGAGCGTCTTCTGGGTGTCCGTTCTCTTGACTTGGATTATCCATGGGGGAGCTGACTCTCGTTTATGGTATTGGCTTCCGCCTCTTTGTTTTTTCTTTTGGTGCAACCGTTGGCAAAGGTGGGCTTTTGTAATTCTCACCGTTGTGGCAGGACTGTTTGGTATGGCTTCGTCATACCTTGAATCTTTCTGGTGATAAAGAGATTTAATGAAGAAACTACGTACTTTCCTGATTGTCTTTATCGGCATGTTTTTGTTTATGACGGCCATACATATACTATCTACGCCAAAAGTTAACGCAAGAAAGGCAATTCGTTTGTTGTTGTCGGGGTTCGTAAATGATAAAGCGACCACTTTTAGGATTGTACACTATAAAGACGGCGAGATTGCCCATGTCAGGGATTTTCAAATAGGTCAGGTCGCGGCGGATGATTTGGAATCCATGTTGTATCACTATGTCACGAGGGTTGAGAGCTTAACCAAAGATTACAAGCCCCCAATGGATTTCATTCGAGTGGAGTTGAACAACGGCAAAGAGCAAATATCGCTTGATTTCCCGGCGGGGGAGACGGAATTCCAGTTGATGACGCTAACAACGAAATGGGCTGGCAACAATGGGATTTATTATTTGAGTCCTTCAGGCTCACGCAAAATAAAATCTATTTTGACAGAGTAATTTGTTTGCTAAAAGGGGTATAATTTACAATCACATAAGTATTGAAATTAGGATACAGAGGATATGTTTTAGTATTGTCACCCTTGCCTCTTGCCGGCGACAAATTAGGCGATTTGATAAAGTGTATTAAATGAGCGGGCTTATGCCACAAAGTCACGAAGACACGAAGGAAATTAAAATTAAGCAATTTAGTGTCTTTGTGTCTTAGTGGCTAAAGGAGAATGTTATGGATAAGTTGTATGAGAATGCGGAAACGGGGTGCTGCCCTCGGTTTAATCCTGAGCCGTGGGACAAAAAGGAGGTAACGTTCAAGGACAAACTTTTTATTAAAGACCACGTGACCAGTTTCCTGCATATCCCGCTGAACTTCGGCAAGGTTATGGTGCGGAATATGGAAAGAATTTCGCAGGCGCAGGCATTGACGCCGGAGCCGATATTGCTGAGCGATGAAAATTCGCTTTGGGGTGCGGATATTTATATCGCTGTGGCTAAAGACGTGCCAGAGGCCCAAATGGTTAAGATTTCAGGAACATTTTTGGCACAGGTTTTTGAAGGGCCATACAAGAATATCCGCCAGTGGGTTAATCAGATGACCGATTATGTTCGCCAGAAGGGTAAACAGCTTAAGAAGTTATACTTTTTCTACACGACCTGCCCCAAGTGCGCGAAATACTACGGCAAGAACTATGTGGTGCTTCTGGCGCAGATATAAGAGCAGAAGAAGTTTCCTGACACCTTTTCTATAGGAGAATCTGCTATGTCATTTATCCAATTGTCCAAAAAATGGGCACCAATTTTATTGGCTCAAGGTGAAACGGGCATGGGTTATCAAGTTGTTTCAGTAATTTTGCAGGATGGCAGGAAATTTGACCAGGTTGTAATTGTTTCGGAATATATCACGAAGGTTCGTGGCTACAAGGACATTCCTTTTCAAGAATCAGATATAATAGAAATTAAAGTAACTCATGATAAATGGGATTGGGACGCAGAATAATAAATTACCCATTCACAGAAATTTTCATCAGGCCGGTAGTTTGGCGATGACGGAGGCGGTGTGAAGGCCGAGGAGCATCAGGTAGTCGAGGTCGCCGAGGTTGTAGTGGTCGTCACGGAAGGTGTCGTTGGTATAGATGACGCCGAAGCAGCCGGCGGGGTTAATCAGGGGAACAATCAGGACGGAGCGTATCTGGGTTTCCTTTTGCTGGGAGAGGTCTCT
>PLLM01000052.1 GCA_003141275.1 Phycisphaerales bacterium
CGAAAGAGCCCAAGGAGAAAAAGGAAGACAAGGAGAAGAAGAAATAGGGCGGTTTTTAGAGAGCCGGCACTATGCCTGGTATGAAAATGATAGTTGGACTTGGCAATCCTGGTAAGAAATATGCCGAAACGCGGCACAATGTCGGCTTCAAAGTTATTGATATGCTCGGCGGGGTGCTGGGCATAGAGGTAAACAAAAACAGTTTCGGCGGCCATCTTGGCAAAGGTGAATATGCCGGCGAGCAGGTTTTGCTGCTGAAGCCGATGCAATATATGAATTGTAGCGGGCAGCCGGTGGCTGACGCGATGGGTTTTTACAAGATAGATTTGAATGACGTACTGGTAGTGCTCGATGATATGTGGCTTGAGCCGGGACAGATAAGGTTAAGGGCGAAAGGTTCCGCCGGCGGACACAACGGGTTGACCGACGTGGTGGAAAAGCTTGGTACCGAAGGCGTGCCCCGATTAAGAGTCGGGATAGGCCAGTGCCGAGTGGGCGAAGCAGTGGGATATGTGCTCGGCGAGCCGGGCCGGGACGAAGCCGAGCTGGTGAACCAGGGCATCGGCCGGGCAAAAGACGCGGCGATTTGCTGGCTTGAAGAAGGTATTCAGGCAGCGATGACAAAACATAATTCCCGCCTGTCGGATGGGCAGGACTTGAAAGATTAAATTTGAAAAATGTCGAACGTAGAGTCGGAAAATTTTGCTGGAGGTATTTAAGTTGGAAACTGGAGTTAAGAAGCTTTACGAAGTAATGTTCCTGATTGATTCGGCGGAAGCGGCGAAGGACTGGGACGGCATCATCGAGCTTGTTACGAAGATGCTGAACAAAATCGATGCCCAAATCATTACGCTGAAAAAATGGGATGAGAGACCGCTGGCCTATTCGATTAAAAGATGCAGCCGGGGGACCTATATCCTGGCGTACTTTAAGGCCGACGGGCGCAAAATCACCGAATTGGAGCGCGACGTGCTGCTCTCAGAACGCGTTATGCGTGCGCTGATTCTCAGGACGGAGCATCTCACCGAGGAAGATGTCATCAAATTGGCGGCTGCGAAGGCCCCCCCTGTTCCTGTTGCGGTCGATGATACTGTGGCGCAGAACGCACCGGCAGCCGCTGGAACGGAAGTCGCGGATAACCCTGAGCAGCAGGTTTAGTCATCTGCCTATGAGCATTGATTGAAAGCGGTCGCTTCTCTTGTTGGAGAGGCGCCGAAGAATAAAGGAGTTATCGATGGCGAATTTTAATAAGGTAATGTTGATGGGCAACCTGACGCGGGACCCGCAGTTGTCGTATCTGCCCAGTCAGACGCCCGTTGTTGAGTTCGGTCTTGCGATAAACCGCAAGTGGACCAGCAAAGAAGGTGAAAGCAAAGAGGAAGTGTGCTTTGTTGACTGCCGCGCCTTTAGTCGGCTGGCTGAAAACATCAACAAGTACATGCGCAAAGGCAGACCTCTCTTTGTGGAGGGTCGGCTGGTGTATGAACAGTGGACAGCGCAGGACGGTTCCAAGCGCAGCAAGCATAGAATCCACGTTGATAATTGTCAGTTTCTCGGCGGGCCGGGCGGGCCTGGGGCTGGAGCCGGGACTGAGGCCGGAGCAGGCGGCGAAACAGGGCCTGACAGCCAGGTTGAGCCGGATAACCAAGGGCCTGTAAAGGGAGCGCATCCTCCCGCAGATGATATACCGTTTTAAGTGAAAAGATTTGCCACAAAGGCACAAAGACACGAAGAAAAAGGCAAAAGAACTTAGCGTCTTAGTGGTTAAAAAAATTAAGGTTTTGGAAAAGGTGAAAAATATGGCGGAATTTGGCGAAAGAAGAGACGACAGAAGAGGCGAACGAGGCGAAAGAAGAAACGACAGGTCGGACAACTCCCGTAAGCTGGCCGCGCCGCAGCAGACCCAGTGCAGGTTCTGCAGGCGGGGCGAGGAATACGTGGATTACAAGGATATCGAGACCCTGCAGAAGCTGCTGACGCATCGCGGCAAGATTTATTCGCGCAAGCGCAGCGGCAATTGCGCCGGCTGTCAGCGCAAGGTCAAAAGCGCAATCAAACGCGCAAGATTTATGGCGCTTCTGCCGTTTTGCGCATAACCCGGAAAGTTCGTAGGGCGGGGCTTGCCCCGTCTCCCGTAAGGGACGCCTTACGGCGGAAGTAATCCGGTGGGGTAAACCCCACCCTACATTTTAGACGGAGACATATAAATGAAGGTTTTATTAGTTAGTGACGTGAAGAAACTGGGCTGGCTCGGAGACGTTGTTGAGGTCGCCAATGGCTACGCGAGAAATTACCTGCTTCCGCAGGGTCTTGCCAAGGCCGCTACGGATAACAACATAAAGTCAATCGCCAAGGCCAAGGCGAAGCGAGCCGAAGAGCGTAATCTTGAACGCAAGCAGCTCGAAAAGGCGGCGCAGGCCGTCAGCGGCGCCGAGGCGGTCATCGCCGCTACGGCTAATGAGCTGGGTCATCTGTTTGGTTCAGTGGCGAAACGTGATATTGCCAAGAACCTGCGAGACCAGGGCTTCGAGGTTGCCGATGACACGGTTGTGCTCCACGAGCATATCAAAGAGGTCGGCACATACAGCGTCAAGCTGGAGTTTGCGGACGATTTGGCCGTTTCGGTAAGCCTTGTTGTTGTTCCTGAAGGCGTTGATGTGGAGGCATTCAAGGTTCAGCAGAAGGAAGCCGCTAAAGAAGCCGCGAAGCTGGCCGCTGAACTGAAAGCCCTGGAGCCGGTGGCAGAAGCCAAGCCGGAAGGTGAAGCTAAGCCGGAAGGTGAAGCTAAGCCAGAGGGTGAAGCCAAACCGGAAGGTGAAAGCAAGCCAGAAGGCAAAAGCAAACCAAAAGGCAAAAGCAAGCCAGAGGGTGAAGTCAAACCAGAAGGTGAAGCTAAGCCAAAAGGCAAAGCCAAATCGGCTGGAAAAAAAGAAAAGTAAGATACTATCGCAAATTGGCGTGTAGCGGGTAGTTTGTAACGTTTATCGCGTTGCTATCCGCTATCCGCCATACGCTGCCTGCGGAGAAAAAGGGGTCAGGAGCCTTTTTTCCATTTAACACTTCCTGGAAAAGACAAATGCCCGGTTATCAAAACCGTTACGTTTATAGAACTTGTGGGCGTCTTTTCGTGTAAAGGCCGAATCAAGCTCGATTCTGCTGCAACTTTTCTTATTTGCCAGTTTCGTAATTTGCGAGAGAAGTTTGCCGCCTATTCCTTTGTTACGGCGCCGCTTATCAACGATAAACTCGTCGATATGGCCTATGTATCCCTGCTGCCACAAGCTGTTTTTTATCGTCATAGAAACAAACCCGACGATTTTTGTTTCGGCTCTGGCGCAAAGGTAATATTGCAGTTTTGATTTTAACCCTCGCACAAAAACCTGCCGTAACTTTCTCTTATCGAGCGTTTGTCCCGGCCAAAGCTGCCCAAGCAGTCGAAATATCTGCTCAAAATCATCTTCCCGACAATTATCAATCTTTGTTACTGACATCAATTCCCTGTCCATTTTGTAGTGGTGTAATTTCTTGTTGTTTTCCAGCTTCACGTAAGTTTTTTCGCGGGTTTTGTAACCCAGCGTGTCATAAAATGTTTTAGACGGCAGCGACGCATCCAGTTTAACCTTATTGGCCCCCGAAGAAATTGCCTTATCTTCGAGCTTGTTCATAATAAGCTTTCCCAGACCCTGTTTTTGGAATTTGGGATTTACAAAAACTCTCAAGATGTGGTCGCCGATGATAGTTCCTGTTCCTATGACGCGATTATTTTTTTCCAAAATGATGGTACACCCTTTTGCGGCACTTTTTAAGATGTTTTTATCACAATGGTATTCTTTAAAGTACTCGATGGCCTCTTCGGGATAGTCGTCTGAATAGCAAATATCGATTGTATTGTCTATCAACTCTTTGACAGCAGGCAAATCGGCTTGCTTGAACCGCCTTATTTTAATATTTTCTTGTTTGGCCATTTTAGAGGTGTTTCTTCCATCGCTCAAGCGCCAGACCGAAACCACAATCTTGCCAAAAACCTCTGGCCTCATCGTTATCCGGCACAACGTAGAGCTGCACTTCATCTATTCCCTTGGATAAAAACCACTCGTTCAACTTTTCCCACAGCCGCTTGGCTATTCCTTTACGTCGATACCTTGATAAGACAACAGTTATGCTTATATATCCGATTTTCTCAGGAAGAATAATGCCCCCATTGTCGCTTATCCTTCCTGTAATCAGGCCGACAATTTCACCTTCCTCTTCCGCTACGAAAATGATTGCAGTTGCATCATTTAGAACCTTTCTCGCGGAATCGCGAAAGGCGTTTCTGTAATCAGGTCGATACGTCAGTGTTTTGTTCGCCGATACGAACTGGTCAACCAGAGGCGCGAGCGAATCGACGTCTTGCTTTTCTAAAATTCTAATCTTCATTGTGTAAACGCTATGAATTGGCGATCCAGTTGCCTGTTTATTTTTGTTTTATCTGGCCCTGCGTTCCCGAATTGGTCCGTATGCCTTTGCTAAAATCTTTATTGGGTGCAGGGCACGTTTTCCGCTGATATGCTCAATCTGCATTCCGCAAGCGGCGCACTCGGTTAGGACGCATTGCGCGGAGGTATTATTGAGCGTCTCTTTGAGCGATTTTGCGATTTGCTCCGACAGCTCGTAATTTTTCTTTTGCATTCCGAATGTCCCCGCCAGGCCGCAGCAGCCCGCATTGAGGTCTGTTACCGGGATATTACATAATTTTTGCAATAGTTCGATACTTGCCCCGTATGAGCCGGTTGCGAGCAAATGACAGGGCGTATGATAGACGTATTCCTGCAGGAACGTTCTTTTGGGCTTGGTTAATTTGCCCTGTCGCAGCAGCTCGCGGAGGTATTCCATCAGTTCATAGGTATTTTCGGAAACGATTCTTCCGTCCACGCTGTCAACGTAATGCCTAAGCTCCTGTTTGAGGCACAGCGCCGCGCTTGGTTCGGAGCAGATAATTTTGTACCCATCTTTGACGGCCGCCGCGAGATATTTGACGCCGTAAGACAAATCCTTTTTCGCGGTTTTAACGTCGCCATACACAATCGCGGGCAGCGGTGCGGGCCTTTGCCTGGGGATTATCACTTCAATAGCATTGTGCCGCAGGACATCTATGACTGCATAGCCAAGCTCGTGGTCATTATAATTGACGTATGTATCGACAAAGTACGCGACTTTATCAATGGGCATTTCGCTTGGCCTGCATGTTTCAAGGTAGAGCCGGCCGGCGATTAAAAATGAGCCGAACGAGAATTTGGGCATCTTGCGTCTGCTGTCAAGCCCGATTGACTTTTCGAGAAGCGTCCTGGTTATCGGCAGGTGCATTATAAGATTTGATATTGGGGCAAAGGCGCTTGCCAGCATACTCATGTATCGATTATGGCCGAGAAGCCGTTCGGTTAGACGCAATCCTTTTCGGCGGACGTATTCGGCGCGGGCAGCCGCTATAATTTTTGAGACATCGACGCCAGACGGGCACTCAGTTGAGCAGGCCTTGCAGTTTACGCACAAATCGAGGAACTGACGAAATTCCGGGGAGTCGAAATCCTCCTCTTTAAGCTGCCCGCTTGACCAGAACCGCAGTACGCTCATTTTAGCGCGGGAACTCGCCAGCTCATCGCCCATTGCCCTGAACACGGGGCACATTCGAAATTGCTGTTCCCTGCTTCTGCATACACCGCAGCCGCTGCACTGCTCAAGCTCAAGCGATATTTCGTCGTCCGTGAAGATGACGCCCGATTCCGCGAATGTTTTATTCGCTCGGTGCCGGGCTTTTAAGTTTTCGACCATCACATTTGGGTTATCGTTGATTATTTTTCCGGGATTAAGCAGGCCGGCGGGGTCGAAAATCTTTTTGATTCCGCAAAGCAGATTGTAAAATTCGTCGCCGTATTGTTTTCGCAGAAACGCCGCGCGGACTAATCCGACGGCGTGCTCACCGCTGACGGTCCCGCCGAACGACCAGGCAAGGGCGAAGACTTCATTGGCGATTTTGGTCATTTTATCTATATCGCCCTGCTCGCCCAAATCCAGGTATGGCCTGATATGCAGTTCGCCGTCGCCGGCGTGGCCATAGTAGCTCATCACGATATTGTATTTTTGGCCGATTTTTTGCAGGCCAGCGATATACTCCGCCAGTTTGTCGTTTTCGACCGACACATCCTCGATGAACGGCACAGGTCTTTGTCGCCCTATGCGCCGGTCCAACAGGGGCACAGCGTCTTTGCGTGCCTTCCAAATCCGTTTCTGTGTCTGTTCATCGAAGACAATCGTTCGGTTGCTCGCGAGATTGCCGATGGCGGAATCCGTGGTTTTAATTTTATCCCGCACCTGTTCGGGTGTTTCGCCGACGTGCTCGACAAGCAGTGCGGCGGTCGCATTTGCGGGCAGAACATCCCGGTATGCGGGCAAATGTTTGATAGCCATCGCAATCAGGTGACCATCCATCAATTCGCAGGCGGACGCGCCAGTCGATACTATAATCGGCACCGCCTTTGCCATTTTGTCCAGAGAGTCGAATTCTAATTGCAGCAATCCTTTGGCTTTGGGCAACGGCACTGTGCGAAGCGTAATTTTAGTGAATATCGCGAGCGTGCCCTCCGAGCTGGCCATCAGACGGGCAAGATTTACTTTGCCATCATGATATGCCCCCGCGATGTCGTATCCGCTGCGGTTGCGTTTGGTTGCGGGGAGCGAATTTGCGATTATGTCCTTTTTGTCCGCCAGCAGTGAGATACACTGTTTGGCAATATCGTCGATTCGGCTATCGCTCCCGGTTTTTGGCTGATAATTGTTTACCAGCTCGACTATTGAGCCATCCGCGAGGACCGCCTCGACATTTTCGACATAATCGCCTGTATAGCCGAATTGCAGTGAATGCGCCCCTGTCGCGTTGTTGGCAACGCACCCGCCTATGACCGCCCGGTTGGCTGTCGAGGGGTCAGGCCCGATTTTCCTGCCGAATTTCGCGAGATAGTTATTCAAGTCATCGAGAACTACGCCCGGCTCGCAGATTACCAGCTCGCCATTGTTCTCGACGCCGATAATCCCGTTCATATAGCGGGTTACATCGAGCAGGATTCCGCTGGTTAGTGATTCGCCCGCCACGCCGCTGCCGGCCCCGCGCGCGGCAACAGATATTTGTTTATCTTTGGCGTATTTGATGACCGCGGCGATGTCCTGGGCGTCACGCGGGCATACCACGCAGGTCGGCACAATCTGATAAATGCTCGCGTCGCTGCTGTAAGCGGCACGATGCAAAATGTCTGTGAATACCTCTCCATTGACGAGGCGAGCAAGATCATCCCATTGATTATCGAATGTTTGCTGACTCACTTGTCCCATTATCAATAATCAATAGAAAATAATCAATAGCTTATGGTTAATCTTCTACGTCGCAGGGCAGGCGAACGGAAGAGCCGGCACTCGCTTTGCGAAGCTGCTCAAGCTCCTTTTTGCTGATTTCGCCCTTGATGAACTGCTGAACTATGGGGTCCGGATGATTGCGGATGTTATCGGCGCTGCCGTCGGCGATAATTTTGCCGTTGTGGAGCATCACGATGCGGTCGGCGATTTTGTAGGCGCTTTTCATATCGTGCGTTACCGCCACGCTGGTCACGCCAAGTTCTCCCTTGAGCTTCAAAATCAGCTCGTTTATTGTGTCCGACCGGATTGGGTCAAGCCCGGTCGTTGGCTCATCATACAGTATCACCTCCGGGTCAAGAGCTATGGCCCTTGCCAGGGCGACGCGTTTGCGCTGCCCGCCCGACAGGTTGGCGGGGTAAAAGCGCTGAAGCCCGTCAAGTCCGACCATTTTAAGTTTGTTTCGCACAAGCTCTTCTACTGCGCTGAAGCGGGTTATCTGGCAATGCTGACTGACGGGGAACATTATATTCTCGGCCACGCTTAAGCTGTCGAAGAGAGCTCCTGCCTGAAACAGGTATCCGAAGTGCGCACGCACGCTGTTTAGCGATAAGCTGTCGAGGTCGTCGATTCGCTGGCGTTTGAAGTAAACCTCGCCCGAAGTGGGCCGCATCAGGACTATCATATGTTTGAGCAGGACGCTCTTGCCGCAGCCGCTGGGGCCGATTACAACGGTGGTCTTGCCCTTTTCAATCGCCAGCGAAATATCATCGAGGACGACGTTATTGCCGAACCTCCTGGTGAGGTTTTTCAGGACAATCAGCCCATCGTTGGGCTTGACGCCGGTTTGTTCGTTGCCGGTTGTTTGTTGTTCATTATTCATTGTATGTTTTAGCGAGCCACCTGATGACTGATTATCATACCAAGCTCTTCAAAGGCCAGAAAATGCTGTAAATCGTCTTGAAAATCACCACCATGGCGAAGTCGAGAACAAGTATCGAGATGAAGCTTATTACAAACGCGTCAGTACAGGCCTGTCCGACGCCCTTGGCTCCTTCTTTGCAGTTAAAACCCTTGTAACAGCTAATGACCGCAAGCGCCCCGCCGAAGAAGAAGCCCTTTATGACGCCGCAGGTGACGTCCCACAGTTCGACGCCGGCTGCGCTGAAACTCCAGTACGCCCTGGCGTTGATACGCAGGTGAACGACGCTTACGAACCAGCCGCCAATGATACCAAGCAGGTCCGCGTAAACGATAAGAACTGGCGTAAGGAGCAAACACGCCAGTACGCGCGGCGCCACTAAGTATTTGACAGGGTCGGTCCCCATACTCTCGATGGCGTCTATCTGTTCGGTTACTTTCATTGTGCCTAATTCTGCCGTCAGCGCCCCGCCTACTCTGCCCGCCAGCATAACCGCCGCCAAAACAGGCCCAAGCTCTTTAACGACCGAGATATTTATCAGCACGCCGAGGTGTTCTTCCAGCCCCATTCCTGCCAACTGGTCGTAGGTCTGAATTGCCAGTGTCATACCCACAAACGCGCCGGTTATCATAATTACAGGCACGCTGCGAACGCCTATCAGCAGCATTTGCGCCCATATCAGGGGGTAGGTATCGCTTTTGGCGATACTTTGCATGCTGGTTACGGCCGAACGCCAGACAAATCTGCCGAATTGTCCGACGTTGCCCACCTCTTCACCGATTTTGAATATTGCAGTTCCTATCATAGCGCAGAGCGGGTAGCCAATATGCTACAAGCCCTCTCCTATTTAATCGCCCAATTCGCCGGCTGTCCTGAATACAAAATACCCCCGATTTCGTCGGAGGTCAATCATAGTGCCTGCCAAGACCCATGCTTATAGGACCTTGAACTTTCGAATAGTTTGGTCTTTTCTCGTCTGGTGTTTCGGCTTATAATGTGGTCGATTATGAGAACAAACAAGTTGCTGCTTTTGTTTTGTGTTTTACTGGTCGTTGCAGCCGGCTGCGTTGAACGCAAGCTGACCATCAACACAAACCCGGCTGGTGCGCAAGTTTTCCTGAACGACGAAGAGATTGGCGTCTCGCCGGTAACCGCCTCGTTCAGCTGGTATGGCGACTATAACATAACAATCCGCAAGCAGGGCTGTGAAACCCTCCAGACGCATCGCAAATTACAGGCGCCCTGGTATGACCTTTTCCCATTTGATTTCCTGACTCAAATCATTTACCCGGGCCGAATAGTTGATTCCCGCGAATGGTCGTTTGAGTTGGCGCCGCAGAAGGAAATCAGCAGGCAGGAATTGATAGAAGCCGCCGAACAAATAAAAGACCCAAATGTTCCCTAACTCAAAAGTTGGAATCTAAAGCTCAAACCCCGAACCTATAACCGCCCCCGCCGTTTTGCTTCGCAAAGCGAAGCAGCGGGGGTGGCTTTGCACCTGGAACTTTAGGTTGTCTCTCGGTACCACTCAATTGCTTTTGTAAGTCCTTCTTTGAACAGGACAACGGGCTTGAAGCCGAGGATTTTTTTTGCGACGGTGATATCGGCGAGCGAGTGTTTTACGTCACCTTTGCGGGATGGGACATACATTGGCTTTATCGATTTACCGACGATATTGTTTATCATATCGATAATCGCGTTCACTGTTATAACTTCGCCGCAGGCGATGTTGACGACCTCACCTTTGGTCTGTTTGGCTCTTGCGGCAAGCAGGTTTGCCTCCACGATGTTATCGACATAAGTAAAATCCCGGGTTTGCTCGCCATCGCCATAAATAGTAGGCGGTTCGTCTTTCAGGATTGATGTTACGAACGCCGGTATCGCCGCGGCATACTGGCTCGTCGGGTCCTGGTGCGGGCCAAAGACGTTGAAGTATCGAAGCGAAATTGTCTCAAGGCCAAAAACCTTGTAGAAGACTGAACAATAGTATTCACCCATTAGTTTCGCCGCCGCGTAGGGCGAAAGCGGGTTGACGGGCATTGTCTCGACCTTCGGCAAAGTAGGCGTGTCGCCGTAAGCCGAGGAGCTGGCGGCATAAACAAAACGCTTAATTTTCGTGTCCCGTGCCGCCAATAGCAGCGTGAAGGTCGCGTCAACGCAATGTCTGTGTGTTAAAGCCGGGTCGTCAATGCTGCGGGGCACCGAGGGCAAGGCGCCCTGATGCAAAACCACGTCAATTCCCTTCATTGCGGCCCGTGCGGCATCCGGGTTACCCATATCCGCTTCGATGAATTCTATCTTGTCCGAAATAGCCGCGAGGTTACTTTTTTTGCCCGTAAGCAGATTGTCAATCACCCTGACAAAACAACCCTGCGAGATGAGTTTGGTGCAGATATTTGAGCCGATGAACCCGGCTCCGCCGGTGACCAGAAACTTGTCCATTCAAAACCTCTCAATACTCAATTTTCGATACTCGAGCGAGCGTCGGGTAACACGTTATGCCTTTGCTGGTTCGAGTACCTGATATTCCCGATACAAGCGGAACATCTCCTGGAAGTAGCCGCCCTTTAACATTCTGACTCTCAGCAGCATGCAGCCGAGTATATTAGCGTTGACCTGTTTTAGCTCGCCTAAGGTTCTCACGCCAGTACCTCGTCTGGTTGCGGCTGCATTGAACACCAGTATGGTGCCATCGACATATTTTGCCAGTATTTTCGCCTCGCTTGCCAACAGCACGGGCGGGCCGTCAATTATCACGTAATCATAACTGTCGCGTAATTGCCCGATTAAACGCTGCATTGCTTCGCTTCCCAGTGTTTCTGCCGGATTGGCCGGCATCGGCCCGGATTCGATTATAGTGAGCCCTTCCATCCCGCTGGGTCTTATCGTTTGCTGCAAATCGCACTGTCCCGCCAGCAGGCTGCTCAATCCCGCACTGGCCTGGGTTCCGCCCTGCTCGCCCGCAAATAGGGTGTGCAAACGCGGTCGCCGGAAATTGGCGTCTATCAGCAAAATTTTTCTGCCCTCGGCGACAAGCGTTGTCGCAATATTGACCGCTACGGTGGTCTTGCCGTCTTTGGCGCCGCCGCTGGTAATCAATATCGTCCTAGCTTTTCCACCTGACTCTGACAACTTCAGATTTATTCTCACTCGCCTGTATGATTCGCTTAGGATGCTGTTTGGCGCCTGGCGTGCCACAAATGCCGGTTCAATGTCTTCAACCTGCTCGTCCTCCTCGGTGTCCGGTATCATTCCCAAAAGCGGAATATGCAGGTACGTCGCCACGTCCTTCGGCGTCCGCACGAGGTCATTGAGCAGTTCTATAAGAAACGCAAGCCCTATGCCCAATAGCAACCCCAGGAACGTCCCGCCGGGGACAAAAACCATCAATTTCGGGAAACTTGCTTCGAGTGGCTCAGGGGCGAGGTCTGTCAATTGGACTTTCGGCGTTTCAGGGTCGTCGTACATTATCTTAAGTTTTTCGGCCTGCCCTTTAATCGAATCGAGCATCGTTCTTCGTTCATCTCTTATTTTCATTCCCTTTGCGAACTGAACTCGCGCCAGGTCCATCTCTTCTTTTTGTTTTGCGGCTGTGTCGCGCAGCTGCTCATACTGCGCGAGCCTTCCCTGCAGTGTCGCAAGCTCATCCTGAGCGTTTTTCAGGTTTGCCTGCCTGGTTTGTTCGGCAATAATCGCCTTTCGTCGGAACCGTTCCTGCTGTACGGAATCTATATACTCTCTGAGCTGCCGGACAACCCGGTGGTCTTCGCCGAATCTCGCAAGTGCACCTGCAAGCGTCGATTCCTGGAAGGCCAACTGCTGCGCCAACGAAAGCATCACCGGATCCGTTTCCACTTGCCGCTCTACCTGCACCTGGACAGGTCCTTGTGCTTGTGCCGCAAGAGTTGCGATACTGGCTTGCGTCTGGCTGAGGTCCAGCGAAAGAGTGTTCCCCTGGTTTTCCAGCTCATTGAGTTTCTGTTCGATTACTGACTGAAACGCGTGCTCTTCAAGATCGGTAAACCCGTATCTGCGCCGAATATCGTCAAGCGTGCGTTCCGCCTGATCCAAATCCCGTTGAACCCGGACCTGCTGGTCGTCGAGCCGGGCTAATTTTTCCGCCACTTCTTTTCGCTTTGTTCCTCCCTGGCTGTTGACAAACAGAGAGGCCATTTCGTTGACTATCAGCGCTGATTCTGTCTTGTCGCCACAGGTCATCGAAACGATAATTGAATCGCCGTCTCTTTGTGGATTGGCGCTAAAGTTTTTCTCCAAGTTTTTGATGGCCTTTCTTATGCGGACATCCTTTATATCGCCGAATCCCTTAAACCATTTGGTCTGTTGGATTTTTTCTCTGTCGATCAACTGCTGCAACATACCCTGGCTTGTCAATCTCATAGCCAGCGACAGTCGATTGCCATATTGGACATCTTGCGCGACAGGATTGGATTGTATTGTGGTGGGGTCTTTCTCGACAGGCGGAAGCACCTTGATGAAAGTTAGTGCCGTGTACTTTGGCCTGTATTTTGAAAGCAAATACCAGCTCACGCCGCCGCAGCCGAGGCCTAATATTGTCAGCAAGGCAATCATAAGCCAGTGTCGGCGCAGTATGGCGATAATCTCTCGCGGTGTCATTCCGCTGGCGGCCCCGCGCGCAGCCATAGCCGGCCTCGGGGCCATAACCCTGGATTCAACCATCACCGGTTTTTGTCCTGCTTCTGTCATTTGTTAGTCGGTCCCAATAATCAACCCGTCGGGGCGGGTCATCGCCGATATCTGTCGGGCAACGTTGGTATTATTGCCTTTTTTTTTCATCGCCCTTGTCTTTCCCGAGCCGCTCGATTGCAGCGTTTATTCGTTCTTTGACCGGCTTCGGCATGTTTTCCCCGCCGACATCCAGCGCTTGCTGGTAAACTGCACGCGCCTGTGACAACTCGCCGAGCTGTTCATGAGCTTGTGCTAAGTGCTCATAAACCTCTACAGGCGGTGACGCCTGTCCCGTGTCATACTGCTGTATTGCTGCCCGTTCGAACTGTACCGCCTCAGAATACTTACCTTTCTTATAAAGCACGAAGGCATAAGTATCGAGGTACTCCGGGTCGCCTGGTTGTATTTCATGAACCCGCTTGGCATATTCGAGCGCCTTGTCAAGGTCCTGATTGCTATCAGCAAGTATGTACGCGACATTGTTCAGGATACTTGTGTTATTCGGCATTTTTGCCAGCAGACTTTCGTAGACTCCCATAGCATCTTTAAGGTATTTATTATCGGATGTTTTGTTGAAAGCCAGTACCAACACCTCAGCCTTTTGCATTGTGTAACCGGGCCATTGAGGCTGTTCCGTGCTGGTTGTCTTTAAGCATTTTTCAATATACTCCAGGGCTTTGCTATAATCGCCTTTGAGTCGGCACAGGTTATACATACTCAAGTTTGCCGTTAGTGATTCCGGGTTCTCATCGAGCTTTTGTCTGCACAATTGTTCAGTCTCTTGGGCACCAAGGAGCCCGTAAGTTTTTTCGAGCATCTGTACGGCCAAAGCCTCGTTGTTTCCCGCTTTGTCCACAGCTTTTTTGCAATACTGAACAGCGGTAGCCCGGTCACCGAGTTTCATCTTTCCCTCTGCCATCTTTAAATATGCGACAGGAGCGAGGTTTCCATCGATGTATTTACCGGCCTCTTCGAACAGCTTATCCATTTTACCTGCCGACATAATCGCCCTTAGGTATCCTCCCAGGGCGTCACCATCCGCCTGCCCTTGTTCGATGCTTTTTTGCAGCGCGGTACCATATAACTGTTCTGCCTTGGCAAGATCGCCGTTTCCGCCGGCAAATCCGGCAGCGTGCTTATACCAGTAAATGCTGTCAGGAAGTTGTTTCAGGGTTTTCGTATAGAAATCATCAAGAGCCTCTTTTCGCTGGGCGTGCGAGTAGATTTGTTCGAGCATTACCCTCGCCTCATCCGGCGTCTGCGGGTCCTCGACGACACTTTTAAGTTCAATGGTAGCGTCCTCGATGCGTCCCACCTTAAGGTAAATTTTTGCAAGCGCAATGCGAGTCACTGCTGCGTCGGACAGGGTTTTACTTCGTTTGAGGTCCATTATTGCCTGGTCATAATCCGTCATCGCACCGTTTATTTGTCCCCGCAGCTGCCAGGCGACCGCGTCGCTCTGGTCGCTCTCAAGTCGCTTGTTTGTCAACTCAAGCGCCTCTTTCAACCGCCCCTGTTTCATAGAAAGCCAGGCACTCAGCAGCAGTCCTTTGCCGTCATTTGGATACTTTTCCCTGAAACCCGTCAGTTTTTGTTCAGCTTCCTTGACCAGCCCTAAATTTAGATAGGTCTGCACCAGCAAAAGATGATTTTCAGGCGTTTCTTCGGTGGACAATAGTTGTTCTCCGTATTTTATCGCAGCGGCTTTATCGCCTGCCCTTTCTGCAAGGAAGAACAAACCCTGTAGAGAGTTTATATCCTTCGGATTGGCCTGATAGGACTGCTCGAGAACCTTGCGGGCCTCGTCATATTGCCCCCCCTTTATGTAGTATCGCCACAACAACTTGGAATCCTGCGTTTCTTTCAGCATTTTTTCTGCTTTGTCCTGCTGGCCTGTCTGCCGATAGTATTCCGCGTAACTTGCGAGCACAGCCGGATTCTGCGGGTCTAAACTTTTCGCCTGGTCCAGAGCCGAGGCCGCCATTGCGAGCAACGCCTGCCGACGTTGTGCATCGGCACTGTCCAGACCAAGCCGCATGGCAAGCCGGGCAAGTAGCAGCGCATTCTGTATGCTCGGCATATTTTCCTGCAGGCTCTGCCGCAGCGCCATCGCACGATTCGGGTCGTCTTCGCCGATGTATTCTGCATAGAAGCTCATCAACCGTACGTCGCCTGGATTGAGTGCCATAGCCCAGTCCAACGCACCTTTGGCTTCAGCCAGTTGTGAGGACGAAACATTTTTGCCGAGGCTTTGATTGCGAAGGTACAGTCGATTGGCCAGTTCTCTGGCGATGATCTTATCAAAAGGATTAGTGCTTGATGCCGTGCTTATATCGGTCAGTGCTGCCGCCTCGTTGCCGAGCGCGACGTCGATGCTGGACCGCAGCAGATAGCCGTATCCAAAAACAGGTCTTTGCGACAGGGCGCTGTCTATGCTTGCCAGTGCAGTTTCATATTGCTCCTTCGCAAGGGCGAGTCTCGCGGCAAAAAAGTCCCCTGAGCAGTCGTCGTAGTTTTCCTGCCTGGCTGTTTGTACAATTTTGTCGGCAATCTCCCAGTTCTTCTTCTCTACGGCAATATCAAACAGGACTCCCCCTGCCCGGCGCCGTGACATATCATCCGCTTGAAGCTCCCCGGTGCCGACTGGTGGAGGAACCAGTTTTTTGAATTGCTCCGCCGCCTTGTTGGAGTCGGCGTTCGTCTGGTAGAAGATGCCAAGAGCTACGGTTCGTCTGACAGGGTCGGCAATCCCGGTCAAGATATCCTCTCTAATCTGTTTGGTCCTTTCGGCGGGGACTTTTGCAGGGTTCGGCTCGGCGAGAAGCCGTTTGTAATACAGCACAATCGAATTGTCCGGCTGGTATTTCAGAAATTTGTCCACTATCAGATTTGCCTGGTCGAGCTGCTCGGCTGCTATCGCGTCTTCGCACATCGATACGGCTGCGGCAACGTCCAGGGAATTCAAATCCGCCGGAGGCAGCTTGTCTATATATTCAATAAAAACCGACAGGTTGCTTTTTATTTCCGCGATAAGCTGTTCAGTTGAGCGCTGGTCGGCTGCTTCCGGCGACCGCTTTTGGGTAAGTACATTCATCAGAACTGTGCGGGTTTGCGGTTTTTCGTCTCGAATGCCGATAATTGCGCGTAGTTGCTGACCTTTGATTGCCAGTATAGCCATCTTAAGCGTTTTCCAGGAGGGATCTTGCGGTGAGATTTGCTCCAGGTATCGCTCCGCATCCGCAAATTCCCTGGCACCTATATGTGCACGAATACGCAATATTCGGCTTTCGTCTGTAACTCCATACCTTTCCTCGAACAGGTCGAGGTTTGCAAGAGCCGCCTTCCACATCGCTGACTTGAGAAGAAGCTCGGTATAATCCAATCGTGCTTCCGGCTGCACCGCCTCTACCGCGTTTTGCAGAGCGTCTGCGAGAAACTGGCCAACCGCGCCGCTCTCGGCGCCGTTGGCAAAGGTCTTTGCGAGCCGATATGCGAGGCGCGGGTCCGGGCGTCCCGATGCCTTTAGCTGTGTATAAGTTTTGTACAGCTTTCGTACAGCAGGCCCGGCGTCGCCTTTTCCGAGTTTGGCGGAGGCAAGCTCAATCATACCCTGCCATTTGATTACCTGCGGGTCGTCGCCGCTGCCATAAAGCTGCTCAAGCTGCTGAACCTCCTGTTGAGCGTTAGTCAGCAATTGTTGACCCTCCGATTCCCCCAGCGGCTTTGTTGAATCCAGTATCTGGTCGATATAACTGTTAGCGAGTATGGTATGTAGCCGCACTTGATTTGTCCGTGCCACTGCCGACCGCGGGCCGGTTGTCTCTTGGGCATCGGGCAGCAAAAGCGCATTTTTTGCAATCTCAATCGTTTTGTTAAGGTCTGGGTTTTGTTTGCGTATATTGAACCTCCTTGAGTACAAACTCGCGGCAGTTACTGTGTAATCCACGTCATTTTTGTCGAGTGCGATTGCTTTCTCGATTGCCTCGATTGCCTTGTCGAGATAAGCCGGGCCAAGACGGAAGTCCGCGTAGAAGCTGGCGAGAGCCGAAATCGCTTCGGCGTTTGAGCCGAATTTAGCAGCAAGCGAGAGGTACTCCGGTTCCATTGTCAGAAGCTCTTTTCGCTGGCCGGATGATGCAAGATTGGCCTGAGCAAAGCTGAATCTGTGCTTCATATCGAGAAGAGTTATATTTGCCTTTACCCCGTCGTTCGTAGCCTTAACTCCTTCGTTGAGCAGTTCTATAGCTTCCTTCTGACCTCTGATTCTCGCATCCATGTCCCCTTTCGAAGCTTCCATTTCGCCTCTGAAAGCCGCCGCCTGCGCAAGATATTGATACACATCCGCGTTTGCCGGCTCCAGTTGTTTGACTATCTCAAGGTCGGCAACGGCCTGCTTGAGCGTCTCCTCCTTGTTGGTTACCATTCCGAGTTGAGCGATCTCGAGCTTGGCCCTTCCCTGCACCATGTGCAAGTAAGGTCCTAATTTATGTGCCGTCTCTCCGGGTTGTTTGAGCGTGTCAATTTCCCACTTTGAGGTATCCGCCGTGGCAAGTTCGGATGCGGCGCCGGGTTTTTCTATAATTTCTATAAACTCCGAGGCCTGTGTCGCCACTTCCTGCCAAACCGGGCCCGGCACTATCTGTGCGATTGTGTAAAAATATTTAAGTCGACCATACCTTGCCTTTACGTCCTTGGAGTCGAGACGCACAATCTGGTTCCAGCATCCCAGCGTGCTCCGCCAGTCTTCGGTGTCTATATAAACATCCGCGAGGCGATAAAGCGTTTCGACCTTTAGATCGTCGGTTTTAGACTGCCCGTAGGCCTTTTTATAATTTCGTTCAGCTTCTTTATAAATCGCTTTACGTTGTTCTTTGTCCGTCGCTTGGCGGGCCGATTCGACGGCTGTATCGCCGTCTTTTATGAATTTATTCGGGTCTCTGCTTAGATGTAAAAGCCCTACTATGGCCACTATAGCCACAAGCACGAAAATCACGAAACCAATCAGCGCCAATTTTCTGTTTAATCGTTTTTTTGCCATTTATTTTTACTCCTTTATTTCCGAGGCGGCATTATCGTCTGATAAGCCGGCCCGTTTTTTTACCAATTTCCGCTGGGCCAGTGTTCTTTTTCAAGAACGGGCAAAATAACCGACATCAATTTTTCACTTGCCGCAATCGCCTCTTGTTTATTCGGATAAATTGTCCGCCCGGAAGCGATACTATAGAATTTCCATTCGACCTTGGAAAAATACGAAAATTTACCGAATAAGTTCTTGTTCAGTGCTCTCCGGACGTCGTCCCTGTCGCCGTATTTGCCGTTGGCGTTGAAAGTATAAAGTATCGGAAAAGACGTTCCGCCGCCAAGCGACGACTCCGCCTTCGTGTCGGCGAATACGAGGTAGCGTGCTTTTATTTCCCGTTCGTAAACGCCTTGTATGGCCATGAGCGTAACCGTTTCGAATTTTATTCCCTGTAAACCGCCCCCGATATAACATTCTTCGGGCCTGTGCGGCACTATGTCAGGCAGCGAATAGTAAGTGATGAATAGCGTGCAAAAACGCGTTTTGCTTTCCGTCGGGGCGCCTGTGTTTTCCAGCGTCCACTGAATGTAATCCTCGGTCCCCAGGGTGTTGAGAATATCCTGGTTCTCGATTTTTGATTTCTCGACCACTTTGTAGGGCGCAAGATTGGATTTATCCAGGCCGCTTAGGGATTTTTTCAGGAGCAGCGGTTCTTTCTTGGTATATATCCCCGCCATTTTTATCGCTACCGACATACCGCCGGCCGTTATTGCCAGCAGGCATGCGCATATAAGGAAAGCCGGCCGCAGGTAGTTGGCTTTAATGGTCTCGGTTATATTTTTACGCGTTGTCATTATTTCAGTTCACTTTTTGATTTTCGGCCTTTATGTTTTATTTGCGCCTGACTATGACATCTGAAACTTTGGTTTCATCGCTCTCGACAAACAGGTTCGACATAAACCAGGCGATTCCCCCATAAAGTCCGAATGCCAGCGGCAGCATAGCCATTCCCAGCAGGTCGTGGTAAATTCCCTGGGCGTATTGTGGGTCGCCAAGCACATAAATAAAACCGGTTATGGTTACTCTGACGACGTTGCAGATGATCGCTATTGGGACGGTGCTGGCCAGAAGCACTAACCGTTGCCACGCCGGCCTGTAGTGCAGGTATGCCATTGCAACACCCAAAGCGAAAAACGTCATCAGCAGCCGCATACCACTGCACGCCTCTGCCACGTCGAGAGGCGGTTCCATTGCTTTGCCTTTGTAAATGATATTTATTACGACCCCGTTGGCTATAGCGTCCATATTTGGGAACATATTAAGTATCGCAGTTGAGGCCGTCGCCGCCCATAAACGCATTGGTATCGTGGCGCTCCTTAATATCTCGTCGGGCAGCGGAATCGCAAACAGCAGGTATGTAACAGGAAGCCATGTGTATTTCAGTAAAGACCAGCCGCCAAGAAACAATACCACGGCCCCAAGCGCTCCGACAGCGGATATCTGCCGGAAGTATCCGTACCCCGCCGGGGTAATCGTGTTAAAAACATAAAATAAGATTACGCCAATCAGCAAAAGCAGCCCCAGGTAGTTTGGTTTAGTGCGGGTGTTGAGTATTTCCTGTCTGGACTGGTTCAGAAAGTATAAGCTGAAAAGCGGGATGATGAATCCGTGAGACCAGCCGGGGTCGGTCAGCCATTGATTGACGATGCCGCCTATTTCTTTATGAAAAAGCCAGTAAAGCAGTGCCCCGACAATCGCAATCCGGATGTATGCGTGTATTCCGAGTTGCCACCACGACTCCGCTGAATCACGGGCGTGCCCCGCCGGGACCGGCTGTATTGGTTCCGGTGCCGTTTTCTGTGATTCGGTTGCAGATGTAGTAATATTGTCAGCCATACGTCAAAAAGCCAGACCCATTAGAAGATGTTGAAAGGCGAGGCCGTGCCATAGGCGCTTTCGTTATAGGCGAAGTTGCGGTTATAAGTGAACCCGAAACCATAAGACGCACTGAACGCATTTCGCAGCACGGCTTTCCATCTGGCTGACGGGTGCGTCCCGACGTTAATCAGGTCGTTTGGCTTGATAAAGAAATCCGGCTGTTCGCCCATTGCGATTTTGTCCAGATCCACCTTCACGATTTCTTCGCGTTTCTTGCCGATTCTTCTGACGACCTCACAATTTTTCGGCCACGCCAGTTGTCCCAGGCCGCCCGCCGCGGCTATCGCCATCTTCAGCGTTATAGGCCGGCCCGTTATGTTAATAAACCCCTGGCTATTGACGTTGCCTATAATACAGAATTCGCCGATAATATCAACCGGCACGTGAATATTATCGCCCGACCTGATTACGATGTTGTATCGCGGGTCGCCGCCGAGGAGTTTGTCTGCGGGAATCTTTATGACTCGTCTCTGAGAACCTCCGGGGCCGGTTTGGTCCCAGCTAAGGGCTGTCTGTTCTTTGCCGCCCGGCGATTCTTTGGGTTGCCCGGTCGTCTCTTTTGCCGGTTCCTGGGTTGGCTTCGGCTCGCCTATCTGGACCGGAATCCAGCGGCCATCCTGGAATATCCACTCAATCCGGCCCTCTTTAGCAACATTGCTGGGTGCCTGGTTCTCGCCCGGTTCGCCGGGATTTGATGTCGAGAGACGGGTATTGGGTGTCGGGGAGGTGGATGACGAATCAACAGATTGCAGTTTTTCCGGCAATGCGGCTTCAGCAAGCTCATCCGCCGTGGCCAATTCCGTTGAAGTGATAACTATATCGCTGCCTGCCCCTCGCCCGCGTTTCGCCATTGGAGCGATTACATCCAGCATCTCGTCTCGCGGCTTGCTTGTGGGAGCGGCGTTCTCGGTAGTTGTTTTTGGGGTTTCGGCCGAAGGTGCGGCTTTTTCAGCCGGTGTTTCTTCCCCCGTAATCGGCCTGGAAACATATACGTAGCTTATGTTGAACTGGCTTATACCGCCCGCGGTGGCCAGTGCATCCGTCAGCCGATAATCATAACGGGGTATATTATATCTGCCCGGCCTTGAGATGCCGTTGCCCAGAACGGAAAACATCTGGCTTAGCGAGGTGTCCAGGGCTACGCTTACCGATGGTTCTTTGAGAATGTTGGGTGAAAGGGTTTGCTTAATTTCCTCCTCAAGCTGCGACTCAGTCAGTCCTGCCGCGTTCACAATGCCGACGTCTGGAATCGAGATTTTCCCGGTTTCGGTGACGACGAACCGGTTTGCGTATTGCTGACCTTCCTGAAATAACTCGAAGATGCTTATGATAACAATATCGCCTGGGCCGAATACATAGTCGGTATCATAGGAGACAACATCGGCGGGTTTTGGTTCCTCGCCGGTTTCCCACGCTGCAGGTGTTTCTTCCGCCACACCTAATGAATCAAGTATGACATTCATGGCCGGAACGGGCTTGAACCTGCCTACCTGGGTGGGGTCCCAGAACTTGACGCTGCAACCGACTGTGCAAATACTCAGCACAAGCAGGAAGACGACCTTAGATGCTGTCTTTATTTTCTTCATATCCCTAAATTTATCGGCTTAGAACATACACAGCTTTACCTGCCTTACCCAGATTCTAAGTGCGAATAGCTTCGATTTTGGCTTAAAAAACCGCTCCCCAAAATGGCTGCGCACACCAAAGTCCGTAAAAGGCGATAGGTAGACCTAACTTCTTATATTGAAAAGAGTTACGCGTATATTTTGCCGGAATAGTTTAAGGCAAAAGCAAAGCGTTGCGTGCGCTCACCTCACATAGAGATGACCTCCCTGACACTACAAACCCCGATTTACCGGGACCTATCGAACAATGCCCCTATCTACTCTTAAAGCCGAGCATTTGTTCGTTGTCGTTTCATCATCTGGTGCGTCCTATAACAAAGGGGTTGATAATATAGATAAGATGGGCAATTGTGTCAAAGAAAAAAATGGCAGGGCCACAATTTTTTTCCAAAACGCAAAAAAAGTTACCAAAATTAATGGTTTGACATGCTCACCATGCAAAAGTTTTTTGCCAGGCCTGTTTGAGCGAATTAATCTCGGCGTTAACAACTTTTTTACCGTTTTGGTCTCTTATCATTAGCGTTTGAGCGCCGGTTACCTTTGCGATTTGACCAAAAGGCAGATTTAACATCAGTTTGGCAAAGGAGTTATAGTCTTTCGGCTCGACCTCAACTATATATCGGGAGTTCGATTCGCTGAATAGCTGGGCATCGGTTCGGTCGCAATCTTTACTTTTTGGCAATCCTCGCAGGTCGGCCTCGATACCCAGTCCGCCCGCAAACGCCATTTCAGCAAGCGCCACAGCCAAGCCCCCCTCGGAGCAATCATGGCAACTGACGACCAGCCCTTTTGCTATTGCCTCGGAGATTTTGCGGGCTATCTTGGGCGCCATTTTGAGGTCAACCTTTGGTACTTCGCCCTGATATTTGTTATCGAGCGACGAATAATGTGAGCCGGCAAGCTCGTTTTTCGTCTCGCCAACTATGAACAGCAGATTGCCCGGCTTTTTGATGTCCATCGTTACGCATTTGCTGACGTCATCGACTATGGAGATGGCGCTAACCAGCAGCGTCGAAGGAATCGAGATTCGTGTGCCGTCGTCGCGCCGGAATTCATTGTTGAGAGAATCCTTGCCTGAGATGAACGGCGCATCGTATGCGATTGCCCCGTCGTAACAGGCTTGGGCTGCGCGCACTAATGTGCCGAGCGTTTCCGGTTTTGTGCAGTCGCCCCAGCAGAAATTATCCAATAGTGCGATGCGGTCTGTCTTTGCGCCGACGCAGACGAGATTCCTGATTGCCTCGTCTATCCCGGAAAGAGCCATCCAATAAGGGTCGATGTCCCCATAGCAGGGATTCATTCCGCAGCTTATCGCGACGCCGCGGTCCGAGTTGTATTTTGGTCTTATGACCGCCGCGTCGCCGGGGCCGTCGTTGGTGATGCCGGTCAGGGGCTTTATGACCGATGCGCCCTGCACCTCGTGGTCATACTGACGAATCACCCATTCCTTGCTCGCGACGTTGTAACTCGACAGGATGGCCAATAGTTCGTCATTGTAGTTTGGTTTTTCTTTCGTCTTCCGTCCTCGGTCTTCTGTCCTCTGTCCCTGTGAAGTCCAGATGGCTTTTCTGGAGTATTTGGGGACACCATCGTGGAGGAATTCCATATCGAGTTCGCCTACGACAGTGCCTTTGTAGCGGAGCTTCAGTTTTTTATCGCCTGTGAATGTGCCGATTACGGTGGCCTCGACGTTTTCGTCGGCGAATATTTTCATTATCGCGTCGAGGTTTTCCGGCTTTACGGCGATGACCATTCGTTCCTGCGCTTCGCTAATCCAGATTTCGGTGTAATTTAGCCCGGCGTATTTGAGCGGGACTTTGTCGAGGTCAACTTCCGCGCCCAAGTCCTGGCCCATTTCGCCTACCGCGCTGCTTAATCCCCCCGCCCCACAATCGGTGATTGCCTCATATAAACCCTGCTCGTTGGCCTGAACGAGCACATCGAGCATTTTCTTTTCGGTGATGGCGTTGCCTATTTGCACGGCGTGAGAGAAGATGGTTTCGTGTTCGTGGGTCATTTCGCCCGATGAGAACGTCGCCCCGTGGATTCCGTCTCTGCCCGTCCTGCCGCCGACGACGATAACGAGGTTGCCCGCCTGCTGATGTTTGAAGCATTTATTTTTATCCATTATGCCAATGTTGCCGCAGAAGACCAGCGGGTTTGCGATGTATCTGTCGTCGAAGTATATTGCGCCGTTGACGGTGGGGATGCCCATCCTGTTGCCGTAGTCACGGACGCCCGCTACGACGCCCTTCATAATTCGTCTGGGATGCAGGACGCCCTTGGGGACGTCTTCGAGTTTCATATTCGGGTCGCCGAAGCAGAATATATCCGTGTTGGCGATTGGTCTTGCACCCATTCCTGTCCCCATCGGGTCACGGATGACGCCGCCTATGCCTGTAGCGGCTCCGCCGTATGGGTCGAGTGCTGATGGGTGATTGTGCGTTTCAACTTTGAAGCAAACCGCTGATTCATCGTCGAAATCGATGACGCCCGCGTTATCTGCGAAGACGCTTATGCACCAGGGCTTGTTCAAATCTTTTGTGGCTTTGAAAACGGTTTGCTTGAGCAGGTTATCAAATTGAATATGCTGGCCGTCGAAGTCCATATCGACTTTGCTTTTGAGGGTTTTATGGACGCAGTGCTCGCTCCAGGTTTGCGCGATTGATTCAAGCTCGATATCGGTCGGCTCCCTGCCGATTCGTTTGAAGTAATCCTGAATCGTCTTCATTTCCACGGCGTTTAGAAATAGGTCTTTTTGTTTACTGATATAAAGGAGCCCCTGCTCATCAAGGTTTCGTATCGGCAGGTGGACTAAATTCAGTTCGTATGGTTTTATGTGAGGGCTTGGCGGTTCGGCGTCGTTGCCGACAACGCAAACCTCGATGCAGTCATTGGCTAAGATTTTTCTGGCGATTGTGTCGATTTGTTTGCCGTTCAATTCTCCTAAGAGGACGTATTTTCTGGCGGTGCGGACACTGGCGGGTTTCGCCCCCATATCGGTCATTGCGCTGGTTACGGATTCCGCGACGGGGTCTGTAACGCCGCTTTTGAGATGCACTTCCATCATTGTCGCTTTTGCCAGTCCCGCAGGTGCGCTGGTTCTGCCGATGTAATATTCTTCACAGACGGGGTCTGCCAAAAGCTCTTTTGCCAGCCGGTCGGCGAAATCCTTTTCGAAATCTGCCTCTATTAAGTAAACGCGGGCGAACTGCACCGCCTCGACTGCGTTTATGCCGAATTCTTTTATATCAGTAAGAACACTGGCTCCCTGAACGTCGGGGAAACCTGCCTTGTTGCATACCTCAAATCGCCATTGTTTCACAGTGATGTTACCTCACAATTTAATGATAAGGTTTGAAAGTTCAGCGAATTATACGGCCCAGCGATTGAGTCGTCAAGAAATGTAGCGTTTGGAATAGCGTCAAGTATTATGTGTAGGTTCGGATGACTTCTATTGTGTATGGTAACTAATTTAAAGCGGTTACCATACAATATGCTAAATTTGTGGTTTTGTATGGTAACAGATTTATTGACTTGGAAGGCAATCCGCCTGCGGCGGATAAAGCCCCGCCCTACCTACTATCCGCTTTAACAGATATGCTCGAGCCCATTGTCCGAAGTTGCTACACTACTTCTCATCCTGATATGGGATATCCTTCATATATTCTTGAGTTTGATTTGATGTTGGCGTAACTTGTACGACGTGGTTATCTCCATGCGACCGTTGTCGTACACGAATAATAACATCATCATAGACAAGAATTGAAGTTCCCACGTCAGCAGGGGTGCCAACTTTATAATGTTTGCCCTTAAGCTGAATAACATCAGCCACGCTCATTCCGTACTTCACGCCGCCAACGACCTTCGAATGTTCTTCTATAATTTTTGCTATGGCGAAATCTTTATCTACCTCATCACAACGAGAAAGATTATATAATGTTATCCAGTCCCACCCTGCTTTTATATGGATTGAAGTCAACTCCGCAATCCAGGCAGTTTTGCTGTTAAAAGAAACAAGAGCCATTTGATATTCGCGCCATTTACCATTTTCTTTGGTGCGGTATGTAAATCCAAAACCGGGGCGCCAATTCGCCTTATCGCTTATGTACTTGTTTTTAAGTTTTCTGTACTCTTCAATCGTTATATTTTTCCCCGGGGGCATCGCGTCTCTAAATGCAGGTCTATCCGGAATCTCAAGAACAACCTGCATCTTATTCGGGTCGTTAGATGCAGCTCTATCAGCTTCTCTAAGTTTATCGAGGTGCGATTGGATGATTGCATTGGCTTCATCAAGGAGACCCGGTGAAGGATTGGAACCCGTTCCAATCAAGGTCCACACGTAGAATTGAAGATTGCCTAATTGGAGTGCCGGTGGGGACATCTGATATGCCGGATGATGAGGCGGCGGCATTGCCTTGCACGAAAGGCTGATAGTAAAGCCATTCTCGCCAAAATCAGATGGAAGAGTACTACTCCACATTCTTTGTGGACGTGTGAAATTATGGCTAAATCCGCACGAAATTGCATCTTCTGATTGAATTATTGCTTTATCTTTGCTGTATCCCACCATCTCTGGATATTTGGACGAAATCTTTGCGAGTGCATCTGCAAAGCTGTTGAAAACAGGCGCAAGGGCCTGAAGTCGTTGTTCCGGGGTGAGCGGCTGAGGCGGCCTTTCTTCCTTAGGCGACTTTAAGTAAGCGACTCCATCATTCGAACTATTGCAGTTGACGCAAACCAGCAAACTGGAAAGAATGCCCGCAATAACAAAATACTTATTCATCATTTTTCTCCCTCTATGTATCCAACACCGAAGGCGAGAATTTTAGGTTTTTTAGGTGGTCGCAAAATGCGGCCACATAGGCGTTAAATCAGTTCCTTCCTGTTCATTTTGTATTTTACGAGCTTGCTGCGTTTTGTTCTTGCGGCGTCGAGGAGCTTTTCAATCCGTTTTCTGTCGCCTGAACGAATGGCCTTTTTAAGTTTCGTAAGCTCGGCGGTCAATCGGTCAATTCCGCGAACGGTATTTTGAGCGTTGGTCATCAGCACATCCGCCCAGATATTGGCCGGGCCTGAAGCGATTCGCGAACTATCCATAAAGCCCTTGCCCGCGAATTTCAATTCTTCCGCATTACTGGCATTGACTAATGCAGCAGCGGTTATGTGCGGCAAATGACTAACGTCGGCGAAGATACGGTCGTGTCGGGCGGGCGTCATTATTTTAACGAAACATCCCAGCGAAGACCAGAAATCTTTGACGATTCGCAGCGAGCGTTTGTCTGTGTTTTTAGCAGTTGTGAGAATGCAAAGCGCCTTGTAGAAAAGGTCGTCTCTGCAAAACTCGACGCCACGTTGTTCGGAGCCGGCGATTGGATGCGAGCCGACGTAGTGAACATTTTTTGGCAGGCATTTGTCGGCCCAGCGATGGGGCATTATCTTTGTTGAACCGACGTCTGTAACGATGCAGCCGGCGGGAAGCGCATCGGCGATTTGGCAAAATGTTTCTTCGAAGTTGCCTATAGGCGTTGCGAGGATGACTAAATCGGCGTTTTTGACGCTTGCTTTTATGTCGTCGAAGACCTCATCGACTACTTTTAGCTGGCGTGCCTTTGCGCGGGTGCTCGCCCGATGGGAAAACCCCGCTGTTTTTACGCCGGAGAGCGCCTGCGATACGGCTAAACCCACGGAACCGCCCAATAAACCCAATCCGATGACCGTTATTTTTCTTAAGTGCTTCATAATAAAGACCTTACAAACGTTAGCGAACAGCGGGCAGCGTACAGCGTTCAGTTTCGGCTGACCCAGTATAGCCGTTAAACCTATCTATATACCCGCTACACGCTATCCGCTAACAGGTGTCAGTGTCAATTTTTTTCTTTCATTTGGGGCGAGTTAATGCTACTATGGTTGTCCGCTCGATAGATATCAAATGATAAACAATCGCACCACCTGTGTGCTTATATTGTGAGTAAGGCAGATTAAGAACGAATGGCGATAGCGCAAGATAAAAATCCCGGAAAAATCGGGGAAGGCGATTACCTCGATTTTGAGCAGAAGGTGGCGGACTTTGACCGCCAGATGGACGAGCTGCGCCGTCTAAGCTCCGTAAAAGGGATTGATTATTCTGTGGAGATTCGCCAGATTCAACAGGAACAAGTGGCCGAGCTTAAGCAAATCTATTCACAACTCACCGCCTGGCAGACGGTGCAAGTGGCGCGACACCCCAAGAGGCCCCTGCTGCCGGATTACCTTAACCTGATGGTGAAGGACTTCCGCGAGCTTCACGGCGACAGGTGTTTTGGCGACGACCGGGCGATGGTTACGGGGTTCGGCCAGATAGGCAGAGAAAAAGTTCTTGTCGTCGGCCAGAACAAAGGACGCGGGCTGAAGGAGAAGGTGGCGTGTAATTTCGGCTGCGCTAATCCGGAAGGTTATCGCAAGGCGATGGCCAAGATGAAATTCGCGGCGAAATTCGGCATACCCGTTGTTACGCTCATCGACACTCCCGGGGCATATCCGGGAATCGGGGCCGAGGAGCGGGGCCAGGCGCAGGCGATAGCGGTCAATCTTTTCGAGATGTCCCGACTGCCGGTGCCGGTAATCTGTATCTGCATAGGCGAAGGTGGCTCGGGCGGGGCGCTTGGCATAGGCGTTGGCGATCGCCTCGCTATGCTTGAGTACGCGTATTATTCAGTAATCAGCCCCGAAGGTTGTGCGGGCATTTTGTGGCGTGACGGCTCGCAGGCGCCCGAGGCGGCAGAGGCGCTTAAGCTCACCAGCAAAGACCTGCTCAAACTGAAACTCGTCGATGAGGCGATTGTCGAGCCCTTAGGCGGCGCTCATCGAAACATCCACGATACCGTTTATAACGTCGAGCAATATATCATCAGAACGCTCGCGGCCCTCAAGCGAACAAAACTTGAGACACTGCTGGAAAACAGATACGCGAAACTGCGTGCGGTAGGCAGTGAGCCGACGGCGGTGCTGCGTGATAAAGCGAACAAGACGAAGATAAAGACCATCGAGATTAAACGCGCCAGGCCCAAATCGGTGTCCGCAAAAGCGTAAGCTGCGCAGTTCAGTTGAAGCGGGAAGATGGGTTTACTAAATATTTCAGAGACCAGGTGCTGATAGTTATTTTTCCGGGTTATTCTTCTGGGCCGCTGTCGTGGTCAAAACCGCTGCCACTGTCGGCTTCCGGTTCGTCTTCGCCTTCTTCGTCGGAATCCGGTTCGGTGCCGGCTTCATAAGGCGGAATTTCGCCTATTTCCCCGGGTTCGCCCTCAACCAGCCGACCTCTCTCTTTTAGCTCCGCACAGACGACACAGTAACGCGCCCAGGGTATGGCGTTTAGACGGGCCTTGGAGATTGACTCGCCCTTACCTTCACAAACGCCGAATGTCCCTTCGCCGATACGGCCAAGCGCGTCGGTGATTTCCTTTAGCATCTTCTTTTCGCTATCCATCAGGTCCAGCGAGAATTCCTGCTCAAAGTTGTCTGAGCCGGCGTCGGCCATATGGAAGGGCATACTCGACAACTCGCTTCGCTCCTTCTTGAAAGTTTCATCTTCCATAGTGGAGACGTTGCCGAGCAGCTCGCGGCGCTTGGCGAGCAGCAGTTCCCTGAATTTCTCAATCTCTGCCGCCGTCAATCCGTTTTTGCTGCTTTTACTATTGTTTTTTCGCTTTGCCATTTTTCTACCAATCTGTCCGTTCAATGATAACTCAAGCTCAGCGCTGCTCACTCGGTTAAAGGTTTGCCCACTGATATATACGTAAAAGTCGGACGCCAGATTATATGAATCTTTTGCTGGCCCACAACTAAATTCCGCCGGGCAAAAATTTATTTCGACAGAAACACCTTCCCACTTGCCTCAAAAGCCGGAGTAATTGACGAAATTCGCTTCCTGTGGGCAAAATAACGCTCGGTCTTTTAGATAACCTGTCCGAGAGCATATTTAGTAGTGGTATCTAACGGGTCGAGCTATCCAAGACGAATGTTACCGGCCCATCGTTGATGCTCGATACCTGCATATTTGCGCCAAAAACGCCCTTGGCGACCTTTAAACCATTCCCGATAATCAACTGGGCCGTTTTGTCATAAAGTTGTTCGGCCATTGCTGGTTCGGCGGCACCATCGAAACCGGGCCTGCGGCCCTTGCGGCAGTCGCCCTGGAGCGTGAAATTGCTGACTAATAAAACCTGGCCCGCGATGTCCAGCACGCTACGATTCATTTTGCCTGCCCTGAGCGAAGTCGAAGGGTCCTCATCGTCCTCAAATATCCTCAGATTGACGAGCTTTTCAGCCATAAATGCCGCGTCGCTATCGCTGTCGGCCTTTCCAACGCCTAAATACACAAGCAGCCCCCTGCCGATTTGACCGACGATTTGCCCATCTACTTCGACGGTTGCACTTGATACTCTTTGTATGACAGCCCGCATACCGGCGGATTATAGCCGATAACTGAATCCGACAAAACCCCTTACTCACCGAACACTTAAGACGAGCGGGGAAACCGTAACTTTTGTCGCCAACCATTAAGCCGGTGCCCTTTTCATCCGATATCCTAGTACGCCATAAAGGGTTACAAAATGTCGAATCAGGTGTTTGATATACAGCAGGACATTGCTCGGCAAGTTCCCAAAGATGAACTATACGGCCTTGCCGTGGACACGACGGTTTTATTCTCGGACCATAAAGGTAATTACAAAAGACAGATTGAAGCGCATCAGCGAAATCTTTTAGCCAAACTGAGTTTTCTTGCGCCGTTTCTTGAGCCAGGCGAAAAAATCCTGCACGTTATATCCGGATGCTCGCAGGCGACCTTCGTCGAGCAGCTGCTCACGGGTCTATTGCTTGGGCCGCTCAAGCAGTCCTTGTTCGCAGTTACCAACAGGCGCATCCTGCACGTGCCGACCACGCGGGCCCTGCGGCACCGCTGGTCTATTGCGCAAATTGTATATGCTGATTGTCGTTATTTTCGCGTAAGATGGGCGACGCTTATTGTCAAATACAAGAGCGGGCGAACCGAAAGATTCTGCGGCATTGGCCGGGGGGGCAGAAAGAAAGCGAGGGCGCTGCTCAAAGATGTGCCTCTCGATGGCCGGTCAAGCCCGACGATGGAAAGAACGCATCTGTGCCCCAGGTGCACCAAACTGCTTATAAAGGACTATTACGCCTGTCCGAACTGTTCGCTGGAATTCAAGGACAAGTCCCGGGCCACGATGCTTTCGATAATATTCCCCGGCGGCGGCTATTTCTATACGCGGCATCCGATAATCGGTATTATTGAAGCTGTTATGGAAACAATTGTTTTTCTTTTGCTGGTAACGGCAACGATAGCGTTCTCGCTCAGCTCCCCTTCCGCTCCGAGGAGCATCATTCAGGCAATTATGTTGTGCGCCATAGTTCTGGGCTTTGAAAAAATGGCTACTGCCATGTTTTCCAGCAAATGCGTTGAAGAGTTCATTCCGAAGCAGCATCGAGTCGAAGTGCTTATCGACCAGTCGCCGGCTCATCAGTCTTCAGTTAAGCCAGAAGAGATGCTCGCCACCGGCTGGCGCTCTCGCTAAATCGCAGATTCTCAGTAGATTCCCAAATATAAAGGGTTGCTAACGGCAACTGCGTTCCCCTTACTCAACAATATCCACAGCGGCATTATTATAGGGCGTCAAAGACACCAACGGGTTATTGGTGTAAATACAACAAATATAAACGCTACTTATCATCTAAAGGGAAAACGAAAAGAATAATTAATATCTTAGAGATGTTTCACGTGAAACATGGCTAAGCGGAAGAGGCATTGCTTATTGATTAGCCATAGCAATCAAAATAGCTGCCGCCCTTTCGGCTCGAGCGAATCCGGCAAATAGGCGAACCCAAAGTTCAGCACCAGCAACAAGATAATGGAGCCGGGTTAGAGATGAAGAAGTGCAGCGTTATTGCTACTCTGGCATGGTGGCCTCAAGAGGTTGCAATGCGGCACATAGGGGGCTCTTGATGGGTGAATTTAACCAGTGGAGTTTTGCACTGTATGGATGGACGGGAATGAAGGAATAACAGAAATTTGATGGTGTTGCTGGTTGCGCCCATTTTCTACCGACTGAGCGCATAGGCATACCTTGTATCTGGAAGATGCTCCACCTGCCACAGCAAATCCTGTACTGTTTCTCCAGCAACCAGGCAATCTATACCACGATAAAAGAATTGTAAATCCACAGGGCTGCTGGGACGCACAATCCTGGCCCAATTACAAAAGTTTCACGTGAAACATTTTTTTCACATAAGGGCAATTTTGTCTGGCAACACTGGAGAGTTTACGCTACAAACACCGAAATATTTTATGAAGACCTCAATTGGGATGGTATTTGAAATAACCTGAAGCCATGGTTGGCACAGGGAAAATTTAGATTTTAGAAGGAGCGAAACAATGACGGAGAAAACCGAAAAACCAAAACATTTAGGCAGGGGACTGGCGTCGCTTTTAGGTCCTATAACCACATCTTCTCAGGAGTCCCCCCTACCTATCCCGATAGCCGAAATAGACCATAACATCTTGCCGCATAACGACTTACGCTATTCGCTTCGGGAGATAAAGGTTGATGAAATTCAGCCAAATCCTTACCAAGTTCGTTTCGTTTGGAATGAACAGGAGTTGGCGGAATTGGCGCAGTCAATAAAAGCGAATGGCGTGATTCAGCCGATTATTGTTCGGCCCTTGGGTTCCGGTTACCAGCTTATTGCTGGCGAAAGGCGTTGGCGGGCGGCCAAGCTGGCAGGCCTGCAAATGGTCCCTGCCATTGTCCGGCCTGTTAAGGACGACGAAATGCTTGAACTGGCCCTGGTGGAAAATATCCATCGGGCCGACCTGAATCCTATCGAGCGAGCAAACGCATACCAGCGGTATTTGAGTACGTTATCTCTGACGCAAGCCGATGCCGCCCAGCGGCTCGGAGAAGACAGGTCAGTGATAGCTAACTATTTGCGGCTGCTCGACTTACCATCAGAGATTAAACAAATGCTAATCGAAGGCCAGCTAACAATGGGACACGCTCGTGCGATACTTGCGTTGCCTACGGACGAACTGAGGCGAAAGCTTGCCAATCGCGCGATGGCAGGGCGGTTAAGCGTAAGAGAGGTAGAACGACTGGTTAGACAATACCTGACCGCAAATGATGCGCAAAAAATAAAAATCAGGACGAGGCCGGCGCATATACAGGAACTCGAAAGCCGGCTAAGCAAAGAACTCGGAACCAATGTGGCGATTGAAACGCGCAAAAACGGAAAATGCGGAAGAATTGTTGTCGAGTTTCATTCACTCGAAGAATTTGATAGAATTATGCAGCATATCGGTGTAACAAGTACCGAGGAAATTTAAAACGAACTTGAGATGTATTTACTGCTCCGACGAGGGCCTGACGAAAGGTGTAGAATATGAGATGCCGGAATATAATGAAAGACATTGTGAATCTGATAAACTATGAAAAATCGGTAAGAGTCCTAAATTTCATTTTATGTCTTTGTCTGGTCGGGCCTGGCGCTTTACAGACGGCGTATGGGCAAGGGAGTTTAGTGGAGACAGTCGGAACGATGGAGATAGGCCAGGAGGTCGATAATGGTGTTAATCAGTCGGCGCCGAAGAGGTCGGCTAACGTTCGAAAGCCGGCGAGGGACGCAAATGCTGCGACGGGACAGCCCAACCAGATGCCGGCAAATGCGCCGGGCGGGCCTTATAACGCGAATAAACCTAATGCTCAAGAACCTAATCGGACAGCAATGGGCGTTTCGATACCGTCAAATATCCCCGCTGTGACTGCGGATACGAATGTTCCCGACGTAAACGATTTCAACGCGTTCAAGCAGGAACTTAACCGTATCGATATGGAGGCCCGCGGCGAAGATACCCAGTGGCTGGGTAAACCGGAGAAAAGAGCGGAGCTTGCGAAAGCGATGGACGAGGTGGTTGTCGCGGAAATGAAATTTCTGCGAAAAGTAGCCGCGGCAACGAATGACGCAAACACCGTAGAGGCGATAGACCTGGTGTTGAAAAAGAGGCAGGACCGCCTGAACAAATTAGTTACCAAGCTTGAGAACGAAGCGAAAGAAGAGCGCCGACAGCAGACAGGGGAACGGCAACCACGAAGAACACCCAAGGCAGGCGCAGGCGGTCAGGAACAGCCGCAGACCCCCAGGACCACCAATCCGGTAAGGCGCACGAGAGAAACCATTAACCAGGAACAGTAGTTTCAGGATTTCCTCTGCGGCGGGGCCGCGGGTGGTTGCTGTTATTGTCGAAACAGAGGCGTGGTTATAGTTGACCCGGCGCGTAGTTGGCCGCATAATAGTCCCCTTGATTTCTGACAATGGAGATACCTGCTGAAAATTTATGGCGAAGGATATGGAAACAAAATCGAGGGGCCGCGCGGCCGAGATAGCCAATACATTTGAATGGCTTATAACGGCTTTTGCGCTGGCGTTTGTGTTTCGCGCGTTCGTGATGGAGGCATTTCGTATCCCGACTGGCAGCATGGCTAGTACGCTGCTGGGAGCGCATTACACGATGCGATGCACACAGTGCGGCTATAAGTATTTCTACGGACAAAATATTTACGCGCCGGCACGGCTCAGGGGGCAGCCCAGGGAGGAGTATTCCCGCTGTCCGAGCTGCGGGTATTATCAGATTACCGCCGGCGATATGGCGCCTTCGAGCGGCGACCGGATACTGGTGCTGAAAAGCATTTATCAGTTTGAAGAGCCGAAGCAGTTCGACGTGGTGGTTTTCAAGAACCCGCTTGACCCGACGGAAAATTATATCAAACGACTGGTGGGCCGGCCCGGCGAGACAGTCGAGATAATCGACGGGGACGTTTATATCAACGGGCAAATCAGCAGAAAGCCGGCGAAGGTTCAGGAAGAGTTGTGGATGCCTGTTTACGACAATGATTACCAGCCGGCCCGGCCCGAGGAGCCGGCGTTTAACAGGCATACCTGGCAGCAGCCGTTCAAAAACGACGAGGGCTCGAAGTGGACTACGGCGGACGACAGCCCGACGATTTTCCGGCTCACCGGTGACCCCAACAAGAAAAATTCACTTGTTTACGATACGACGCGGGGCAATGATTTCAGGGCGACATACGCGTACGATGAGATTATTGATTACAGATTTATGCCTTACTGCAGCGACCTGATGGTCCGCTTTTGGGTCAATTCGAGCCGGCCTGAGGGGCTTGCGGGGGCGTCGTTGAGCAAATACGGGATACAATACAAGGGCCGGGTTGATTTTGCCGGACAAATGACAATATCACGGCTCGCGGACGGCAATGAGCAGGTGCTGGCGACTAAAACGATTGCCCCGCTGGCGGCCAGCAGTCAGAGGATGTTCAGGTTTGCCAATGCTGACCACCAACTGGTGTTGGAGTTTGGCGACGAGAAACTTACCAAAGACCTTGGCCGGGGGCCGAATGACACAGGGGCCAGGAATACGGGTATTGAGCCGGAGGCGAGGATTTTCGGTGCGGGCGATATCACGGTTTCGCACCTGGCGTTGTTCAGGGACATTCACTATACCGGCAGGAACCCGAACAACAACGCGCCGGGCAGGGCTACCGAGGGCAATCCGCTGACGCTCGATGCGGACCAGTTCTTTATGCTGGGAGATAACAGCCCTCGTAGCGAAGACGGCAGATGGTGGGCACGGCCGGGCAAGGGGAACAACGGTAAAATGTACGCCGAGGGCATTGTCCCTCGCGAATATCTCATAGGCAAGGCCCTGTTCGTATATTGGCCTGCCGGCTTCAAACCTTTCCCGAAATTTCCTCTGTCGGTTGTTCCAAACGTCGGTGAAATCCGCTTCATTTACGGCGGCTCGGATAAGACCATGTAGCTTTCTTTCGATTGCCAGGTATGAAAAAATCAATAAGACACGAACTGTTCGAGCGTTGTCCGAAAAATCCCATACTCACCGTCGAGGACTGGCCATATCCCGCCAATGCGGTTTTTAATGCTGCCGCTGCAATCGTGGACGGCGAAACACTTCTTTTGGTTCGTGTGGAGGATTTTCGCGGGGCTTCTCATCTGACCGTTGCAAGGAGCAAAGACGGCGTAAGTAATTGGCGAATCGACAAACAGCCGACGCTTGCGCCGAGTCCTGCGCATCCGGAAGAAGTTTGGGGCATAGAGGACCCTCGGATAACCTGGCTCGATGAGCTGAAGGAATGGGCGATTACATACACCGCGTTTTCATCGGGCGGGCCTCTGGTGTCGCTGGCCACTACGAAGGATTTTAAAAAGTTCTCTCGGTTAGGCCCCGTGATGCCGCCGGAAGACAAGGACGCCGCGATTTTTCCTGTAAAGGTCAACGGCCTGTGGGCGATGCTGCATCGGCCCGTCGTGGGCTTTCCGCACATAGAGGGACATATCTGGCTGTCGTTTTCACCGAACCTCAAACACTGGGGCGAGCATCACATCCTGCTTCGCGCCAGGCAGGGGAGCTGGTGGGACGCGAACAAGATAGGTCTTTCTGCGCCGCCGATACAGACAAAGCACGGCTGGTTGATTTTGTATCACGGGGTTCGGACGACGGCATCCGGCTCAATATACCGGCTTGGGCTTGCGCTGCTTGATTTGGAAAAGCCGGTGAAGGTTTTGCGACGATCCGACGAATGGGTGTTCGGGCCGAAGACATCGTATGAGCGCGAGGGCGACGTGGATGACGTGGTTTTCCCATGCGGCTGGACGGTGCGAGACGGAACGGTTTATATGTATTACGGTGCGGCGGATTCCTGCATCGCCCTTGCCACGGCAAAATTAAAAGACCTGACTGATTACGTTCTCGCCTGTCCTGGTTAGAAGCCGGGCGGGGACGATTGGCTTTTGGTGAACTTGCCTAATGGGAAAAAGAATCTGGTTTGGCCTGTTTGAGCGGAGAACGTCTGGACGCCAAAGACGCGTTCGATTCGCTCGGTTGTGAGGATTTCCCGCGTTGGCCCAAAGGTATAGCTGCCGTCGGCAGAGAGCAGCAGAATCATATCGCTGTATTGTGCCGCTAAATTGATATCGTGCGTGACCGACACTATCGTTTTTTGTTTTTCGATTTGCATTTTTTTGAGCAGGTCGTAGATGCCGACCTGGTGTTTCATATCGAGAAAATTTGTTGGCTCATCGAGAAGCAGTATTGGGGTCTGCTGCGCCAGTGCGCGCGCGATAAAGATTCGCTGGCGTTCGCCGCCACTGAGATGTCCCAGGGGCCTGTCGGCGAATCGCGCGGTATCAGTCATTTCGAGCGCCTCGGCAATCGCTTCTCTGTCGGTATTGGTCTCAAACGCGAGTGCTCCCAAATAGGGCGTTCTGGCCATTGAAACAACCTGTACCGCGGAAAACTCGAAGACCGGGACAAATTCCTGACGCACGACTGCGATTTTTTTGGCGAGCTGCCTGACGGAATACGAGTTTATCGGTTTCGAGTCGATTTCGATTGAGCCGGAGGCGGGCTTGAGAAGGCCGGATAGCAGATTGAGGAGTGTTGTCTTGCCTGCGCCGTTGGGGCCTGCGATTGACAAAAATGTGCCGGCGGAAATTTCAAAGCTGAGGTTCTTTAGTATCTCAACCTGCGGGCCGTAAGAAAAACCAAGATTTTCGACTTGTATGCAGATGCTCATCGCAGAGTCCCCACCTTCTTGCTGTATCTGGAAAGCAGGATTAAAAATACTGGCCCGCCTATGATTGCGGTTATCACGCCCACCGGCAACTGGGCCGGCGAGATTATTGTGCGGGCGATTGTGTCGCAGATGACGACAAATGCCGCGCCGAGCAATGCGCTTGTTGGCAATAGCTGACGGTGATCGGGGCCGAATATAAGCCGAACCGAATGCGGGACGACCAACCCGACAAAACCAACCAGCCCGCTTAATCCGACGGCGACGGCGGTTATGAAAGACGCAAGGGCAAATGTGACTAAAGTAATCTTGCGAGGATTGACGCCGAGCGATTGCGCCTCACCGGCACCGAACGCCAGGACGTTTAGCTTTTGACTGATTGTGAATAATGCGGCGATACCTGCGATTATGAATATGGCGCTGGCGAGCAGCGTCGTAAAATCTTTCTCGCCGATACTGCCCATAAGCCACATAATCGTGGAGCGCAATTGCTCGCTGTCTACCAGTGAGGTCATCAGCATTATCACCGCGGAGAAAAACGCGTTGATGACCACGCCCGCTAAAAGCAAACTGGTTACCGTTGAACCTCCCGCGAGATGCCCCGTGAACCAGACCAGCCAGACGGTGCCGATAGCGAACAAAAACGCCATTGCCGCCATCGGTGAGCCGCCCAAAAATGACAAACTTATTCCTGCTAACGTTGCCGTCATAACCCCTAACGCCGCGCCGCTCGATATACCTAAGATATACGGCTCCGCCAAAGGATTTCGCAGGATTGCCTGAAGAGCGACGCCGCTCGCTGCCAACGCTGCACCGACAAGCGCAGCGAGGATTATCCGTGGGATGCGAACGCGGACGAATATATCATAATCAGTATTCCGGCCCGGCGTGTCACCCGGCCCGGCGAATACCGCAGACAGCGATATTTTTTGTGTCCCCACCAGCGAACATACAAACATCACAACCGCCAGTGCCGCTAAGCACAGGATGATTTTTGTAATCAGACGTTTTGGCGTCAGCAGGTCGGTCATTTGTGCATTTTATCTCCATTCTGGTCGTTGGTCTGCGCAAATAATTCCGGGTGCAGCAGTTTCGCGACGGCCATCGCACCATCCGGCAGGCGAGGCCCCAGCCGAAGCACCGTGTCGGCCTCTATGACATAAACTTTTTTATTTTTCACCGCGGGCAAGTTAGCAAACCTATTCCAGAATTTCTCGGCTGTTTCCTGCTGTTTCGCGATTTTCTCTGTCCCCATCGCTGTCTGAATTATCACCTCCGCGCCGCAGGTCAGGATTGTTTCTGTTCCGACAGATGGATACTGGTCGCCGGTTGGCTCGATGACGTTTTGGCCTCCCGCCAAATCTATTATCTCATTTACAAATGTTTTTACGCCCACGACCCGCATCGGCTCGGTCTGCATCGCCCAGAGAACTTTGACCTTTTTCGCAGAGGATGCTTTGGCCCGGATTTGGTCAATGTCGCTTTTTATTTTCGCAGCAAGCGATTCGGCTTTATCGGAGCAGCCGGCGCCTTGGCCAATGCTTAAGATGACAGAGTAAAGTTCTTTGATTGACTCGGCATGCAGCGAAGCGACACGCAAACCCGCTCTTTTGAGCGTTTCCGCGACCTCTTTTTGCTGAAGGAATGACTCACATACGACCAAATCTGGTTTTGCGGCGATGATTGCCTCGGTGTTTGGCTGCCAGAATGTCCCCATCTTCGGCTTTTGTTTTGCTTCAGCAGGCCAGTCACAATTATTCGAAACGCCGACAACCCTGTCACCAAGTCCAAGAGCAAAAACAATCTCGGTTAGATTCGGCGACAGCGACACTATTCTATGCGGCGGTTCAGCAACGGCGCCGCAAAAAACAGCAATTAATAATAGCGCTGATATATTTTTCATACTTATGTTCGCTTGAACTGTTTTTCGAGGTCAGCCACGGTAAATTTAATTATGGTCGGTCTGCCGTGGGGGCAATGGCTGGAATTTTCAACCGTTTCTTTGTCGGCGATGAGATGCTCAATCTCGCCGTCGGTTAGTTTCTGCCCCGCTTTTATTGCCGCCTTGCACGCCGCCATATGCAAAACCTCATCGAATAAGCTGTCCGCGTCGAGAGTCGAGGCCTTTTCCGTGAGCATATCAATTACGTCCCGGAGAAAATCCGCCGGCTCGGCCTTTGCCAAAAGAACGGGAAACGCCTGAATGGCGATGGTCTTCGGCCCAAAGGGGACAAGCTCAATTCCCAGCTTTTCAAAAAGCTGCGAATTATTTTCGAGCGTATCCGATTGCTCTTTGGTCAGTTGAAAACTCTCCGGCACTAAAAGTTTTTGTGATTCGAGCGGACTATTATGCACGCGTCTTTTTAACTGCTCATACATAATCCGTTCGTGCAATGCGTGCTGGTCGATAATAACAAAACCGTCTTCATTTTCAGCGATAATGAAGCAGTCGTGAATCTGCAGGAATTTCGATGCTCGATTCTCTCCCGTAAGGGACCCCTTTTGGGGGATACTCGGTTCTCGATATTCGTTAATGTGTTGAATATCAGAAGGGCGGTCATCAGGCGTGAAGTCGAGTTGTCGCTGGCCTGCAGGTCGATGACGTTTGAAAAATTCCTCCATTGCCTCGGCGATTCGCCCATCGCGTCGCATAGGTGGGGCGGACTGCTGCGGGACGCTCGCGAGGGTATCAAGGTCGGTCGCCAGAAGTTTTTCGCGGATACAGGCGAGAATCTGCGAATGAACGAGATTGGCGTTATAGAATCGCACCTCGATTTTTGTCGGGTGGACGTTGGTGTCGTAATCCTCGTAAGGCATCCTGATAAATATAAATGCGGCGGGGAATCTGCTTGGGTCGATTGCTCCGCGATACGCCTCTTTGATTGCGTGCGAGATGAATTTGTCGCGTATGAATCTGCCATTGAGGAATATATATTGCAGCCGATTGCTGGTGGTTGCGATTGCGGGTTTGCCCAGAAGGGCGGCTATGTGCAGGCCCTTTTCATCGCTTTCGGTTTCGAGAAGGTTGTCCGCGACCTCCTGGCTGAACAGTTCTGCAATTCTCGCTCTAAGACCTTGTTCGGCGGAAAGCCGATATTGTTCTTTTCCGTTGTGTGTCAGGGCAAGTTCAATAGCGGTATTCGCAAGAGCAATCCTGATGAACTGCTCGACGATGTGGGTCATCTCGGTATTTGCGCTTTTGAGGAATTTTCTTCTGGCGGGCAATTTATAAAAAATGTCCCGGACCTGAATGGTCGTGCCGATGTCTGCGCTGCAGGGCACAAGGCCTGCTTTGTCGCCGCAATCGATTTCGATACAGTTGCCGGAAAGCTCGTCCGCTGTCCGGCTGACGGCTTTCACCATAGCTACCGACGCAATACTTGCAAGCGCCTCGCCGCGAAACCCCAGCGTTGATATCGCCCGCAGGTCGTCGCTTGTTTTTATTTTGCTCGTGGCGTGCGGCTCGAATGAGCTTACGAGGTCTTCGGCGTCCATTCCGCTACCGTTGTCGGTTACAGAGATGAGTTTTCTGCCGCCGTCCTCCACGGCGACGGTGATTTTTGTCGCGCCGGCATCAATGCTGTTCTCGACCAGTTCCTTGACCACGCTGGCGGGCCTTTCGATTACCTCGCCGGCGGCAATCATATTCACCATATTCTGGTCAAGAACTACTATCCGGCCCATTTTTCTCCCGCTCACAATATGGCGTTTAGCGTATAGCGGAAAGGTTATCCGCTATTTTTCAAGCAAGCTTCTTCCGGTCATTTCTTCCGGCTTGGGCAAACCCATCATATCAAGCAGCGTCGGCCCGATATCGGCGAGGATACCGCCGGAGCGAAGCTTTCTGCCCTTGTATTTTTCGTCAAAGACAATCAGCGGCACATCGCCGACAGTATGCGCGGTGTGCGGCTTGTCGGGGGTGCCGTCTATCATTTTTTCGAAGTTGCCGTGGTCTGCGGTTATTATGGCCGCGCCGCCCAACTGTTTTACCTTGGCCAAAATTTTGCCCACGCAGGCATCAACCGTTTCGGCCGCCTTAATCGCCGCTTCGAGGATGCCCGTGTGGCCGACCATATCGGGATTCGCGAAATTGATTACCATTACGTCATACTGGTTTGTGTCTAACCGCTGAAGAACAACATCGGCGACCTCGTACGCGCTCATCTCCGGCTTCAAATCGTACGTCCGCACTCTCGGCGACGGGACAATCTGCCTGTCCTCGCCTGGGAACGGTTTTTCGGTGTAATCGTTGAAAAAGAACGTTACGTGCGCGTATTTTTCGGTTTCCGCACAACGGAACTCCTTAAGTCCCAGCGAACCCCAGTATGCGGCGAGGATGTTTTTCATCTTGGGCGGTTTCGTGAACGCCACCGGTGCCGGGATAGTCGTGTCGTATTCGGTCATACAAACGTAATAAATATCCGGCTTTGTGTTTCGCGGGAATTCCTTGAAGTCGGGCATGACGAACGCCCTGGTGATTTCGCGTGTTCTGTCGCCTCGGAAGTTGAAGAATACTACGCCGTCGCCGTCGGCTATCGTCCCTATCGGTTCGTTATCTTCATTAACGATTGCCGTCGGCTCTATAAATTCGTCTGTTACCTGTTTTGCGTAACTATTAGCTATGGCCTCGGCGGCGCTTTTGGCCTTCAATCCTTTGCCTACCCGCAGGCATTCGTATGCCTTCTGGACACGGTCCCATCGGCTGTCGCGGTCCATCGCGTAAAACCTGCCCATCACCGAAGCGATTTTGCCAACGCCGATTTGGGCTGCCTTTTTCTCTATCTGGGCGATATAGCCGGCGCCGCTGTCGGGCGGTGAATCCCTGCCATCGGTAAACGCGTGGATAAAGACGTCTTTGAGGTCGTTTCTCTTGGCAAGCTCCAGCAGGCCGTACAAATGGTCAAGCAGGGAATGGACGCCTATATTGCTGCACAGGCCCATAAAGTGTATTTTGCCTTTGTGTTCTTTTACGAATTTGACGCAATTTGCGAATTGTTCGTTTTTGAAAAACGACCCGTCGCGGATGGCGTGGCTCAGCCGGACCGATTCCTGCGGAACTATCCTGCCTGCCCCGATATTCTGGTGGCCCACTTCGCTGTTGCCCATTGTTCCGTCGGGCAAACCAACATATTCGCCGTACGTATGAATCAGCGTATTTGGATATTCGCTCATCAGCATTTTATCGGTGGGGACGTTCGAGCATTTCGTGGCGTTATAAGCGTCCTCCTTGGGGTCGGGGTTGTAACCCCAGCCGTCACGGATAATCAGCACAAATGGTTTGCGTTCCAAAACCGCTTTTTTTGCCATAAAATACGACCTTTCAACCGATAACTATATTGGAGCAACCCAACATGATAGGGTCTAATGACCGAAAAGTCAAACATTTGCCTCAACGGGCAGCGAATCGGCCCCCCGCCGTTTTGCTTTGCAAAACGAGACGCGGGGGCCAAGGCGTTACTTTACAGTTGTTTGCGTAACTGTTAACATAATATGGATTTACGAAATTAATCTTGTTCGGACCCGCCTCGCCCCTTGGGGGCGGGCGAGGTCTCGCTGAAGGCGGAGTAGATTATGAGCGGACAGCCGGCTGAAGTATCCGTGGTAGTGCCCGTGTTGAATGAGCAGGACAACATAAGGCCGTTATATAACCAGCTAACACAGGCGCTTAGTAATAAGCCCGCCTCGTCCCTTAGGGACGGGCGAGGTCTCGCTGAAGGCGGATATAACTACGAGTTGGTTTTCATAGACGACGGCAGCACGGACGCCAGCTTCAAGATATTATCTGAGCTGCACAAAGCCGACGACAAAGTCAAGGTTATCCGCTTCCGGAAGAACTTTGGCCAGACGGCTGCGCTCAGCGCCGGCTTTGCCAATTCGCAGGGGCAGATAGTCATTGCCATCGATGCCGACCTGCAGAACGACCCCGCTGATATACCCCAAATGATAGAGCAATTGCGCAAGGGGTATGATGTGGTCAGCGGCTGGCGCAAGAAAAGGCACGACAATGCCATTACCCGTTTGATACCGTCAATGACCGCCAACTGGTTTATCGCGAAGATTACCGGGGTGAAACTGCACGATTTCGGCTGCACATTGAAGGCGTACCGACGCGAGGTCCTGGCGGAGACAAGGTTATATGGCGAAATGCACAGGTTTATACC
>PLLM01000055.1 GCA_003141275.1 Phycisphaerales bacterium
GCGCCGCGAAATTCCGACCCGCCGCTGCAGTATAGCTGGGACATTTTCGGCGGCTCGATTCCGGGCCAGTACGAGCCAGCGGTGTTGAAGGGCGTCAACGAAATTATGGAAAACGGTTTCGTCGCCGGTTTCCCGCTGCAGGACGTCAAGGTCTCTGTTTACGACGGCAAGCATCACCCCGTCGATTCAAAGGAAGTGGCGTTCCGCGCGGCAGGCAAAGGCGCGTTTCTTGATGCGCTCGAAAAAGCGAGGCCTGTCCTGCTCGAACCCATAGTCAATATCGAAGTTACTGCGCCGGCGGAAAACATTGGCGATATCGCGGGCGACCTGGCGGGCAAACGGGGCAGGGTTTTGGGGCAGGATATNNNGCCGTTCCGCCGAATATCCAGGCCAACGTCGTCGCACAATACGCGAAACCAAAACATACCGCGGAATAAAATGTTTGACAGAGTGCTGATTCTTTCGGCGTCGGCGGGGGCGGGGCATATCAGGGCGGCACAGGCGGTTGAAAAGGCCTTTTTGCAGCTTAAAGCCGCCAGAGAGCTGCGAAATATCGACACGCTCGATTACACAAACAAGCTGTTCCAGAAATTATATTCGAAGGCGTATATCGAGCTGGTTGACAAGGCGCCGGACGTTCTGGGGTGGTTGTATGACCATTTCGACAAGCCGTGGAAAAACCAGAAGGAACGCCTGGCTTTTGACAAGCTCAACACAGGGCCTTTTATTAAAATGATAAAGGATTATCAGCCCGAGCTGGCCGTATGCACACATTTTCTGCCGGCGGAGATTATCTCCTGGCTGAAACAAAAAAATCGTATCCAGACGCACCAGGCGATTATCGTTACCGATTTAGACGTTCACGCGATGTGGTTGTGTCATCATTACGAGCATTATTTTGTGGCGATGGAAGAGACGAAGGCGCACATGCAGGAGCTTGGAGTGCCGGCTGAAAAAATAACCGTCTCCGGCATCCCGATTGACCCGGTTTTCGCGCGGAACAAGGATAAGGCCGAGATGCGCAAAAGGCACGGGCTTGAAGCGGATTTGCCCGCGATTCTTATTTCAGCGGGCGGTTTCGGCGTGGGGCCGATGGAGATGCTCATTGAGTCGCTTGTAAAATTGAAAAACAAGGTGCAGGTAATTGCCATTTGCGGAAGAAACGAGGAATTAAGGAAACGGCTTGAAGTATCCTCGCGTCAATTGCCTGAAAACTGTCCCGTCAGGATTTATCCCATCGGTTATACAACCGAGATGGATGAGTATATGTCTGCTGCGGACCTGCTCCTGGGTAAACCGGGCGGACTAACCACATCGGAGGCGCTTGCCAAGGAGCTGCCTCTTGTGATTGTAAATCCCATACAGGGGCAGGAGGAACGCAACTCCGACCATTTGCTCGAAGAGGGCGTCGCAATCCGGTGCAATAACTTACCGGTTCTGGCCTACAAGATTGATACTCTTTTGGGCAACCCGCATCGGCTGGCGATGATGCGCAAAAACGCGCGTCGTCTGGCTAAGCCGGCGGCAGCGCTCGATATTGTCAAAAAACTGCTTTCGCTGCGAAATATTTAAGAGGATATTACGACTCAATCGCTTCGGTGAGGATTTTGCGATTGTCGTTAATCCAGCGGGCCTTGTGAACAATCATTTTGAGAAAATCCGTCCCCTTAAGATTGCCGAAAAAGCCCGTCGCCGCAATCGGCAAAACCGATTCGGCTATCATTGTCTCAACCATTAAATCCAGGAGCGAATCGAGATGGTCTTTATCCAGGTTGATAACCTCACGATAACCTTCGAGAACCTGGACGAGTTTTGCCTGGTCCAGGTAGTCGGGCCAGTCGGCGGGATTGGGCTGATAACCGACGAGAGAGAACTGGAGCATTGCGTTGGCCAAATCAGTAACCGGCGGAGCGATTTTGATGGAATCAAAGTCAAGCACTGCCACGAGTTTGTCTTTGTCGAAAAGCATATTCCCCGGGTGCCAGTCGCCGTGAACCACCTGCTGGGGCCACGAATCGAATCCAAGCTCGTTAACATGCACACTGGCGTGGTTGTAAAGAGACATCAGTTCTTCCCCGCAACGGTGGAGCTTCCTTTCGTTGCTTTGATAGATATCCGAGGCGATAGTTTTAAGATGCCTCCTCACCATCGTCGAATTGTGAAAACTTGCTTTGAGCGGCTCCCACTCGAATTTGAAATTGGTCAGGTACTGGTGAAACTTCGCGAGCTGCCTTCCCGTGTCGATGGTTGCTTCTGCTGAGCCGGGGTAACGGATACCGCCCACGAATTTGAAAAGCTCATATATATTACTGCTAAGCTGCAGGATGGTTCCAAATTCATCCCGTGCAGCGACCAGCGGTGCGACGGGGAAATATCGTTTGGCCAGGTGCGACTGCACGGCGTGTGCGAATGCGACCCGATATACGTCGTCTTTATCCTGCAATCGGCGTTTGAGAAGAAACCTGCCCCGGGTGGTTGTTACGACGAGTTTTGGCGCGTGTTTGCTTCCTCCGACAAGGCGCATAACCTTGCGGATTTTTCCGATATCGTAGCGGCTGAGGACTTCAGCCAGCTCTTCTGATGTAAAACGCGCGCCTGTTGCCATAATAAATGCGATTAATGATTACCGGTTAAACAGGAGCTTGAATTTGCCCGAATCAGTTCATTTTTTAAACATCAGCAGGACGACAATCAGCAGCAGGAAAAACGCTGCGGCCCCAAGAACAAGAGTGGTTGTTTTGTACCGCGTAACGGACTGTTCGAGGTTAACAGCTTCGGTTTCTTCCTCTACCGGCTCGCCGTCCTCCAGTTGCTCGAGTGCGGATATGTCCATTCGCCTGTGCGCCCGCATGGGGTGTTCGCCGGCTCGGACTGCCTTCAAATCAATCAGGAGTTCTTCGACGCTGCTGTATCGGTCTTTTTTATTTTTGGCCATCATAACTTCGATGACCTCGGATACGCCGGCGGAAAGCGAGGTGTTGATATGGTCCGGGGGGACAAGCTGGTCTTTCAAATGTCTTCGCATCACCTCCGCCGGGTCGTCGGCCATAAATGGTACCCGCCCGGTTACAAGGTGATAGAACGTTGCGCCGAGTCCGTAGATGTCGGCCCTGCCATCGACGTCCATTTCGCCGCGTATTTGTTCGGGGGAGATATAATAAGGGGTGCCGTATGCCTTGCCCTTCTCCATCTTGGCCGCCTCGAAGTCCGTGGTTTGCCTGGCAAGACCCATATCTGCCAGCTTTACTATCCCCTCCTTGTTAATCATTATGTTCTTGGGTTTTACGTCGCGGTGAATAAGGCCCACGGAATGGGCGTGCTTGAGGGCCTCGGCGACCTGGATGATGACGTCGAGGGCCTCCTTTTCGCCGTAAACCTTGCCTGCTGCCAAATCGTCGTAGAGGGTTTTGCCTTCGACGTATTCCATCACGAAGTAGTGGTATCCGCCGGCCTCGCCGACGTCAATAGCTTGGACGATGTTCGCGTGATTTAGTTTGGCTGCGGCCTTACCCTCTTTGTAAAAACGCTCCACGTATTCCTTGTTTTCGGTGAAGCGTTTGGGCAGGACCTTAATGGCGACGATTCGGTCTAAGCTGAGCTGCCTTCCTTTGTAAACGACGGCCATTGCGCCGGCGCCGAGTTTGCCGAGAATCAGGTATCCGGGTATCTGATGGGCGGCGGTTGAGCCGCGTGCCTCTTTGATTGCGTTGCCGACGCGGTGTGCCTGTGTTCTTGTAAGGTAGCCCCTCTCAACAAGGAGGTCTTTTAGCAGAGTGGGATTAGTAGCTTGCCTGGTCTCGGCTTCCTCGAGGCAGTGTCGCAGTTCCTCATTGGTGCAAAGTCCCTGGTCGAGGGCCATTTTGCCGAATATCGTATCGTAATTGGTACTCTCGTCTGCTCTTGACATCTATCTGTTTACCGGTTCAAAAGGAGGCGTTCTTCCAGATTTAATCCTGTCATTATTAGTTATACCAGACCATTGTCAAAATAAAAATAAAATCTCCCCGTAGTCCAATAATAGCATCGACCAGATTGCTTTCCCAGTTTAACTCTTTCCCTGCCATTGACTTAGCCGTAAATCCTGCTACACTGCCCTTCTTTCCCGCCGTTTGGCGAGGTCTCGCCTTCGGCGGATGATGACGGCCACAACCATTAAGGAGGCCAAACATTGGCATATAATTGCGTGGTATTGGTAAAACAGGTGCCTGATACGAAAAGGATAACAGGCAAGGCGATGAACGATGACGGGACGGTCAATCGTGCGGCCCTGCCCGCGATATTTAATCCCGAAGACCTCAACGCCCTTGAGATGGCATTGGACATCAAAGACCGATTCGGCGGGACAGTTACGGTTATAACTATGGGACTGCCCGCGGCGGTTACGACGCTCAAGGACGCCCTTTACCGCGGGGCCGACGAGGCGATTCTTGTTACGGACGCCCGATGTGCCGCAAGCGATACCCTGGCAACGAGTTACATACTCAGTTGCGCGGTAAAACGGATTAAGTATGATATTGTTCTTTGCGGCAGGCAGGCCATCGACGGTGATACCGCGCAGGTGGGGCCTCAATTAGCGGAGAAACTGCAAGTGCCGCAAATTACTTATGTTGAGAAGCCCGTTGAAATCAAGGGGCGAACTATAACGGTTCAGCGGAACGCAGGCAACGGCTGGCAAAAGGTCAAGGCGCAGTTACCCGTCCTGCTGACGGTAACAAGTGAGGCCAACGTGCCGAGGGTTGCGGCTGCGAAAAAGATGATGAAATACAAGGCCGCTATGACGCCCGCCGGAGTCGAGCAGAAAATAAAAGCCGAAAATTCTCACGCCAGCGCAGACGAGGTAAAAGAGTTGGCCGTGCAAAAATGCAGCGAGATGGACAAGAAGGGATTACTCATAGAGCAATGGAACCTTGATTTTCTCAAGGCGGATTTGACCTGGTGCGGCAGAAGCGGCTCGCCCACAAAAGTCCACAGGATTCAAAGCGTGGTGCTGGCCTCCAAAGAGACAAAATCGGTTGAGCCGACGGACGAGGGATTGTCTGGTATGATTCATGAACTTCTCGAAGATAAAATCATCGCATAGCTAATTACGAAATACGAACGACGAAATACGAGATACGAAAAAATGATAGACGTAAACAGACAGGGTGAAGTGTGGGTATTCGCGGAACAGCACGGGGGCCGGTTGGAAGATACGCCGATTGAGCTGATGAGCAAAGGTCGGCATCTGGCGGACATTCTTGGTGTCCAACTTAGTGCGGTGCTGTTGGGCGATAACGTAAAAGCCCTTGTGGCGAAACTGATTCATTATGGGGCGGACAAGGTTTATCTGGCGGAGCATCCGCTGTTAGAGCATTACCAGGCGAACAGCTACGCCAAAGTTTTTTACGACCTGATTCACAAATACAAGCCGCAGATTGTGGTTTATGGCGCGACGGCGGTGGGCAGGGATTTGGGGCCTCGAATCGCCAGCGCAACCAAGGCGGGACTGACTGCCGACTGCACCGATTTGCAAATAGGCGACCACAAAACAACCGACGGGCAGACGCACAAGAACCTGCTTTTCCAAATCAGGCCCGCGTTTGGCGGCAACATCATCGCGACGATTATCAATTATGACCGCTGGCCCCAGATGGCGACCGTCCGCGAGGGCGTTATGGTGATGGCGACACCCGATACCAAAAGGAAGGGCCAGATAATAACTGAGAAGGTGCAGTTATCTCCACAGGAACTGCCCATTGAAATACTTGAAGAGCATACCAGAGCAAAGAAAGTGGACCTCAAGGCGGCGAGGATTATTGTCGCGGGCGGCGCGGGCCTGGGCAGCAAAGAGAACTTCCGGCTAATCTGGGATTTGGCCAATTGTCTCGGCGGCGCGCCGGCGGCAACAAGGGCCGCGATTGACCTGGGCTTCATCGACCACGACCACCAGGTGGGCCAGACGGGTACGACCGTGAGGCCTTCGCTTTATATCGCGGTGGGAATCAGCGGGGCGATACAGCATCAGTCGGGTATGAGCCAGAGCCAGAAAATCGTGGCGATAAACAACGACCCGCAGGCGCCGATATTCGACGTAGCGCATTATAAAATTGTCGGCGACCTCAACGAGGTCGTTCCGAGAATGATAAAGGCCATCAAAGAAAAAGGATTCAAGGAAGCAATCGAAAGTAAATCCTGAAAATAACCGGTAAGCCCCCAGGTTTATCCTGGGGGTTAAGACCTGTAGAAAACGAGAAAAATAACGATGCCAAACTTCTACACGGACAACGACGACATACGATTTTTGTTTAAGCACTTCGACCTGGGTGCCCTTGCCAGATTGTGCGAAGAGGATTTCAAATTCGCTTCGCAATTCGATTACGCGCCAGCCGACGCCGGGGAGGCGATACGCAATTATGAAATGGTCCTCGATTCGATTGGGCAGTTGAGCGGTGATTTTATCGCGCCGCGTGCCGAATCGGTTGACCGTCAGGGCAGTACGCTCAACGCCGACGGCTCAGTCAGCTACGCGGATGGAATCGCGGAGTCGTTGGACAAATTAGCCAAGGCGGAGGTGACGGGTTTTACACTGCCGTATCGTTTCGGCGGGATTAACTTCCCGAATCTTGTCTATTCGATGGCGATTGAAATTGTGTCGCGCGCCGACGCTTCGCTTATGAACATATTCGGTTTGCAGGGTATCGGGGAGACCATCAACGCCTTCGCGTCCGAGGAAATCAAGCAGAGATACCTGCATGATTTCGCCGCGGGCAAGGTTACCGGCGCAATGGTACTCACTGAGCCGGATGCCGGCTCAGATTTGCAGGCGGTCAAGCTCCGCGCGTTCCAGGACAACGCGGGGAACTGGTTTTTGCACGGCGTGAAGCGGTTTATCACCAACGGCTGCGGCGAGGTGCTGCTTGTACTGGCGCGAAGCGAGCCGGACCGCTCGGGCGGGCTTGGGCTTAGCTTGTTCGTCTGCGACAGGGGGCCTACGGTGCATATCCGCCGGCTCGAAGACAAGCTCGGCATACACGGCAGCCCCACCTGCGAGATATTTTTCGATAACACTCCCTGTCAATTAGTAGGCGAACGGCAGCGAGGATTGGTTACCTATGTGATGGCGCTGATGAATGGCGCGCGAATTGGCATCGCGGGGCAATCGCTCGGTATCGGCGAGGCGGCATATCGCGTCGCGCGAGATTACGCGTCGAGCAGGAAACAGTTCGGCGTCGCAATCGAGAAGCTGCCTGCCGTCCGCGACCTGCTCATCGATATGAAAATATCGCTGGAGGCGGGGCGTGCGCTTCTGTATGAAACGTCCCGTGTTGTTGACCTCAACATCGTTTATCAAAAACAGCTTGAGCTTAATCCGCCCGCCGACAAAGAGCAGTTGAAGCCCATCAAGGAGCAGGCGCGTCGGCTTGACCGGCTGGCCTCAATGCTGACGCCGATGAGCAAATACTTCTGCTCGGAGATGGCAAACCGCGTCGCCTACGACTCAATCCAGGTTCTCGGCGGGTCGGGCTATATGCGTGATTACGCCGTCGAGCGCCACGCACGCGACGCGAGAATCACCACGATTTACGAAGGCACTTCTCAACTGCAAATCGTCGCCGCCGTCCGGGGAGTGTGCAGCGGTACCGCTGAAAAATACCTGACGGAGCTCGAACAGCAAAATTACGACCCGGGGCTTGAAGACCTGCTGGCAAAGCTGGCTGAAGGGACAAAGCAGCTCAAGCACGCCGTAACATTCGTCAAACATCACGGGACGGAATATATGGACCTTTACGGCAGGCACTTAGTTGATATCGCGATAGATTTAATCGTCGGCTATCTGTTCTGCGATTACGCAAGCTCTAAGGTCGAGATGGATGTCCCCGTCGATGGCGAAGCCGGCGAGTCAAAAGAGCAGACGATGCCGATGAAAAAACGCAAGGCGATGGTCGCGCGACGATTCATCACCAAAAACGCTATAAAGAACGACGCTCTTATCCAGCTAATCTGTTCAGGCGACAAATCATCTTTCGCGGATTTCGGTGTCCTGATTGGACCGGTCCCCGTCGAATAAGGACGAGCTATGCTCGGTGCTGTTATATTTGATTTCGATGGCGTTCTTGTGGATTCCGAGCAGATTCACCATAAGGCGTTCAATCGCGTCCTGGCAAAGCTTCATTACCAGTTGTCCAGCCGCGAGTACTACGACAGGTTCCTGGGGCTGTCCGACGAAGAGCTTCTGCGAATAGTTAACAAGGAAAGAAACCTGTCTTTGTCCAATCAGCAGTTCGGGCAGCTGCTTGGTGAAAAGGCGAATTTGTTCAAAGAAATGGCGGCGACCGAGGCGGGCATAATCGAGGGCGTCCCGAAGTTTCTCAATATGCTCTCCGACGGCAGGATTCCGACGGCGATATGCTCAGGCGCCTTGTTGCCTGAAATAGAGATGATTCTCGAAGGTGCGGGATTGCGGAATTATTTTGAGGTGATTGTTTCAGCTGAACAGGTCGAAAGAGGCAAGCCCGACCCTGAAGGTTTCCTGCTGGCCTTGAAACTGCTCAATAAAAAGCTGAAAAAGTCAATCAAGCCGGAAGATTGTGTTGTGATTGAGGATTCCCATTGGGGTTTACAGGCCGCTAAAGCTGCGGGTATGCGTGCTGTCGCTATCACCAACACCTACGCCGCGGAACACTTAAAACCAGCGGACAAAATCATCGCCCATCTGACGGATTTGACTCTTTCCGACCTTAGCGCACTATGCCGCTAACTAATTTTTTGACACTGATTAACACGGATTGACACTGTTTTTAATTTGATTTTATGTGTAATCCACGGAATTTGGACATAAGACTTTTCAAGCTTTTATATCTCTTCTCATCCCGGTAAGAACTAAAGATCAAGGGAATATCCTGGGGCACCTATATTAGATAAATTTTTAAGTATAGATTTCTTTGTTGCGAATTTGTCTCTGATAATTTCAGGGTGACAGATAACTGCGTATGTATCCTTTAGTTGTTTTAAAGCAGAACGGTTATCTTTCATTGAAAGAGCACAAGTTACATAATATGCTGCTTGGATATCATGAAGATTATCGATATTGGCCTCCTTAAGGTTTTTGTGTCTATTATGCTTGAGTTCTGTATATGCTCGCCACCATGAATAAGAAATATCTGGATTTTGAAAAATGGGTTTCCATTTATCATGAATACATGAAAAATACTTTATTTCTATTATCTTTGGATAATGCTTTTTGAACCAATCCTTATAGTTACGCATATTAGGCTGTTTTCCGCCAACAAGATGATTAAATAATGTATCGATTTCTGTCCCCATCAAGATGATAAGCTCAGATATTTTGTCTCCATAGACAGCCGAATTTTCTGGAGAAAAATAAATGTACCTACGTAGTTCCTTGATTTCGTCACATATCATCTGAAAATATGGGATAGGATACATTTTTGCCTCCTTATTGTTCGCCTTAACTATCGTTTATTTGGTTTCCGCATAACGAAACGCTCACCGGCAACCAGTCAACATCGCCGGTTTGACTTAAACCCAAAAATATTCAAAACCAAGATACGACAATAAGCTTATGCTTTTTGCAATAACGATGCTTCAAGTTCGTTAATCATATCTTTAGTGCTTGGCATATTATCAATTTCTGTCTCATCAAGATGAAAATATTGTGAATGTTCAGAAATTTCTCTAAGGGTCTTATGGCATTCTTCAGGGTCTAGGAGTTTCTTGCTAATTAATTGAGAGCCATTTAATTCTTCGTCGGGCGTACTTAGCAGCTTTCCTTCTGCCTCCTTATATTTAGCACACCACTCAAGAGCAACATCTTTGTCTGTCTCGCTAAACAATAAAGCCAAACCAAAATAGGATTCTAAGTCAAATGGATTGCATAAAAGAGATGAAGTAAACGCCATTTCTGCTCTTATAGCCAAGGAGCTAACTTCATCCTCAGTTTTTGCAAAAGGCAATGCTTTAACAAGGTCGGAACCTAATCTATATAAGGTTACAGCAAACGTACTTATCACATCTGATACATCTGTATTTGACACATCACTTGCAATCTTAACAAAATTATTTCCCACAGAATTATGAAACTCTGATATAAAAATAAACCTTTTGATTGCTTCAACATCCCCCTTTGCGTTGTTGAAAATGTTTTGAATTATTTCAGGGGCTATGTCTTTCCAGTGTTTTTGTTTGATTAACGCCTGAAATAACAAATCAAGTTGCTTTTCAGGTGTCGGACGGATTATTCCAATTTGATCTCTCACCTCTTCAAGAGCGAAAGATGTCATGAAATTTGATACGGCACGACGCCACAATAACGGTCTTTTTCCTCTTGCATAGGAACGCTTTGCACGGTCTATCGTTTTCTCAATTTTTTCCTTTGACGAAACTATGGAAGTCAAAATATTTTCGCGACGTAAAGATGAATCATTGAGAAACCTCATTAGTTCGAGTTCCAACACAAAATTCAGGAATAGGTCTTGAGTGCAAACTAAGCTAAAATAGTTACGCGGTCTGGGATGATTTAGTGACTCTTCAAGGAAGCATTCCCCCTCCTTAGCACGGCGTAGGGCAAGCTTCATATCTTCGAGGGGGAAGTTGTAAGCACGCGTATCTATTACCCCACACGTTATAAGAAGTGTATCTTCGTCAGGGAACCGCTCTTTGTAATCATTACGCAGAATTTCGTGGATATAAGTAAGATTTCTTGCTATCAGAACAAAATTGTTAAATCGTAAGAAGAATAAGAAAACGAGGAGAGCAACAATCACAATCCCGATAACGATCCACATACTAATATCCCCTAATAACAAGCAGATTGAAATACATGTATTTTGCAGTAACTTTATCGGCAGGAAACAAGGGGTGCTTAAACAAATTACAGGCCGATAAATACGCGAAAATAACCACAGGGCGGGGCAAACCCCGCCCTGTAATTTTTGGGACCACCTGATAAATCGGGCGGCAAATTATTTGGAGTTCGACTTACCTATTTTGTTGATATAATCCTCTCTTGGGAAATTAAGTCGAGCAAAATCGCCGTAGTACTTGATAGCTGCCCTATCGTAGGCGCGGGCGGCGTCGATTTCATTTTCAAATCGGCCAAGCCACCTTGTTTTATGCCGCCAGCCAATTACGGCGCACCATTTGCTGCTGCATTTGTGAAAAGAAACCCCGTGATACTTCGAAGTTGTCTTCGATTTTGTTTTTGCCCTGTTAGCGAGATTTTGAGAGTAAGTGGCAAAGCGCAGATTTGCCCTGCGATTGTCGAGACCATCGCAGTTTCGATGGTCAACAAGACGTTTCTTGGGCGCCTTCATAATTGCCCTGTGCAAATACACCCTCTTTGTTTTTTTACGCCCGATTTTAAATTCGCTGATAGCGTAAGGTTTTTTATTGCATCTTATTAAAATCCAATTGTATTTACCGAAGGAATAGTAATCCGCAGGTTCGACGATTGTGTATTCGTTCTGCCCAAGATAAATTCTGCGATAAGAATAGCCGTATTTTAACCGGCGATAAAGAATCAACGGACTTTCGCAGATTTTGTCCAACCATTCGGGAATCCTGACATTTAAATTCGCAGACATGACCCAATCTCCATTCGTTCAATGTTCATTATTCGTTGCTGTTGCTATGAACAACAAACAACAAGCTACCAACATTGAATTGTTGAAATCCCTTGCCCTGCTGGGTCACATCTTGCGCTTCTGCGCTATCTGCCTGGCCAGCCCACCACCGGCCAGTGCGAGTTATAATTATATCAAACTAAAATTATAAGTCAATACAAATCTAACCATTTTTCAAAAAATTACTATTTTGGCATAAGTTCTTGTAGTAACTGGAGTTAGCCGCAGAGGACACAGAGAAACGAATAAAGAAACAGTGTAAATCCGTGTTAATCCGTGTCAAAAATCGGCGATTATCTAATCGCCCCCGGGCCTTTTACACGCGTGTTCCACTTGCCGGTTTTTGTATCGTATCGCACGGCGTCGATGATTGCACCGTTGAAATTGCAGGGTCTGTATTTGTCGCCCCGAATATCAATTAAGGCGGTGTTGGCGTCGTAGATAAATTCGCTGCCGGCGACTTGAGCGTCCATGTCCTCGTAAGTTACAGCGCCTTTTGCCAGCAGGTCCCTAAGCTCCATTCGCCCCGTCAGTGTTTCAGCGATATCTCCCTCGACGTGGCTTGCGGTTACGGATACCTTTTCGTTGCCGCGGCCTTCAACCAGCGGGAGATAATCAACTAAAAGCGAGCCGCTTTTTGAGTCGGCGATCAAGTGCCTGCTTTGGCCCGCATACGCAAGCGAATCGAAGTTTCGCAGGAACGCGTAGCATTTTCGCCGCAAGCTGAACTTAGCCAGTTTATCCTGCGGCTCATCGGTTTGCGAGTTGTCCACTTTTATCAGGCCCGGTCCCGCCGCTAAGAAATCGCCGTCGGTTGTATCGTAATTAACTGAGGCGCATTTAAGCTCGATACCCGTCAATAGCTTGTTGTCGATTTTTTTTGTGCTGACTAAGTGCACGCCCGGGCCGGTTGCAATCATGCGATTGACATCCATTGACAGCCCGGAGTCCCTGTTTATATTTTTCTTCGCCAGGTCGATTTCGAGCTTGTCGGCCAGGACTATATACTGTTGAAGTATTTTGTCCTGTTTCTGCGAGATAGTGCAGCGGCAGTCGCCTTCAAATATGCCCTTGTTTGAGGCAGGCGAAAACACGGCCTGTCGGCGGGAGGTCATTCTGACCGTCGCCGGGCTGCCTGTTCCGTCCTTGGTTTTTTCGTTCACGTCAAAGGCGATGCTTGAAGGTCCGATTGCGATTGCCTCGCCAGTTGCCGCGCTGTAGGTAACATTTCCGCCGCGGAAGGTGGTTTTGCCGACGGGAGAGGTGTTGGCGTCCTGTTGGGCGATAATCTCGGCGTAAGTTGTTTGCTGTTTTGGCGATTTATTTTCGCCTTGGGCGCTCATCGGGGTGACAATAATGCCGCCGTTGCAGGTTATGGAGATGTCACTGGGCGTTTCATCCGACGTTGTCGCATCCGGCCTGTTGCCGGCACGGCCGGTTGATTGGGCGGCCGTGTTGTTGTCGGGCGCGGTTTCATTTCCGGTCTGTTCAGCCGAGCCGCTTGGTATGAAGATATCGTTTATCAAAAGGGCGTCGGCGAGGAGTTGTTCATTCGGAGTTTCAATCCTGACGTTTTTGTCGAGCGCGCATTGATAGAATTTTCCGTGTTTCGATGCTTGTTCGTTTTCACTTTTTTGTTTTTGATTATTTTCGTTGGCGTCGGGCGTTGACTGCAAAACCGTTCCTTGCGACCACCGCCTGATTCGCAAGCTCTGGAGTTTCGTTATTTGCAGACGTTCGAGGCGTTCGTCGTCGCCGTTGTAAACAATCTCCATCCCCGTGCCCGCCATTTTGATGTTATCCGAGACCAGCTCGATTGGTCCGGCCGTGGAAAACATCGACTTGTCCGCGGAAAAGGCGACGTCATCGAGATAAATGGTCATCTCGTTAGGCTCTTCTTTGCGCTGGGGCCAGATTCGAATGGTGACGTTGCCCATTAGCATTCCCTGTTTGGGCGTTACTCTGCCTCCAGCCACTTCAACGGCTACTTTTGCCCGCTCGCCTGTTATCGCGCACCTGAAACTTCGGCGGTAGATATTCATATAGGGCTTTTCTATTTCCCAGTCGTTGCCGTCCTGGTGCAAAAGCTCCTGGAATCCGAATTCCCGCTCGACCTGTTTTTGTGCGTTAAGAGTGGTATAACGGGCGTTTTTAACGACGCCTACGCCCACCTCGCCGACTTTTCCGACGTTGACATTCGAATCGCACACGTCGGCGAGTTGTCCTGCCGGGGTCACGGATATGTCCGTTGGTATAGGCGGCGTCCTGCTTAAGCGGTTGTATAAAAAATAAATGATTAGCACCGCCAGAAACGAAACGAGCCAGATTGTGAACCTTCTCGAATATAGCAGCATTTTATTTTTTGCTCTTTCTTAAGATTATCTCTTTGGCCGGGCGGCGCCTCATTTGGACGGAATCCACCATATATCTTTTCACAAGGGCGTCCCATCTGCCGGTTTTTTTGAGAATATACTCGATGATTTCCCGGACGGCCCCTTCGCCGCCTTTTCTTTTGGTAACGTAATCAGCGGCACGTTTGATTTCGTCAACTGCGTTTGCGACCGCCGCGGAAAAACCAACGCACTGAATCACTGGCAAATCGGGCAAATCGTCGCCGACGTAAGCAATCTGTCCGGCGGGCGTTTTGCTCATTTTAATCAGCTCTTTTAATCCCTTCAATTTGTCTCGTCGGCCATTAAGACAAAAATCCGCGGCGAGTTCTCTGGCCTGATGTTTTGTGGTGGCACAGGCCCGTCCGCTCAAAAGCGCGATTTTGAGGCCCGCCCGTTTCCACATTTTGATTCCGTGCCCGTCGATGATGCTGAATGATTTGCTTTCCTTGCCGCGAGAATCCACGAGTATTGTCCCGTTGGTAAGGACGCCGTCAACGTCGAGGACAAGCATTTTTATTGCGTCGAGCTTTTTGGCCACGGTTCACCCGACAACTTTGATTGTTACAATATCCTGCACGTCGATAAGGCCCACCGGTTTGTCGTCGGCGTCCACAACGGGCAGCTCATCAATCCTGTGCTTGTGGAAAATGGCCGTTGCTTGGGCCGCGAGGTCGTCGAGGCGGACTCTTTTGCAGTTTTTGGTCATCACGTCAGAGGCCTTCATATCGAAACCGCCTGGTCCTTCTTTTGTCATCAGCCGACGAATGTCCCCGTCTGTAATTATTCCGGCAAGTTTGCCCTGTTTGTCAACTATCATTATCGCGCCGTGTCGTTTCACGTCGCTGGTATTTTTAAGAATCTTTCCCATTGTGTCCGAACCGGAGGCAAGAGGCAGCTTCTCGCCGGGTTTGAACATCATCGACTGCTCAACGGTCATCAGTTTTGCGCCGAGCGAGCCGCCAGGGTGGAACCGCGCGAAATCCTCAACGCTGAAATTTCGGGCTTTCATTACCGTTAGCGCAAGGGCGTCGCCCAGGGCGAGCATACAGGTCGTTGAGACGCTCGGTGCGACGCCCAGCGGGCAGGCCTCGTTCAGCTTGCCCATACTGAGGACCACGTCGCTGTATTTGGCGAGGGTGGAGTCCTTTTCGCCGGTAATGGCGATGAGGGGAATCTGGATTTGCTTGACGAGGTTAATCAGCCGGAGAATCTCATCGGTTTCGCCGCCGTAACTGAGGATGAGAATTATATCTTCTTTTCGAAGCCGGCCGAGGTCGCCGTGGACGGCTTCCGCGGGGTGCAGGAAATGGCTCGGCGTGCCTGTGGAGGCCAGTGTCGCGCTGATTTTTCGGCCAATGATGCCGGCCTTGCCGATTCCGCTGACTATTGCTGAGCCGGAGCAGTTGTAGAGCATCTCCGCCGCCCGCGCGAAGTCCTGCCCCACCATCTCCACCAGGCCTTTTATTGCCTCGCCTTCGCTTTCAATTACCTGCTTTGCGTAATCAAGGTCAAATTTCATATATTGGCTCACTTGTAGAAGCCCCCAGATGCCAAAACGGGCTATATTGCTGACAGTATCGCTGAAATGCCGTCTGCCGTCAAGGTTTACCGTAGTATCCGGTATGCGGCTGCGCTACAGTTTGACGACGCTGCCCCTGTCGTTGTGACAGACGATTTCAGACCTTTCGCCTGCGTATTCGGCAGACGAATGGATAATAACTTTCTTGTTGCTGGCCTGTTCAATATGGGCAATCGCCGCTCTTCTTTCGTTTTGCAGATAGTCCGCGACGTCAGGCGAGACAAACAGCTCCACCTTTTTGACCTGCTCTTTTGAGGCGGCCAGATGCAGGAGTCGAATAAGCTCAATCGCGCATGATTCGTGACTTTTCACATAGCCGCTGCCTGCGCAGTTCGGACAGGCCAGATAGGTGCTGGACTGCAAGCTCGGGCGCATTCTCTGCCTGGTCATCTCGATGAGGCCGAAGTTGCTTATGTGCAGGATTCTCGACCTTGCGCGGTCGGTCCTGGTCGCGGCCCTGAAGACCTTTTCGACTTCCCTGCGGTGCTTGGGGCTTCGCATATCGATGAAGTCGCAGATTATCAGTCCGCCGAGGTCTCTGAGGCGCAGTTGTCTGGCGATTTCCTCTGCCGCCTCGATATTGGTCTTAAAGGCGGTTTCTTCGGCGTCCTGGTGTTTGCGGAAGCTTCCGCTGTTGACGTCGATTGCGACCAGCGCCTCGGTCTGTTCAATGACAATCGACCCGCCTGTATTAAGGGACACTGTCCGCGAGTGGACCTTGGCGATTTCCTGCTCAATCTTGTATTTGTGAAACAACGGTTCGCTGCCGTCATAAAAGACGACGCGTTGTTTCAGCCGGGGCGACGCTATCGAGAGAAAATCGCGAATTCGCTTAACCATACTTTCGGAGTCGCACAGTATTCTGGTTATGTCGTTATTGAAAACGTCTCGCAGCGTTCTTATGACCAGGTCCGACTCCTGATACAGTTCCGTGGGCGTCTTGGCGCCGCCTATTCTTTTTTCGATGGCGGCCCAGAGTCGCCGCAGATACTTCATATCATTCTGGATGTCCCGCTTGGAGCTTCCCTGGGCGGCCGTCCGGATAATGAAACCGATGTCTTTGGGGGGATTGCTCTGCTCGAAGATGTTTCGCAGCCGTATTCGCTCCTGCTCATCTTCGATTTTGTGAGATACGCCCGATTTTTCCATCCAAGGCATCATAACGAGATATTTTCCCGGCAGCGCCAGATACGTGCTCAGCGTTGGCCCCTTGGTATTGATACCTTCTTTTGTAACCTGGACTACCACCTCGTCGCCCTTGTGCAGGCAGGCCTGAATCGGTTTTCGTTCGTGGAGCGCCCTTCGCTTGCCGATTTCCTCGGTATCGATTGCGCTCTTGCCGGCGAAATAGCGAGGGTGCAGGTCGCTGATATGCAGAAAGCCGTTTTTGCCGGTTCCGAAATCGACGAAGGCGGCCTGTATCGCCGCCTCGACGTTCACGACCCTGCCCTTGTATATGTTGCCCACGTACCTTGTGGAGCTTGTCCGCTCCACGTATAATTCCTCAAGCGAGCCGTTTTCCATAACCGC